>JBFWOK010000038.1:0-43615 GCA_050250555.1 Limisphaerales bacterium
GAATAGCCCCGGGCTTGGACCGCCAGGCCAACGACCAGCAAACCGAAGAAAGCCGGAACGGGCCACGGCGCGGGAATCGCGACATTCTGAACGATGAGCGCGGCTCCCAGAAGCGACGACAGCGCGATCAGGGTCCAGTTGAAGAGCGCCGCGAGCAGGATCGCTCCCAGGATTCCACCGACGATCGGCGCCACCCATCCCGGAATTGGAAACTGAAACGCGGCCCAGAGCGCATTGCCCAGGTAGGCGCCCGCCAGGAACCCGCCCAGTCCCACCGCGATCTTCTGCGCCTTGAAAGCGACCAGCGCGCCCAGGATCCCCAGCACGATCGCAGCTCCCAGCCGCACCGCCTCCGATTGTCCTTCAAGAAACGCGACGGACAATGCGGCTCCCACCGCGAAACCGACCCCTGCGAGAAAAAGCCAAAACAGCCGCCGACCGAAAAGAAGCAGGGCGATTCCCACGATCCAATATGGCGCCGACATGGCCGGATGGTGCCGTTCGGAAACGCGGAGATCAACGCCCACGGTCGCGATGGTATTCGTCTGAGAGTTTTCTCACAGAGGCGCGGAGACACGGGGAGGGAGATTCGGGGTCCTGGACGTTTCCGGTGCGCGGAAGAGGAAAAAATTCGACGCCCATCCATCGACCGATCCGTGTCCCTGAAACAAGGTCCGTAGGACCGGCCTGTCTATAGCGAGGCGGGCGAAATATCCCCAAGCCCCGTAGCGGGCGGCCCAGGCAGAACGCTACCAACCTCGGCGTTGGGCCGCCCCGATGGGGCTTGGGACACATTGGAGGGCGTTGGCTAGAGACAGGTCGGTCCTACGGACCTTCGGCATTGGAAATTCACGAACCTCGGGGTTTGGCAATTCACGGACGTTCGAGTTTGGCAATTCACGACCACGTACCCCGGGAAACCTGAGGTTCGACGTCAACCTGCGGGGAACGATGCCCATCCGCCGACCGATCCGTGGCCGTAAAGCAAAAGGGACCGGATTGCTCCGGTCCCTTTCTTGAATCGAAGGAACGCTTCAGGTCTCCGACGACCTCACGATCGCCGGAGACCGAGGTTCGTGATTACGGCTTGGCCGCGCGCAGGAACGCGTTCGCGGCGCCAATCGGCACCGTCACCGGCGTCGTGGCACCCGCCTGGGTGGTCCAAGGTCCGGTCGCTGTGGGAGCGAGTTGGAGGACCCATCCGGCCGGCAGAGCGGCGGGTTCGGAGGTGACCGTCACGTTGTTGCCGGAACGGGTGACGAACACCTTGACGTTGACGACGGGGGCGTCGTTGAAGTCCCACCAAGCCAGGAGGTTGGGGCTTCCAGTCACGGAACCGGGAGCGGTCCCGTTGAACAGCGAGGTCACTTGCGCGTCGGTGAGGGCCGATCCGAAGACCGCGAAGTCGTCCATCGTGCCCGCCATGCGGTTGTCGTTGATGCCGGGACCGCCACCAATGATCAGGTTGGTGAAGTCGCTCGGCAACGGATCGCCGCCACCGTTGTGGAACAACGTGCCGTCGATGTAGATGCGCTTCTCCGGACCATCCTTGACGAACGCGAAGTGGTGCCACGAATTCCACCAAGTCGCATCGCCCGTGTAGCCAGGGAAGGCGTCGATGTTCAGGTTGATGCGTTGCGTGTCCGCCACGCAACAACCGGCCGTGTCGAAGTAGATGGTCGAATCACTCCACGGAATGTGCGCCTGGAAACCACGCGTCGAACTGTTGCTCGACGGGGAGTTGAACCAGAAGCCGGAACCCGCGCGAACGGTCGCCTTCTGCCACAGCGCCACCGACATCTTGTCGGTCGCCGCCGTGGGATTGACGAACGAGGCATCGAGCACGTTGATCGAGCCGGTGCCGTTCGGGAAGTCCATGCCGTAGTCGCCGGCGGCACCCGTGCGACCACCCTGGTCGGCGGTCTGTTTGGCGGCGCCGAAGACGAGGCCGGGACGCGCCGCGACCTTGTCGACGACCGGTCCACCGTAGGAGGTGACCTCGAACGACCATTCAAGCGTCGTGGGCGCGCCACTCGGATCCGGATAGGTGAGCGCCACCGTGTGGGTCGACAGGCTCGCCAGCAATCCGGCGGGCGCGTAAGTGATCGTGGCCTGGGTTCCGGCCTTCACAAAGGTCGGCGTCACCGTCTGGCCATCGAACTTCATGCTCACGTTCGCGGCGGTCCACGCCGACTTGCCGTCGATGTGAACGATCGTCACCGTCGGGTTCGGCACAACGTTCCTGGCCGCGGTACCCGGGGTCCGGGTCGTCCACACGCCGTCCGCGGGAATCGGAAGATCCACCGCGGAGGAGAGCAAGGAGCCTGGGATCGGCAGGAGGGAACCAGCCGCCGGGGTTGTGACCCCTTCCTTGCGCCACGCCACCTGGCCGTAGTCGCCGCCGCCGCCTTCCTTGTAGGTCATGCGGATGAAGTAGCTCCGTCCGGCCACCATCGCGATCGGCTCGGTGGTCAGGGTCGTGCCCGCGTCGGGTTCGGTGAACGCATTGCAGCATCCGGTCTGCTCGGCGACCCACGCCAGATTGGCGGCGGTGGCGTCGGTGCTGATCTCAAGCTGCGAAGCGTCGTCCGAACGGATGAAGAAGTGGTAGTTCCCGGTCTCGGTCGGCGTGATGAGACCTTCAATGACCGCCCCGTAGTTTTCGAGGGCGTCGGTCGGGAAGAAGTCCCGGCTGTTGAACGAGAAAAGCGTTCCCACGCCCGTCGGCTCGGCGGGATACCGCGGATCATCCCAGAGCGCGGTCACGGCCGTGCCCCCAATACCGGTCCAGTACGCGATGCGGAGCACGCCCGCCTTGGTCAGGAGGTGGGTGTAAACCGTCGCCGTGGTTCCAGCAGCGACTTCGTTCTTCGAGAGGTCCCGCACTCCGGCGACCGCCACCGTGTAGGCCGTGGCACCGGGAGTCTGCGCGGCGGTCGTGAGCGTCACGACCTTCCTGGAGTAGCTGACACCGGTCACCGCGAGCGCCGGGGTGATGGTGAAGTTGCCCGCCACAACCGTGGCCGGATCCAGGTCCTCGGAGAACGTCAGGATGATCCCCGTGAAATCAGCGGTGGTCGCCGCGGAGACGATCGTCGGCTTGGTGAGGTCCGTCGGATCGGTGCCAGCGCGGAACTCGTCGACATTGCTCACTCCGTCGCCGTCGAAGTCCTTCGCGGCATCGGTCGGATCGTTCGGATCGAAGCCATACTGGATCTCATAGTCGTCCGGCATGCCGTCCTTGTCGGCGTCGCCCGGAATGGCGTTCAAGAGGACGCTCAACGGATTCTTGGAAAGATCCGTGATTTCTCCCTGGGTCAGCACCCGGTTCCAGATCGCGATTTCATCGAGTGCGCCTTCGAACTCGCGGCTCGGAGCGCCAGGGTTGTCACCGATTCGCGCGCGCAGGCCATTGGCCACGAGAGCCGCGGATCCTTCGATGATGGTGTCGCGGACACCATCGATGTAGACAGCGGTGCCGAATTCGGCGCCGGTGTGATCGCTGATCGCGACGAAATGATGCCAGGCACCGTCGTTGACGTCCTTGCCCGTGGGGGTGTCGGTCAGACCACCCGCGTAGGCGATGCCGCCTTCGGCGCCGCGACGGGCGACCCGCCAGTTGCTGCCTTCGCCCTTGGCGACCAGCGCCTGCCAGTCGGTGTCGAACGCGGCGACCTTGAACCAGCCCGCAACCGAGACGCTGCCGCCGGCAAATGCGAGATCGTCGGGCTCACCACCAGTGACCTCGACGTACTGGTCCTCGCCGTTCAGCTGGATCGCCTTTCCGTAGGCGCCGGACTGACCGTTCACGAAAGGAATGGCTTCGGAACCCATCGCGGTGCCGTCGAAGTTGCCGACCGAATCCTCGAGATTGCTGCCGTCGAAATTCCAGTACGCCACGAGGCCTTTCTTGATGGCGGGCTCGGGGGCTCCCACGCTGCCGAAGTACTCGATCTCGTTGAGCTGGTGCAGGGTCGCGGGCGTGTCCCAGGCGATGTAGCGGATATGGCTGTAGGCCTGCGACGCGAACGGCAGCGTGAACTTCACCACCTGATTCCGAACGTCACCCCAGGGAGTGACCGTGTCGACGAATCGGTAGATGTCGGTCCAGCTCGTTCCATCGTTCGAACCCTGGATCGCCCAGTCCGTCGGATCGCGTCCGGGCGTGTCGTTGCCGGAGGTCACCGTGAAATGGGTGAGGCTGACCGCCTGATTGAATTCCACGGCGACCCACACCGGGGCGTCCGGCGGAACCGGGTCATCGCAGCACCACTTGTCGTTCCCGCCCCCGACCTTGTTGTCGAAGATGTTGAACGAGTTTTCGCCGCCTTCGAAGTTCGGCTCGTGGCTCGAGGTGATGCTCTTCCAGTTCCACGAGGGATCTTCCGCCGCATCGAGGGCATCCAAACCGTCGTTTTCGGGGTCCGTAAGGTCGCCTCCGAGAAGGAATTCGGCGCCGACACCAAGGACTTCCACAGTGACGTTGGGAGTCGTTGTTTGGGCTCGGGCCGCCAAGCCTGCGATGGATAGAAGCAGGACGAAGCCCGCCAACCATCGATTTTTTGTGAATTTGCTCAGAACACTCATGATTTGTCTCCGGGCTGTTTTCGTTCGACTGACCGCCCCACCGACAAGCCGAAGCCCAATGTTTTGGCGGGCATACGAATGCGGTTGCTGCACTTCACGGTGCGGAACTCGCGGCGGGGACCGCGTGAAAACTGCGGAGAACCATACCTGAGGTCAACGCGAATCTTGCTAGTGCTTTGATCGCATCGCCCTGATCTCCGGATGGGGGCGCCTGGGAGAAAGCAATCCCACCACGAAGGCACGAAGGACACGAAGGAAGCATGATTCGTTCCGGCCTCGGCAATCCGCTACAGGTCAATCCCGATCAGGGACTCGCTTCCGCCTCTCCCTTCGTGCTCTTCGTGCGCTTCGTGGTTTCTTACGAGGGGATTTGGGCATCGCGTCCCCGCTTGACCGATCGCCGCCGGATTTGCAGTGTTCGCACATCCTCCCTTTTTGGGCCGGTTCCACCCAAGAGCCCTTATCCCGTCCACCCCCGAGCCATCACGCGAAGGCCTTTCGTGACGCAGCCCAGATCCATGCTCATTCTTCTGATTGCGTGCGGGTTATGCATGGTCAGGATCTCCGGTTTCCCCTCGTGCCGCGCGGACGATTCCACGGCATCCGCGAACCCACTTCCCCTAGATGTTGCCCCTCCACCGGCGACCCGCTCAGCCCCAATCCCCAACCCCACCGAGCCCAATCCTCAACTCACGGCGGCAACCCTGAAACAGGAAGCCGTGACCGTGGCGGGTGAAGTTGCCGCGGTGTATCCCGATGACCCGCTGACGTCCGCCCTCCTGGGCTCGGCGTACTACAACACCGGGAAATCGACCGAGGCCACCCAATTTCTTCGGAAGTGCCTCAGCCTGAATCCGAAACAGACGGATGCCTACGAGATCCTCGCCCGAATCGCCTACGAGAAAGGCGATCCGGAAGAAGCCGTCCGCCTGGGCCGCGACGCCCTGAAGTACGGCCCACCCAGTTCCACGGTGTTGAACTCGTTGGGCCGAGCCCTCATGGACCTTGGAAAGTCGGAGGAAGCGGTGGAATCCCTTCAACGGGCCACCCGACTCCCCCACGCTCCCGCCGAAAGCCACTACCTTCTCGGCCAGGCGCTCCTTCAATCCGGCAATCCCGCCGCCGCCCGGGATTCATTCCTCACCGCGATCCGGTTGGTGCCGGACCATACCCAGGCTGTTTTTGGCCTCGTCTCCGCCTGCCAGCGGCTTGGAAACACCGAAGAAACACAACTTTATCGCAAACGTTTCCAGGAACTCGAAACCCAGGACAGGGCCGCCCTGTCCGAACGCAGCGCCCAAGAGGACACCCGGACCGGCCTGCCCCTGGTCCGGCAGACCGTGGCACGAACTCTCCTCGGCGCCGCCCAGATTCACAGAGCCCACCAGCAACCTGCCAAGGCCGCGGCCCTCTTCCTTCGAGCCGCCCATCTTGACCCCGACCAGACGGAATGCCGGGCCGCCCTCGAAGGCCACTACGTTCGAACCCAGTCCGTGCCCGACGGCGTGAAGACCTTTGCTGAACTGGTCTCCCAACAGCCCGGAAATCCCCTGAACCACGCGTCCCTCGGCCGCCTCCAGGCGCGCCTTGGTCAAGTCGACGCCGCGGAAAGCAGTTTCCGAAAGGTCCAGGAACTCGCCCCAGCCTGGTCGGAAGGGTATCGCGGTCTCGCCGAACTTTATCTCCGCGCCAATCGCCACCCAGCGGAAGCCGCGGCCCTCGCCCAAAAAGCGGCCGACCTCGCCCCCACCGCCCCTCATTTTCATCTGCTCGCCGCCGTCCTCGCCGAGAACGCCGACCTCGCCGGAGCGGTGGATGCGATGAAACGCGCGATCGCCCTCGATCCGAACCGGCCACTCTACCGGGATTTCTTGAAGAAATTGCAGGAATTGAAGTCCCAATGAGCCGCGTTCCCGCTCGACGCCCAGGCCGCGGGCGCGGCGAACAGCCCACCTGTCCGCGCCTTCGTCGCCGTCATCCCTTTCGCTTCCTTCCCCGCCTTCGTGCCCTTCGTGCCTTCGTGGTATCAATCCGCTTTCTCATGCTCCGCCGCGCGACCGCGACCCAAATACGCCACCCGGCAGGCCTTGCGGTCGCGGTCACCCTGACCCTCATCGCTTTCTCCTCGGTATTGCCGGCGGTTCCCGCCGCCGACAGCCCGATCCGGTTCGACGACGTGACCCGCCAGACGGGAATCACGTTCGTCCACACCGACGGCAGTTCAGGCCGTCGGTACATCGTCGAAACCGTGGCGTCCGGACTCGCCCTGTTCGATTTCGATGGAGACGGCGACGAGGACATTTACTTCCTGAACGGCGCGCCCCTCCCCGGTTCCCGGATCGATCCACCGCCCCGAAACGCCCTCTATCGCAACGACGGCCACTGGAAGTTCACCGACGTCACGGAAATGGCGGGCGTCGGTGACACGGGGTACGGCCTGGGTGTGTGCGTCGGCGACTACGACAACGACGGCGACGAGGATCTCTACCTGAACAATTTCGGACCGAACGTCCTCTACCGGAACAACGGCGACGGCACTTTCACCGATGTGACGCGCCAGGCCGGCGTGGCCGTCGGCGATCACGTGGGGGCGGGGGCCGCCTTTATCGACATGGACGCCGACGGCGACCTCGACCTGTTCGTCGCGAACTATGTCGGGTTCACCTTCGAGACCCACCAGACCTCCCACATGAGCGGATTCCCGGCCTACGTCGGTCCCCTGCAATACCCGCCGACCTCCAACGCGCTCTTCCGCAACAACGGCGATGGAACCTTCACCGACGTCACCGCCGCGGCGGGACTGTCCGAACTTCGCGGCTCGGGCATGGGCGTGATCGCAGCCGACTTCGACAACGACGGCGACACCGACATCGTGGTCGGCAACGATCTGCGCCCCAATTTCATCCTTCAGAACGACGGAGGAGGCCGTTTCAAGGAAGTCGGCGCGCTCGTCGGATTGGCCTATGACTTCTTCGGAAACGTCCAGGGCAGCATGGGCGTCGAGTGCGCCGACTGGAACCACGACGGTCGGCTCGATTTCTACATCACCACCTACCAGCGGCAGTTCTGCACCCTGTACCAGGGTGGGGCGGGAGACATGTTCACGGACGCCACGCGATCCTCCGGCGCCGGCGCCGGGACTTACCCGCACGTCGCGTGGGGAACCGGCTTCGTCGACTTCGACAACGACAGCCATCGGGACCTCTTCATCGCGTGCGGCCACCTCATCGACAACGTCGAGAAGTTCGACGACACCACCCGGTATTCCGCCCGCAATGTCGTTCTCCGCAATACCGGCCAAGGTCGCTTCGAAAACGTGTCCGACCGTTGTGGCAACGGGCTGCTCCCGGAACTCAGCAGCCGAGGCGCCGCCTTCGACGATCTCGACAACGACGGCGACATCGACGCCGTCATTCTGAACGCCCGACGCGAACCCACCGTCCTTCGGAACGAATCGAGTGCCGGCAATCCAAAACGACCCCATTGGCTCCAGGTCCGACTTCGAGGCACCCGAACCAACCGCGACGGCATCGGCGCCCGAGTCACCGTCGTCGCCGGCGACCTCACTCAGATCGACGAAGTCCACAGCGGACGGAGCTACCAGAGTGATTTCGGAAAACGGCTGCACTTCGGACTCGGCGACCGTGCCCGCGTCGACGAAGTCCGCGTGAAATGGGTCGGCGGCGGAACGGAGGTCGTCCGGGACGTCGACCCCGACCAGGGAATCACGATCGTGGAAGGCCGAGGCGTCGAACCCGCCGGTGAGCCCGCGAAAAAATCGCGCTCGACGATCCAGGAAGGATCACGCGGAGAGACCAAGGCGCGGCGATGAAGTGGAATTCGGCGAAGGCCGATCGCCTACGCTGCCAGGTCGGTTTCCGAGATGGAATCAGCCGGATCCCTTGGGGAGAATCGGATTCAATGCCTTTGCGCCTTTGCGGCTCCTTGAGCGAAGAATCCGCCGGAGCGGATGCCGTGCGGGATTCAATTCTCCCACGATCGATTGTCCCCCGGTGCCTGCCTCGGTGGGTACGACCATCGGCGTGGGCCATGATCGCCTCGCTCACGCTTTTCATCGTCGCAACAACAACGCTCTCCCTGCCGTGCAAGGCGGCAGAGCCCACCGCATCCACATCCATCCAATTCACCGATGTCACTCGGGAAACCGGGATTCGATTCGTCCATACCGACGGCGGCTCCGGGCGGCGGTACATCGTGGAGTCCGTTGCGTCCGGACTGGCGACCTTCGACTACGACGGGGACGGCGATGTCGACATCTACTTCCTCAACGGAGCGCCGCTCCCAGGGGTTCCGGCGGATTCCCGGCGCCCACCCCGCAACGCGCTTTATCGGAATGACGGCCACTGGAAGTTCACCGACGTCACCGAGAAGGCAGGCGTGGGCGACACCGGATATGGACTTGGCGTCGCCGTCGGGGACTACGACAACGACGGCGATCCGGACCTTTACCTCAATAATTTCGGCCCAAATGTCCTCTATCGGAACAATGGCGACGGGACGTTCACCGAGGTCACCCGGGAAGCGGGAGTGACCAACGGAAACAAGGTTGGCGCCGGAGCCGTGTTCCTCGACATCGACCGGGATGGGGACCTCGACCTGTTCGTCGGCAACTACATCGACTTCACCCTCGAGCGCCATCAGACCCGGGTGATCAACGGCCACCCGGCCTACGTGGGTCCCATGATCTACGGTCCCGTGCCGTCGGCGCTCTTCCGCAACAACGGCGACGGAACCTTCACCGACATCAGCCGCGAATCCGGGATCGGTGCCCTCGCGGGAACCGCCATGGGCGCGGTGGGCGCCGACATCGACGACGACGGGGACACCGACCTCGTCGTCGGGAACGACGCGATGGCCAATTTTGTCTGGCGCAACGACGGGACGGGTCGTTTCGAGGAAGTGGGACTGCTCGCGGGCCTCGCCTACGATGTGCATGGAGTTGGCCAGGGCACCATGGGAGTGGAGTGCGCGGACTTCGACAACGACGGGCGCCCGGACTTCCACATGACTTCCTACCAGAAACAATGGGCGATCCTTTACCGGAACCAGGGGGGCGGACTCTTCACCGACGCCACCTACGCCACCGGCGCCGGCGCGGGTTCCTACGCCGAAGTCGAGTGGGGCAACGGCCTGGTTGATTTCGACAACGACGGCGATCGCGACCTGTTCCTGGCCTGCGGCCACCTCCAGGACAACGTCGAACTCTGGGACGATACCGCGAAATACGAGGCCGCGAACATCGTCCTGGAAAACAACGGCCGGGGCCGCTTCACGGACATCTCGGCGCGGGCCGGAAACGGTCTTGCCGTGAAACTCAGCAGTCGCGGCGCGGCGTTCGACGACCTCGACAACGACGGAGACATCGACGCCGTCATTCTCAACGCGAGACGAGAGCCCACCCTCCTGCGCAATGATTCGCCGCGAACCCACCACTGGGTCTCCGTCCGCCTTCGCGGCACCCGCGGCAACCGCGATGGCGTGGGCGCCCGAATCAAGGTCGTGTCGGGTGACCTGACCCAGACCGACGAAGTCCACGCCGGGCGCGGTTACCAAAGTCACTTCGGTTCGGTCCCCCATTTCGGGCTGGGTCCGCGCACCCGCATCGACCGAATCGAAGTCCGTTGGATCGGCGGTGGAACGAACGTGCTTGAAGGTCCGGCGATCGACCGCGTCCTCCAGATCACCGAGACGCCCAAGTCGCCCACGAAGGCCGTTCCATAAAAGGCCCTGGCTCTCACGGAGGCGCGGAGCCACGGGGAGGACGCGAATTCGCCCGAGGTCCCCATCGGCCCGTCCCTTTGTCGTCCTATAGGTGGTCCCGCGTTTCCGGGTCGGAATCGGTATCGGTATCGGTATCTTTGGTTCCTCGACGATTTCGTTGGATGGGGCGAGGTCACTGGATTTCAGCGTGAGACGCCGTCGGAACGGGCCGCTCCTACGGAGATTGGGATTCTTTGCGGGCCGATCGTGGATATAGACCGGTCGCCCCGGACGGGGCTTTCCGACGATTTCCACCAACCGAATCCAGGGTGACCCTCGGTTCATTCCACCTTCGTCCGCGATCACCAACCGTTGGACCGACCGGCCCTTGAACCAACATCCGTGGGATTGACTGGCCCCAGAACCATGGCCGCATGCCGGCCAATCACCAACGGAACCAAGGTCCGTAGGACCGGCCTGTCTGTAGAACGCGTTGGGAAATGTATCCCAAGCCCCGTCGGGGCGGCCCAAGCGATGCCCGATCGACCTCGATGGCATGTCAGGCCCCGTGCCCGCCGCCGCGCGGGCCGCTCCTCCGATTTCGGTTGAGAACGCGAGTGTCCGATTCGATTCGATTCCGATTCCGATTCCGATTCCGACCCCGACTGCGCGCATCGCTGGCCGGCGTTCATCGCGCGAGCGCCGACAACTCGGATGCGCCCCACCCGCTCACCCGCTCACCCGCCCACCTGTCCGGTCCGGAGGTGCGGTCCCTTGCCCCTTCTGCTTCACTCCGGGCCGTGCAATCGAATCCCGTTCTGATCGGTCGCGGCGAATCCGAGGTCTTCCTCCTGCCTCAGATGGCCAACCGGCATGGCCTGATCGCCGGGGCCACCGGCACCGGCAAGACGGTCACACTCCAGGTCCTGGCGGAGGCATTCAGCACCCGCGGGATTCCCGTCTTCCTCGCCGATGTCAAAGGCGACCTCGCCGGCATCAGCCAACCGGGCCAGCCCAAACCCAGGATCGAGGAACGCGTCCGCCAACTCGGGCTCACCGATTTCGCGTATTCCGGGTGCCCGGCCACGTTCTGGGATGTCTTCGGTCAAAGCGGCCACCCCGTCCGAGCCACGCTCTCCGAAATGGGACCCGTCCTTCTGTCGCGACTCCTCCAGTTGAACGAAACCCAGACCGGTGTCCTCCACATCGTGTTCAAGGTCGCCGACGAACACGGACTCCTGCTTCTCGATCTCAAGGATCTCAGGGCTTTGCTCACCTATGTCGGTGAGAACGCGGCCGCCTTCACCACCCGTTACGGCAATGTCTCGGCCGCCAGCGTCGGCGCCATTCAACGCGGGCTCATGACCCTGGAACAACAGGGAGGCGACCGGTTCTTCGCCGAACCCGCCCTCAACCTCGACGACCTCCTCCAGACCGACACCCGCGGTCACGGTGTCATCAATCTACTGGCCGCCGAGAGACTCGTCCTCGCACCCAAAGTCTACGCCACCTTCCTGCTCTGGATGCTTTCCGAATTGTTCGAGAATCTCCCCGAGGTCGGCGACCTCCCGCAGCCCAAACTCGTCTTCTTCTTCGACGAGGCCCACCTGCTCTTCGATGACATGCCCCCCGCCTTGCTCGAAAAAGTCGAGCAGGTCGTCCGCCTGATCCGATCCAAGGGCGTCGGCGTCTTCTTCGTCACCCAGAACCCGCAGGACATCCCCGACACCATCCTGGGCCAACTCGGCAACCGCGTTCAACACGCCCTGCGCGCCTTCACCCCCAAGGATCAGCGGGCCATCCGCGCCGCCGCCGAAACGTTCCGTCCCAATCCCCATCTCGACACCCAATCGGTCCTCACCGAACTCGCCGTCGGCGAGGCCCTCGTCTCATGCCTCGACGAGAAAGGCCAACCCGGCATCGTGCAACGAACCTTGATCTGCCCGCCCCGAAGCCAGATTGGCCCCATCACCCCCGACCAACGACGGCGGATGATCGACGGATCGCTCGTGGCCGGCGTCTACGAGAAGGTCGTCGACCGCGAGTCCGCCTACGAAAAACTGGTGCGGGCGCACGCATCGCCGACAGCCGCCGGCACGGCTCCGCAAGCGGGTGGGGGAGGGGGATTCTTCGCGAGTCTCTTCGGCGGCGGCGCCCCCGCGACTTCCAGCGCCCCACCGCCGGCCGGAGGATTTTCGTCGCTTCCAAAAAACGAGCCCCGCGAAGCGCGTCCGCGGGGTCGTCAACCGGACAGTCTCGCGGAAACCGTGGCCAAGAGCGCCGCCCGAACCGTCGGAAGCACACTGGGCCGCGAAATCCTGCGCGGCGTGCTCGGTTCGATCTTCGGCGGCCGCCGCCGGTAGGTCGGAGGTAGGCCGGGCGGCCCGGAGTCCGCGATTCTCCCGTCGACTCTACTTGTCGTACTCGCCCAACGGCCGGACCCAGATGTTCCGGAAACGGACGGGATCGCCGTGGTCCTGGAGACCAATCGGTCCGGAGGTCGGCGTGTTGGGTTCATAAGCGGCCACCTCGCGGTGCCTCACGGGTCCGAGGATCGGTTTCCGATGCTGGGTGACGACGCCGTTGAGGATGACCGTGACGTGCGCGGGAACCACCACCTTGCCGGCCTCGACCTTCGGCGCCTCGAAAATGATGTCGTAGCTGTGCCACTGGCCGGGAGGCTTGGCGGCATTGGCCAGCGGCGGCCACTGCCCGTAGATGCACCCGACCGTGCCGTCCGAGTACGTCGGGTTGTTGTAGCAGTCGAGCACCTGAATCTCGTAGAGGCCGTGTAGGAACACCCCGCTGTTGCACCGACCCTGTCCGTCTCCAGTCGGGGGATTCGGCGTCGCGTACTCGAGGTGGAGCTGGAAGCTGCCGAACTTGTCCTTCGTTTCGATGCTGCCACTCTTGCCGATGACTTCCATGTACCCCTCCTCGACCTTCCACGGCGCCGCCTGGCCGTCCTTGGTCCATTTCGAGAGGTCCTTGCCGTCAAACAGCACGACCGCATCCGAAGGGGCTCCGGCCCCCTGGCTGAAGGACGCTCCCGGCGTCACGATCCGCGGCTGGGGACGGTCGGCGTCGTGAACGCGCCATTTCTGGCCGGTGATCACGGGAGTGTCGGTGTATCCGGGTTTGTCGGCAGCCATGGTGGGAAGGACCGCGCCGGCGAGGGCGACGGCCAGAATGCGAATGTTCGGGCGAAAGTTCATGCGAGGCGCGAACCATCCCCCCACGCCGCCCGTCCCCGCAACCGCGAAAACGGAGGAGACCGCCATGCGGGCGCATCCATCGCGTGGGTCGTCCCACGCCGTCGGGATCGAGAGTCAAAAGACCCGTTCCATTTGGCACGACTAAGGGACGGGTTCCTTACGACTCAAAAGACCCGTCCCCTAGCGGAGCGGTGTTCTGAGCCCCAACGGGGCGATCGTGGATAGCCCAGGGCAGGGTCCGGAGGCAGCCGACGGACCCCGCCCTGGGTGTCGGACCCCGCCCTGGGTGTCGGACCTCGCGTGGGTTCGCACCCTGAAAGGGTGCCACAGCTCCTTCGCGCATATCCGATCTCGTGAAACCCAACGCGAGCCCGCCGGCCGTTGTGTCGCCCTTACAGGGCTCGACGGTTTCACGGGCGTTGAACCCAGGGCGCCGTCCCGCTGCCGCGGGACTTGCCCTGGGCTATCCTCTCCCGCCCCGGTGGGGCTCCAAACCGCGCGACTAAGGGACAGGCATTTTGTCACGCAGGTCGAATCATTCGAATCATTCGGGCACCTCGACTCTTGGCCGCGCTTCGGACAATAGTCCCCTTGATGTCAGGCGACTGTCCCAGCAATCCGGAATCGAAATCGGACATTCGACGGATCGCCGGAACCCGGACCAGTCCCCGGGACCCCCTTCGGTCGGATCGCTACACCCCCGAACACGCCCGCGACTGGCAGGCCTTTCTGGCAACCCCCTTCGTCCCACGGGGCGTCTATCGGTTTTCCTCGCATCAGGAGGCTGAGGAATGGCTATGGCAGATGATCACCCGCCCTCGAGTCCCGCCGAATCGCGGGAACCCACCGTCGCCGACCTCCGGGACCTCTGCCGCAACCTGAATCAACGGGGCGCCCGGTATGTTGTGATCGGCGGATTCGCCATGTCGGCCGCCGGGTACAACCGGAGGACCATGGACATCGACCTGCTCGTCGACACATCCGGCGACAATGAGTCGAAGGTCCTGGATGCCGTGGCCCAACTGCCCGACGGAGCGGCGCGGGAAATCGCTCCCGGTGAAATCG
Organism: Limisphaerales bacterium; assembly: GCA_050250555.1. Classification (GTDB taxonomy): domain Bacteria; phylum Verrucomicrobiota; class Verrucomicrobiia; order Limisphaerales; family CAIMTB01; genus CAIMTB01. The sequence goes on from JBFWOK010000038.1 coordinate 14,589, forward strand.
CGCAATGGACGGTGGTCCGGGTCGCCGATGAGATCGTGGTGGATCTCATGCACTCGGCGTGTGGCGTCACGTATCTGGCCGCGGCGGGTTCAATTGAGGTGAGAACCATCGATGGAGTTCCCGTTCCTTTCGCATCCCCCGCGCTCCTCTGGCGGATGAAGAAACCGACCCGGCGCGAGAAAGACGCCGCCGATGTCCTCTTCCTCGCCGAATGGTTCAAGGCCCGCGGAATCGCGCCTCCGCCGGTCGAGTAAGCCCGGAGCTCGCCACGCCTCGCCTCACTCGGCCGCCTCCAGTCCCTCCACCTCGCTCCACACGACGTTTCCGCGGCAGATCGTCGCCAGGGCCTTGCCCTTGAACCGCCACAGGTGGAATGGCGAATTCGCGGATTTGCTCGCCGTCTTTGTCACGTCGTAGGTCCATTCCAGGTCCGGATCGATCACGGTCAGGTCGGCGGGCCCTCCCACTTCGAGCCGCCCCACCCGGGTCCCGGTTTCGACCGCCTGCAACGGCAGCAGGGAAGCGGGCCGCGCCGTGTACAACTCGATCACCCGCGCGAGCGACAGGTGTCCCGGATGCACCAACTCGGTCAACGCCGCCGCGAGCTGAGTCTCCAGTCCGAGGATCCCGAACGGCGCGAAGTCGAATTCGACGTCCTTCTCGTAGTTGCAATGGGGCGCGTGATCGCTCGCCAGAACATCGAGCGTGCCGTCCTTCAATCCTTCCACCACCGCCGCGCGATCGTCGGCCGACCGCAGCGGCGGGTTCATCTTGAAATGGGTGTCGTACACCGGCCACGTCGGCCGCTGCCCTTCCGGCATCAGTCCCGCCGAGAAGAGCGTTTGTCCGTCCTCCTTCCAGAACGCCTCGCTCCCCGCCACCGCCGCGTCGGTCAGGATGTAATGATGCGGACACGCCTCCCCGGAGATCGGAACGCCGTCCATCCGCGCGCGGCGGATCAGGTCCACGCTGCGCCGGGAGCTGATGTGCTGGCAATGAATGTGGGTGCCGGTCAGGCGGGCGAGCAGAATGTTCCGCGCAACGATCGAATCCTCCCCGATGGCGGGCCACCCGCGCAGACCGAGCAGCGTGCTCCAGTAGCCCTCGTGCATCACGCCCTCCCCCACCAGGTCGTAGTCCTGGCAGTGGTCCATCACCGTCAGGTCAAACATCCGCGCGTACTCGAGCGCGCGGCGCATCAGGTCCGTGTCCTGGACGCACTTCCCGTCATCCGTGATCGCGACAACTCCCGCGCGGTGCAAAGACCCGATCGGCGCCATTTCAACCCCGGCGATTTCCTTCGTGATCGCGCCCGCGACGAAGACGCGGATGCAGGCGCGACCCTCGGCCCGGTTCCGAACCAGTCCCACCGCCGCCGGATCATCGATCGCCGGCCGTGTGTTCGGCATGCAGACCACCGACGTGAAGCCCCCACGGGCCGCGCACCGGGCTCCGCTCTCGATGTTCTCCTTGGCGGTCTGTCCGGGCTCGCGGAAATGGACGTGAAGATCCACCAACCCCGGCGTGACCACGCGCCCGCGCAGTTCCACGACCTGGAGCCCGCGCGCCTCGGGGTGATCCGAAAGGTCCGCCGACATGGCGGCGATCCGCCCTCCGCGAAGCAAGACGTCGAGGGTCGCATCCAGGGATCGGCTGGGGTCGAGGACGCGCCCACCGCGAAGCAGCAGGTCCGGCATGCCCAAAGGTTAAAGACCTGTGAATTGACAACGCAAGCGTCCCGGTCCCACTATCACGCCCGTTCGCCGCCTGGCGCGGGCGTTGCTTAGTGGTAAAGCTCCAGCCTTCCAAGCTGGTCACGAGGGTTCGATTCCCTCCGCCCGCTCCATCTTCCGCTCCGGTGCCCGTCGGTTCTTCCGCCACTTCCGGCTTTTCAGTTCCGCATCCCAGTCCCAGATTCTGTCCCGTTCCCCGAATGAACCTGGATTTCACCTCGACCTCGAAGCGTGGCCACGGCCCATAACCCGAATTCCGATTCCAATTCCGATTCCAGTTCCAATTCCAATTCGCGCTAACAGAACAGAATCGTTCCTCCCATGAACCTCCCGTCCTCCCGTTCCCTCACCCGCGGCCGTTGCCTCCTGACGTTGCTTGCGATTCCCCTCGCTTCCGCCCAACTCGCCCACGCCCAGGACGAATTCCTCGGCCGCTGGGCCCTGACGATTCCAGGAGGCGGCGCCGGTTGGCTCGAAATCCGAAAGGAAAACGGATGGTACGACGGTTCCATCCTCTGGGGCGGCGGCAGCGTCGTCCCCGTCGCGTTCGTCAATTACCACGACGACACCCTCCACGTCACCCGCGTCCGGGAAGTGAAACGCAAAGACGCCTCCGGCCAGGTCGTCCGCACCCAACAGATCACCGAACTTCTCTCCGGCCGCGTCGACGGCGACACGATCCAACTGAGCCAGTTCAATCCGCGGGACGACGGGACGGGGCTTCGGCAGGCCCAGTTCTCCGGAAAGCGCATTCCGGCGCTTCCTCCGAAGCCGAACCTCGACCAGGTCCGCTTCGGCCCGCCCATCCCCCTCTTCAACGGAACGGATCTCTCCGGGTGGCGCCTGGTCGAACCCAGCGCGGCCAACGGCTGGGGAGTCTCGGAAGGAACCCTGGTCAACCGTCCCGACAAATCGACCGGCAAACACTACGGCAACCTCCGAACCGACCGCGAATTCGAGGATTTCCGCATCACGCTCGAAGCGAAGGTTCCGCCCAGGGGCAACAGCGGCATCTACCTTCGCGGCATCTACGAAGTCCAGGTCGCCGACTCCTTCAATCGTCCGCCCGACTCCCACGGGATTGGCGGTGTCTACAGCCGCATCACGCCGACTTCGAACCCGGCCAAGGCGCCCGGAGAATGGCAGACGTTCGACATCACGCTCGTGGACCGGCACATCACCGTGGTCCTGAATGGCGTGAAGATCATCGACAACCAGCCGGTCCTCGGGTGCACCGGGGGCGCGCTGTGGTCCGATGAATTCCGCCCGGGCCCGATCTACCTCCAAGGCGATCACGAAGCGGTCGATTACCGAAACATCCAGCTGCGTCCGGTCCTGAAGTAGGCCCGGTCCCGGGCCGGCCGGACCGATCGTCCAGCCCATTCCCGGGAATCGTCCCTTGGCACCGCCGCCGGGATTGTGGTTCGCTCGCGGCGGTTCATGAACGTCCTCCGCGCGCCGCGATGCCTGATCCTGCTACTGGTGGGGACTTTCGCGGCGGTTGCCCAGGAGTCCCTGTTCACGGAACCGCCCGCGGGCGCTTCCCCGGATGATATCGAGGTCCGCCCCCTCCACCCGGAATCGTCGACCGAACTGGATCTCCGAACCGGAACCATCGTCGCCACCAACGGGGTCCAGGTGATCTTCCGGGACGCCACGCTCACCGCGCGGACCGTCCACCTCGACCAGGGCCTCGGCGAAGCCATCGCGGAAGGGGCCGTCAGCCTCGAACGCGGTGCCCAGACATGGACCGGCGACAAGTTGTTTTACAACTTCCGCACCGGCGCGATGCGGGCCGAGGATTTCAAGCTCGGCACCGCGCCGGTCTTCATCGCGGGCGAAAGGGCTCTCACGCTCGAACCCGTCGGCACCAACCGGGTGTACGGACTCACGAACGCGTTCGTCACGACCGACGACCTCGCCAGCCCCGGTTACCGCATCCGCGCGCGGTCGGTCACCGTGCGCGAAGACCGGCGGATCACAGCGCGCGATGCCACCCTCTACGTCGGTGACACCCCGGTCTTCTGGTACCCCTACTACACGCGGCGCATGGGCGAACACCCGGTCCGCTGGGTCATGACCCCCGGGTACCGAAGCCTGTACGGCGCCTACCTTCGCGCCTCCTACCAGGTCGACCTCGGCACCAACTCCCAGGTCTCGCTCAACATCGACCCGTATTCCAAGAGGGGCCTCGGCCTCGGCCCGGACCTCCGCTACGACCTCGAACCCCTCGGCAAGGGCAATCTCGGCGGCTACTGGATCGCCGATCAGGATCCCGGGACCGATCCCGTCACCGAAGAGCCCATCGATCCCCAGCGGTATCGCATCAGCTTCGACCACACCGTCTCGCTCCGCGAGGATCTCACCGCCAAGGTCGTCGTCCGGAAGCAGTCGGACCCCTGGGTCGTCCGCGATTTCTTCGAAGCGGAATACCGGAGGAACCCGCTTCCCAGCTCATTCTTCGAAGCCGAACAGACGTGGCCCAATTTCACGCTCAACCTGCTGACGCGGGTCCAGGTCAACGACTTCTTCGAAACCGTCGAACGCCTCCCGGACCTCAAGCTCTCCGCGCATCGCCAGCAACTCGGCCAGTCCCCCATCTACTACGAGGGCGAGAATTCGGCGGGTTGGTTCCGCCACGGCTACGCCGATCCAGCGGGCACCAACGATTACTCGGCGTTCCGCGCCGACACCTTCCACCAACTCCTGCTCCCCAAGACGTTCTTCGGATGGCTCAACGTCACCCCCCGCGTGGGCGGACGATTCACCTACTACGGCGACACCGACAGCGACGGATGGCAGAACCTCGACGCCAAGACCCGCGGCGTCGTCAACGCGGGCGCCGAGGTCTCGTTCAAGGCGCATCGCGTTTGGAAGAACACCGAGAACAAGTTCTGGGACGTCTCGGGGCTCCGCCACATTCTCGAGCCGTCGGTCAATTACGCGTTCACCCCCGAACCAAACGCCGTCCCCCTCGAACTCCCTCAATTCGACACCGAACTCCCGAGCCTCCGCCTTCTCCCCGTCCAGTATCCCGACTACAACTCCATCGATTCCATCGACAGCCAGAACGCCGTCCGCCTCGGCGTCCGGAACAAGCTCCAGACCAAACGCGACGGCCAGGTCGAGGACCTCCTCGACTGGGCGGTCATCACCGACTGGCGCCTCGATCCGCGCAGCGGCCAGAAGACCTTCAGTGACGTCTATTCCGAAGCCGACTTCAAGCCGCGCCGCTGGCTGACCTTCAACTCCGAGGTTCGCTTCGATCCCAACGACGCCCTTCTCCGCGAATCCCAGACGTCCGCCATCTTCAAACCCGGCCGCGACTGGTCCCTCGGAGTGACCCATCGCTACACGAGGGACGATCCCACGCTCGGACCCGGCGGCAATCTCCTCGGCACCCGGCTTTACCTTCGGTTCACCGAGAACTGGGGCTTCCGCACGTCGCACTACTACGAGATCCGCGAGGGCGTCCTTCAGGAGCAGTACTACACCGTCTACCGCGACCTCCGTTCCCTCACCGGCGCCCTCACGCTCCGCTTCCGCGAAAACGTCTTCGGCGGCGAAGACGACTTCACCATCGCGATCTCGATTTCGCTCAAGGCCTTCCCGCGCTTCAAATCCGGTCAGGACGCCGAACGTCCGGAGCTTCTCATCGGCGGGTGAGGGCCCGCAGCCCCTCCGTCAGGCGCCCCACGCCTTCCACCGCCGTCTCCGGCGTCAGCGCGCCATACGCCACCCGCAGACACGCCTCTTCGCGCAACCCGAACGCCGTGCCCGGGATCACCGCCACCCGGTGATCGACGATCAATCGTCGCGTCAGGTCCAGCACGTCCACCCGGCTCCGGAGGCGCAGGAGCACATAGAAGGCCCCCTCCGACGCCCCCCAGCCCGCGAGATCCTCCACTCCCCGCAGTCCGTCCAACACCCGCGCCCGGGTTCGCGCCACCTCGTCCACCCGCGCCGCCAGCCAGCCGTCCCCCGCCTTCAGACACCCCAACGCCGCCAACTGCGACACGACGGGCGGACACACCATCAGCGTGTCCTGAATCTTCCGCATCGCCCCCGCCAAGGCCTCCGGATACACCACGCATCCAATCCGCCAACTCGCGAATCCGTAGGCCTTCGAAAACGAGAACAGGCTGATCGTTCGTTCCTCCGATCCCTCGATCGATCCCGGCGAAAAATGCCTCGCCCCCGCGAACGTGAACGCCTCGTAGGTCTCATCGCTGATGTGGTACACCCCCCTCCGCGCGCAAAGGTCCTGAACAGCGCGGAGGCTCGCCTCCGGATACACCGCGCCCGACGGATTGTTCGGCGAGACCGTCACCACGGCCCGCGTGCGCGAAGTGACCGCGCGCTCGATCGCGTCGACATCCAGCGAATCCGCGGCGTCCACCGGCACCAGAACGGGACGCGCATGCGCCATCACCAGCGCCATCTCCTGGTTGAAGTAGTACGGAACCGGCAGGATCACTTCGTCGCCGGGATCGCAGATCGCGAGAATCACCTGCTGGAAAGCGGCGTTCGCACCCGCCGTCACCATCAACGCCCGCCCCGGTCCGACGTCCATTCCGTTCACCCGGGAAAGTTTCGAACGCAGGGCTTCCGTCAGACCAGGAAGCCCGTCGACGGACTGGTACCGGTTCAGTGCGGGATCCCCCCGTAGAAGTTCGATTTCGTCCCACGCCTCCCGCGGCGGCGCATAACCCGCAACCCCCTGCCCCAGCGAGAGCGTTCCCGGATGCGCGCGAATCCAATCGGCGACCTGGGGAATGATGGGCGACTGAACCGCGGCCACCCGTTCCGACGTCGTCAGCATTCCGCTAGGAAACCATCCCGGACCCCTCGAAGACAATTCGCGCGGCGCCGAGGCTCCCAGTTGACCTCGGAGGATGGGGCGATGCGAGCGCTTCTACGGCGTGACGAAGGAACAACCGTACCGATTGAGGAGCGCCGAGGCCCGCTCCGGCGCAACCGGTCCCGCGGACCCTTCGGAATCCAGTTCCCCGAACACCCTTTCGAAGCCCGCGGGCGAGATCGTCACCAGCATCCGCCCCGCGCCCTTCCCAATGAACTTCGGCGAATGCGGGATGTTGCGCGGCGCGAAAAAGGTGTCGCCCGTTCGCAGGACCGTTGTGTGCCCGCCGCACCAGATCTCCAACTCGCCTTCCAGCACGTGAAACGTCTCCTCCTCGCGCGTATGAACGTGGGGAGGCACCGATTCCCCGGGTTGACCGGTGATCTCCACCAGCGCGAAAGCCCCATGGGTCTGCTTTCCGTCGAGAAGGACTCGAACTGCCGCCCCCAGGACATCCAGGGTGCGGACGCTCTCGCAATGGGAAGCTACCGGGTGGAGGGACATGGTGGTGGGGGGTACCGGTCTCCTGAACTCAACGCCCTTTCTTGAAGAACTTCTTCAGGTTGGCGATGCCCTTCGTCGCGATCTCATCCCGCGTCGGTTCCATCTTGCGCCAGATCGCCGCCGCGCGAGCGATCACTTTCACGTCGGTCGTGAAGCTCTCGATCACCACGTCGCCGTCGTACTTCACCTTCCTCAAAGCCGCCACGATCGGCTTCCAATCGATGTGATCGTTGCCCGGCGTCCCACGGTCGCTGCCGCACGCGTGGAAATGCGCTAGATGCCGGCCCGCCTTCACGATCGCCGCCGCCTGGTCCTTCTCCTCGATGTTCATATGGAAGGTGTCCAGGTGGAGCTTCAGCGCCGGACTCTTCACCGCCTGAATCAGCTTCAAACCCTGATCGCAGGTGTTCAGGAAATCCGTTTCAAAGCGATTGAGCGGCTCGACGCAGATCTGGACACCCTTGGACTCCGCGTAGGCGGCCAGCACCTTGAGGTTCTCCACCACGAGCTTGAACTGCGCCTTCTTCTCCGCGTCGTCGTGCGCGCCAATCCGCCCCACCACGCTGTACACCGGACCAATCAGGGACGGACAGCCCAGCACCACCATCTGGTCGATCAACGCCTTGCAGTACGCCATCGCCGTCCGCTGGTCGGACGCCGATCCGCGAAAATCCCGCCCCGGCCCCATGCACGCGCACACGGACCCGATCGCCAATCCCGCCTTGTCCGCCGCCGCACGGACCTTCGCCGGGTCGATGTGTTCCGGCGATTCGATCGGGAGCTCCACCGTGTCGAATCCCCACTTCTTGAATTTGGGGAAGAGTTTCACGCTCGCGGTCGTGAACGGCGAAACGAAGAGGAAGGAGTTGATGCCGATTCTCATGGTCCTGTAAGGGGTCGCTGCCCCCGAAGGCTAGGCCCCACCGTCCATGTGTCAAAACTTTCGGGGCCCTTTCGCTTCCATTCCACGAAATCGGCCACTTCCTCCTCGTGCCCCAGCCGCTTCTCCAGGCTGCGAACCGATCCTCGCCACCTGGACGATTCCACGGATCATCGTAAAACGGTCTGGACCATTTTACGATGGCCAGGCTAACAGTCCCTCGTGCCAGCACCCATCCGGCGCCTCCACGAATCGATCCTTTCCGAGCGTTTTCGGGAGCATCGTCAGATGGCCCTGCTGGCGGGCCCCCGCCAGGTCGGCAAGACAACTGTGTGCGCCGCGCTCGCTGGAACGGAGCGAATCCTGGATTGGGACAATCTGGATCATCGCGCCACCGTGCTCGCGGGCCCTTCCGCGGTCGCCGAACATTTCGGGCTTCAACAGCTTCGAACCGCCCCCGCCGTGGTCGGGTTCGACGAGTTGCACAAGTTCGGCCGCTGGAAAGCCTTCCTGAAGGGGTTCTTCGACACGTACGCCGATCGCGCGCGCATTCTGGTCACCGGCAGCTCGCGGTTGGACGTATTCCGACGGGGGAGCGACAGCCTGATGGGGCGGTACTTCCTGTTTCACCTGCATCCGCTTTCAGTGGGAGAACTTTTGCGCCAGGAAGTCCCGACCGATTGCAAGGCGCCGCCCGCGAATCTCGACGAGGCCTCGTGGGACGCGTTGTGGCGGCACGGCGGTTTCCCCGAGCCATTTCTGAAGCGGGACCCTCGGTTCTCCAGGCGGTGGCAGGACCTCCGGCGCCAGCAACTTTTCAGGGAGGATGTGCGTGACCTCACTCGGATCCAGGAACTGGGCCAGTTGGAGACGCTCGCCCTGATTCTGAACGAGCGATCCGGCGGGCAACTCATCTACAGCAATCTCGCCACGGAGGTGCGAGTTTCCGTGGACACACTTCGCCGCTGGATCGACACCCTGTGCTCGTTGCACTTCGGATTCCTGATCCGACCCTGGTTCAAGAACATCGCCAAATCCCTGCGCAAGGAGCCGAAGTGGTTCTTGAGCGACTGGGCGCAGGTCGAGGACCCGGGCGCTCGGACCGAGACCTTCGTGGCGTGCCATCTTCTGAAGGCCGTGGACACATGGAACGATCTTGGACTCGGCCGATTCGAACTCCGCTACCTCCGCGACAAAATGCAGCGCGAGGTCGATTTCGTGATCATCAAGGATCGTCAGCCTTGGATGCTGGTCGAGGCTAAGCACGGAGAAACCCAGCCTTCCCCCTCGCTGGCGTACTACCACCGGATCCTCAATCCTCCCCACGCCTTTCAGGTGGTCGTCGACCTGCCCTTCGTGGCGGCGGACTGCTTCACGGCCAAGGCGCCCACGGTCGTTCCCGCGCGAACTTTTCTCTCCCAATTCCCCTGAAACGGCCGTCCCGCACGACGCCGACCCCGAGGGAAAACCCTGGGCAACACGCCAGCCCATCCGCCGCCGGACCGTTGAAGCCGTGCTCGCCGAACCCACCGTTCATCCCCATGCTGCGGCCGTTGAATCCATGAATCCCGCCCCGCAAACCGCCGTGCACCGGAACCACGCCGCATGGACCCGCCTGGCGCGGGCGCTCGTGCTCGCGTGCCTGGTCTTTCCCCTCGCGGGCGCCTTGGCCGCATCGAGCCAGTCTCCCGCCCCGCTCGCCGACGCGAAGCGCATCGTCGTCCTCGGGGACAGCATCACCTATGGCGGCGGGTACGTGGAGTACTTCGAGACCTGGCTCCGTCTCACCGCCCCCAGATCCCGGGTCGAGATCCTGAACCTGGGTCTCCCAAGCGAAACGGTCTCGGGTCTGTCCGAGGATGGGCACGCCGGCGGCGCCTTCCCTCGACCCGACCTCCATGAACGCCTCGCCCGCGTGCTGACGGCAACCCAACCCGACGTCGTGATCGCCTGCTACGGAATGAACGACGGCATTTACTTTCCCTTCGCCGAGGCGCGCGCCGCGCGATTTCAGGACGGAATCCGCCGGCTTCGCGAAGCGGTCCTGGCGAATGACTCCCACACGCGGATCATCCACCTGACTTCCGCGCCCTTCGATCCCCAGCCACTCGCCGGGCGAACACTCCCCGCCGGCTTGACGGCCTACCCCAAACCCTACGTCGGCTACGACGACGTGCTCACCCGGTACTCGGATTGGCTGCTGACCCAACGCGCGTCCGGTTGGGAGGTCGTCGATGTCCACGGTCCCCTGGCACGGTTTCTCGCCGAGCGCCGCCGAACCGACCCGGAATTCCACCTCGCGGGCGACGGCGTGCATCCCACGCCCTTGGGGCATTGGCTCATCGCGCGGGAACTTCTCCGCCACCTCGGCGCCGCGGAGGATGTGACCGGTGCCGCGAACCCCGAAGCCTGGCTCGGCGAAGTACCAAGGGGCGCCGAGGTTCTCGCCCTGGTTCAACGCCGCCAGCGCGTGCTCAAGGACGCCTGGCTCACGCGCGCCGGCCATCGGCGTCCCGGAATGAACACGGGCAAGCCCTTTCCCGAAGCGCAACGCGAAGCCGCCGAGATCGGTGCTCGGCTCGGGGACTTGCTTTCCACGATTCCCGAGGAGCCGCGTTTCCCGGGAAAGCGCTCCGAGTGGTTCGGCTTTCCCCGGTTCGATTTCGAGATCGCCGGCCGACCCGTCCTGGTTGTCGCGCCACGAACGCCGGCCCCGGGCCGGCCATGGCTCTGGCATGGCGAGTTCTTTGGGCACAAACCCAAACCCGACATCGCGCTCCTGGAACGGGGTTTTCATGTGGTCTACACGAGCATCCCGGACCACCTCGGCGGCCCCGAAGCGGTCGCCCATTGGAACCGGGTCCACCAGCACCTCATGTCCGAGTTCGGATTCAGCGCCCGCCCCGGTCTCGTGGGACTGAGCCGGGGTGGTCTCTACTGCTACAATTGGGCGACCGCCAATCCCACCCGCGTCGCCTGCATCTACGGCGACGCGCCGGTGTGCGATTTCAAGAGCTGGCCCGGCGGCAAGGGCAAGGGCCCCGGCAGCGCCCGGGACTGGGAACTGGTGCTTCAGAGATACGGATTCAAATCCGAGGCGGAAGCCCTCGCCTACGCGGGCAATCCCGTCGACAGCCTCGCGCCCCTCGCCGCCGCCCGTGTCCCGATCCTTCATGTCTACGGCGACGCCGATGAGGTGGTCCCCTGGGACGAGAACACCGGCGTCCTGGCCGAGCGCTATCGCCAGCTCGGAGGCTCGATCACTCTCATCGCGAAACCGGGCGTCAAACACCACCCGCACGGACTCGAGGACCCGACCCCGATCGTCGAGTTCCTGTGGACCCATGCGGCCGGCGACGACGCCAGGACATGGTTTCAGCAACGCCCCGGCCACACCGCCAACAACCAGGACGCCCGGCCGTGATCTTGCGTTTCGACGTCGACCACCCGTACCACCGATGGACGCGCGCCCTGGCGCTGGGCCTTCTGATCGCCTTCGGAACGCTCCGGGCTTTTCCCGCCCCCGTGGAGTCCCTGCAGAAGCCCACCACCACGGCCGCCGCGAAAACGCCGAAGACATGGGTAACGTTCGAGAACTGCACGTATGTCGCGGATTCCAGCAACGACGCTGACAGCTTCAAGGTGCGGTGCGGCAAGAGGACGCTCCATGTGCGGCTCTATTTCGTGGATGCTCCGGAATCGAACCGGTCCGATCCCGACAGGGTGCTCGAACAGAGCCTTCATTTCGGAATCACGCCAGAGGCGACCCTCGAGGCCGGCAAACGGGCCTTGGAAGTGACCCGCCAACTCCTGTCCCAACCGTTCACCGTCCACACCCGTTGGACGGTCGCGGGCGGTCGAAGCCGGCAACCCCGCTACTACTCGATCATCGAGACCCGACAGGGCGACCTCGGATCGCTCCTCGTCGGACAGGGCTTGGCGCGCGCCAAGGGTGCCATCGCACCCACCCCCTCCGGCGAACCCTCGAAGTCGGTCACCCAGCGGCTCTCCAGCCTCGAATCCACCGCCCGCCAGCGCCGGGCCGGTGCCTGGGGACTTCGATCGAGTTCGTCCGAAAACCGGACCCGGACCGCTCCCGCACCCCCCTCCCCTTCTCCCGCCTCGCTAAAGAAATGAACCGTCAGAACCTCGTCGAAATCGTCGCCGTCACGAGGTAGTCCGCGAACGCCGCGTCGCCCTGCCGAATCCGGGACGTTCCACCCTCCCATTCCTGCACCACCCGGTTCGTCCCCCTACGGATTCCGGGCCAGCCAACGCCGGATCGCCACGCTCTGCGGATGCTCCGGTTCCAACTCGATGACACGGAGATAGTGCGCCCGCGCCTCCGATGGGCGTCCCAGTTTCTGGGCGTTCAGATTCCCGAGCAGAAGATGGGCCGACACGAGGTCCGGCTTCGCCGACACGACCTTCTCCGCCTCGGCCGCCGCGTCGACGGGATACCCCGCCTGATCCAACGCCAGCGCGAAATTCAGGCGGGCAACCCGGGCCTGCGGCTGAAGCGTCAGCGCCGCTTCCCCCGCCGCCAGGGCCCGTCGAACGTCCCCGAGTTCCATCGCCGCCACCGCCAACTCCAGGTAAGCCTCCGATAAAGCCGGATCCAGTCGCAGCGCCTCCTCATACAATCGAACCGCCTCGACGGTGCGATCCCTCCGGTGCTCCTCCTGGGCCTGCGCCAGGACACCTTCCGCCGCCGAACGATCCCCGGGCGCGGGCTTCGCCGGACGCAAATAGACGTATCTCCGAATCTCCGGAGCCGGCGCCCGTTCCACCACGGGATCGCTTCCAGATGCGACCGGGCGCGAAGCCCACATCGGCGCCTGAGCCCGCCGCACCGAGGTCGTCCCGCCGGCTCGCGGCGACGCGACCTCGCGGTTCGTCAGTCCGATCTCCGACTTTCCTTCCGGCATCCTCAAATCCATGGCGATGGCCCCCGGGGAAGTCTCGGCTCCCGACCCCGTCGATCCTCCCAGCGAACCGTTCGAATCACCCGTCGCCGAGGGTTCCCCAGCCGAAACCGCAAGGTTCGTTTCCGAAGTCCCACGGAACCACGTCATCGGGTTTGCCCATCGCCACGAGCCTCCCTCCCCGGTCCCTTCCGACTTCGCCTCCGCCACCTCCGCCACCTCCTCGGAAGGCTTTCGTTCGGATTCGTCGGAACCGAACCACGACACCGGATTGGCGCGGCTCCAGAAACCCCGTTTCTCGACCCGGTCCGTTCCCGGCGTCGAACGCTGGGCCGCCACGGGCCGGATCAGCGGAGGCAACCCATCCTCCTCCGCCATCCCACTTCCCGCCGCGGCCGGTGCCACATTCTCGTCCCGAACGCCCATCACCAGGTTCTCCGCCGGCTGGATCTCGACCCGATCCATCGGCTCCGCGGGAACCGACACGGCCGCCGCCGCCTTGGATCCAGATCCGGATCCCGATCCCGATCCCGACACGGATCCGGATCCCGCAGTCGTCGCGGAGGTCACGGGGACGACGAGTTCCGGAGCGGGAACGGGATCGGGCTCTGGGGTCGTGGAAGGACCGGGCAACTCCAGGGCCCTCGCAAGGACCGCATCGGAAACCGAACCCTGGGAAGCGGGCACGGACGCGACAACCGAAACGGCCGGTGGGTCGCCCTCGCTCGGTTCGGGGTTGGGAGCGGGCTCCTCAACCACCAGCGTGGGGGCCGCTTGGGAATCCGCGGAGGAAGGCAGGGAGGAAGTCGCCTGGATCGGATCCGCCGGCGGTGTCACCGCTGTGGGAGATTCCGTGACGACCGACGCGGTCGGAGCTGCCGCTTCCTTCCCGGGAGGTGGGCGCGCCAGCGCCGGATCGTCCACCCCCTGGACCTGGCTGGATACAACCCCAACCGTCTCCGGGATCCGTTCGCCCGGATCCGGGGGATCCACGGCCGCGCGAGGAACCGCCGCCGCGGGCGACGGCGATGGCTTTGGGGAATCGGATCGCGCCGGGCTGGGCTCCGACCGCGCGGCGGGGACTTCGGCGGGGGTCTGAATCGCGGGGGGCGCCACCGAGGCTTCGAGGCTTCCAATCACGGCCGCCAGATTCAGATTGAGCGCGTTCTGGGGCCGAAGCCGGGCATACTGGCGGTAAGCCTGACTGGCTTTCGTGGCGGCGCCGTTATGATGGGCGATCACACCCAGATTCAACCACGCGGGAGCAAAGCCCGGATCCCGCATCACCGCGTTGGTGAAGGCCTGCCACGCCTCGCGAACCTTTCGCCCATGCTGCAAAGCCACTCCAAGGCCGTTCCACGCGTCGACCCGGGTCGGGTTCAGCCGCAGCGCCTCCTCGAAACTGCGTTCCGCCTGATCCCATTTCCGGGTGCGCAACTGCGCCTGCCCAAGCTTGACCCACCCTTCGACGACCCTCGGTTGAAGGCCGACGTACGCCCACATGGCGTCCGCCGCCAGCGTGGCCTCCCCATACTCGAGGTAAAGGCAGCCGGTGTTGAAGTAGACCACCGCCAGGTTCCGGTCCAATCGAAGGGCCCGCTGATAGGCCTCCGCCGCCTCCGTCGGACGTTTCGCCCCGTGGTACGCCAGCCCCAGGTGATTCCAGGCCTGCGCATTCGCCGGCAAAAACTGCACCGCCGCGCGCAACCTGCGGATCGCATCCTCCGACCGCCCCTCCCGAATCAGCCGCTCACCATCCAGCAACGCCCGCGGACCCGGCGGAGTGCATCCAGCCAACAAGGCGGCCAGCGCGGCCGCCAACGCCCGCCGTCGCAATCCCCGGCTCGGTTTTGAAGTCGTCAACATCCGTGCTCCCTCTAAGGTTCCCGTCGCGACGCGATCGAACGCCCCGTGACCCATCGTCGTTTCATGCCGCGAGTCATACTCACGCTCCTTTTGCTTTGTCAGCCGTTTTGTCTCACAGCGGCCGACCTCGGCTTTGCCGACCCCGGCCTCCTCGGGGACGGCAACGCGCCCCGCTCGAGGGTCTTCGTCGTCCACAACCCCGCCGCGACCCGCAACCTCTCCGCCCAACCGGAGGTCGTCGCCGACATGGTCTCCAGCGGGGTCACCCTGCTCACCGGCAAGACCAACGCCTCCGAGGCGTGGCGAAGCCTCGTCTCCCCGGACCAGGTCGTCGGCGTCAAAGTCCATTCCTCCCCGGGCTCGGACAGCGGTACCCGACCCGCCGTCGCCTCCGCGGTCCTTCGCGGACTCCTCGATGCCGGCCATCCCCCGCAGAAGATCATCCTCTGGGACCGCCGACTTTCCGACCTGCGAGCCGCCGGGTTTGACCGCCTCGCGTCGTCCCTCGGAGTCCGCCTCGCGGGCGCCGCCGACGCCGGATTCGACCCCGAAGGCCCCTACGAGAATTCCGTCCTCGGCCAACTGGTCTTCGGCGACCTCGAGTTCTCCCGCTCCGCCCCCACCGGCCTCACCAACGAAGTCGCCGGCCGCAGATCCCACTTCAGCCGCCTCATCACCCGGGAAATCACCCGGCACATCATCATCGCCCCGCTCCTGAACCACAACCAGGCCGGCGTCAGCGGCGTTCTCTACAGCGTCGCCAGCGCCGTCACCGACAACTTCCTCCGCTTCGAAGCCCACCCCAGCCTGCTCGCCCGGGCCGTTCCGGAGATCTTCGGCAAAACCAACATCGCCGACCAGATCGCCCTCAATGTCGTCGATGCCCTCATCGGACAGTACGAGGGCAGCCAGCGGAGCCTCCTCCACTACTCCGCCACTCCCAACGAAATCCGCTTCAGCCTCGATCCTGTCGCCCTCGACGTCCTGTCCATTGAGGAATTGAACCGCATCCGCGCCCGCGTCGGCGTCCCCCAGATCACCAACCGCACCGAACTCTACGAAAACGCGGCCCTCCTCGAACTCGGCACTTCCTCCATTCGCACGATCGAGGTGATCCAAGCCGATTGAATCCCGCCCCGCGTCGGACCCCAACCGGACCGTTCCATTCCATTCCGTTCCCTTGGTCACGCCCCGCTCGACTCGGCTCAGCTGAGCTCAGCTCAGTTCATCGCAGCAGATCCCAGCCAATCCTTCAGCGCCCCCGATCAGCGCTGCGCGTGCCGTCAGGGCTTCTCCGGAACCGTCCCCTTCGCAGGCTCCGGCGGAAGCGTGTCCGGTGAACCACCCCGCCCGAAGTCGGTCGAAATGATCGCCGTTTTGGGCTCGTGGAACCGCTCATCCCTCATCCCCCGCGGCAAGGGCGCCGACTGAACCCCGCCGTCGTACCAATGCTCCGACCGGCTCTCCACCCCCTTCGAAACCGGAGCGAAGGGATTGAACATGTTGGCGAATCCCGTCAGGAACCCTCCAAACCCACGCCGCTCGGAACGCGCGGCCTTCGGCACGATCCCTTCGATGGTCCAGCCCCGATTGGTTCGAACCGTCGACACCGAAGGCTCCCTCAAACCCACCCCCGTCGAACTCCAACCCAGCTGCATATCCGCCGTCGTCAACCCCGACCCGGCCGCGACGCCCACGCCTTCCTCGGTCCTGTCCGTCGGAATCGTTCCCACAGCCCCGGTCGCCAAAACCCCAGGCCCCGTTGGAACTCGCACCAACGGAACGGACACCGGAGCCGACCCCGTCTCGACAGCCGTCGGAACCGTCGTCGGAAGCGTACCCACCGACCCGGAGTCCCCCACCGTTCCGTCCCCGAAGGGAACCGGAGCCGGCGGCATCTCAACCCCCGCCCGCGTCGCATCATTGGTCGAGGGCGACGTCTGGCCCGAACCCACCAAGGGCATCCATAGCGCCAGGACAAGGGCTGGAACAAGAGTCGGCTTCATGGTCGGTGTCCTTCGACAGAGAGGGGTTGCCGTCAGGGAAAGGCTAGCGGCCACCCGCGGATTCCGCCAGCGGACATTCCTGGGCACACACATACCGGGGATCATGCACCAGCCGCGATCCATGGCGCCTCAACATCGCGACGAAGCAGGCCAACCCCTCCTTCTCCGCCGTTCCGAGAACGTGGTGCGTGTGCCGGGTCAGGTACACCCGACGAAAGGATTCGTCGAAGCCGCTCGCCTCCCGAATCACCGACTCAATCTCGCGGCATCCCCGCGCCCCCGCCGCGGCCAGTTCGCGCCGCAACTCGCGCGTGTCCGCGTCCCGTCGCAAGGCCCAGGCCGCATACACAAACGGGAGGCCCGTCCGCTCACGCCACGCCGCTCCCAGGTCCCAGATCGCATGCGCGTGCCCCGCGCGCCGGAACGCGATCGCCTGGTCCCCGATCAGTAGGACCGCTTCCTCGCCCCCCGCCGCATCCAAGGACTCCAACGGCTCGAATTCCGGATGAAGACCGCGCTCGGCGAGGAGAACCCGCAGCAGGTTGACGCTCGTCAGCGAGGCCGTGTCGCACCGCACCCGCCGCACGTCGTCGAGCCTCCCTCGGTGCGCGAGAAACACGCTGTGAACCTCCCCGTCCGACGCCACGCAGTAACCATCCAGAACGTCGTACCCGTCGTGGAACAGAACCTCCGTGACGCTCACCAATCCCGCGTCCAACCGCCCGCTCCGCAATTCGATCGCCAGCTCCGATGGAGGCAGAAGACGGAGGCGCCCCTCCAAACCCCGCACCAGCGGCGCGGCGTTGAGGTACGGAACCGATCCCGCCCTCAGACAACCCACCAACCCTCCACCCGCCCCACCCGAGGCCTCCCCCGCCGCTTCTGTCGCGAATCTCTTCAAGTCGTGTCGTCTCCGCGGCCACCCTGCCACCCCCCGTTCCCGTTGCCCAGCCCCCCCAGGCCCAACCCCTCGCTTGCGTCCCCAGCACGGCCGGGCGGATAGTCCCCGCCGTGGAAGCGACAGTGACCCGGCTGGCGGACCGCCTTCTGGCCTCGTACGCCAAGGTCGGTGGCATCAACCACGTCGATGGCCCGAATCTCCCCTCCAAATCCGCCATCACGTCCATCACCCAGGATCTCCTCCGGTTGGTCTTTCCCGGGTTCTTCGACGAACGCCCCCTCGTCTCCTCCGAGCTGAAGGTCGAAACCACCCTCCTCCTGGCCTCCGTCCGCGAACGGCTCGAGGACGAAATCATCAAGTGCCTCGGCTACTCGCCGCCGGCGCACATTTCGAAGAGCCAGTACGCCGACGCCGCGCGTGACCTCACCCTCGCGTTCCTCGGCTGCCTGCCCGAAGTCCGCGAAGTCCTCCAGACCGACGCCGAAGCCGCGTACCGCGGCGACCCGGCGGCCCTGAGCACCGAGGAAGTCATCGTCGCCTACCCGTTCATGGAAGCCATCGCCGTCCAGCGAATGGCCCACCGCCTTCACCTCGCCCAGATCCCCCTCCTGCCCCGGATCATGACCGAATGGGCCCACAGCCGAAGCGGCATGGACCTTCACCCCGGCGCCACCATCGGCTCCCATTTCTTCGTCGACCACTGCACCGGCACCGTCATCGGAGAAACCGCCGTGATCGGTTCGCACGTGAAAATGTACCAGGGCGTCGGCCTCGTCGCCCGATCCCTCGCCGGCGGCCAGAATCTCCGCGGCAGCCGCCGCCACCCCACCGTCGAGGAACACGTCACCATCTACGCCAACGCCACCATCGTCGGCGGCGAAACCGTCATCGGCGCCCACAGCACCATCGGCGGCAACGTCTTCCTCATGCACAGCGTCCCCCCCCACTCCCTCGTCCTCTACGAGGACGGCCACATGGTCGTGAAAGGAAAACGCGATCGGAACACCCCCTCCCTCGATTTCCAGATCTAGCCAGCCCCCCCCACCCGGCGCCGACGCTCCCCGCCACCCACCGCTCACTCATGTCCCCTGACCCCCTCCCCTCCGCCGCTTCCACCGACGGCGATCCCCACGACACACCCGTCGTCATCGGCATCGACGGCGGCGCGACTTACAGCTACGGCGTCGTCGTCGATTTCACCGGCCACGCGCTCGCCGCCGCCAAATCCGGTTCCCTCAATTTCTTCGGCACTTCCCTCCAGGAAGCCCGGCGCAGCCTCACCCAACTCGTTCACTCGCTCGAAACCGCCCTCCCCCTCGGCAATCGCCTCGTCCATACCGTCATCGGAAGCGCCGCCCTCTTCTCGGAAGCAACCCACCGCGAAAAGGAACTCCTCTGCCGCGGCATCGTCCCGATCGAAACAACCCGCCTCGTCAGCGATGTCATGACCGCCTACCACGCCGCCGGGCTCGGTCGCCCAGGCGTCCTCATCGTCGGTGGCACGGGCTCCAGCTTCCTCGCCCGCAATGAAGCCGGCGATTTCGCCCAGGTCGGCGCCTGGGGCCACCTCCTCGGCGACGAAGGCAGCGCCTACTGGATCGGCCGCGAATGCATCCGGGCCGCCATCGCCGCCGCCGAATGCTCCGGTCCCGCCACCTGCCTGCTCGACCTCGTGCTCCGCTGGTTCGAGGTCAAGGCTCTCAACGACGTCGTTCCCATCATCTACCAGCCCAAATACTCCAAGGACCGCCTCGCCGCCCTCGCCGGCTTCGCCGCCCAACACGCCGATCCCGGCGATTCCGTGTGGATCGATGTCTGCCAGCGCGCCGGTCGCGACCTCGCCCGCCAGGCCCTCGCCGCCATCCGCCTCGTCAACCTCCGCGCCCGCCCCGTCCCCGTCTGGCTCAACGGCTCCGTCGTCAATCGCAACGCCGTCGTTCAAAAAGCCCTCTCCACCACCCTCCGCGACCAGATCCCCGTCGCGTTCGAACCCATGCTGCTCGCCCCACTGCTCGGAGCCGCCGCCCTCGCCCTTCAAGCCGCAGGCATCCAGGCGGACCCGGCGCTCGTCAACCGCCTCTCCAAATCGTACGCCGCCGCCTCGGCCGCCGCCTCGGCCGCCGCCTCGGCCAGCCAGGCGCCCGCGCCACCGCCGCCGGTTCCAGGTCCTGCTTGAATTTGTAGTGGATACTAAATTCCGCTTGCGGTCGGTCCCACGGTCGCTACGGTCGCTCCGCCAGGGCCCCGCGCCCGGCGTATCATGACCCACCCACTGCCACCTTCGCCGCCGACCTCCACCCGCCGCCGATTCACCCTCGCCCTCGCCGTCGCCTTCGCCAGCGCCCTCGTCGCCGCCCGCGTCGCCCTCGCCGCCGCCCCCCAAACCCCCGCAGCAATACCCGTCGTCGCCACCACCACGC
Source organism: Limisphaerales bacterium (assembly GCA_050250555.1). Taxonomy (GTDB): domain Bacteria; phylum Verrucomicrobiota; class Verrucomicrobiia; order Limisphaerales; family CAIMTB01; genus CAIMTB01. The sequence goes on from JBFWOK010000038.1 coordinate 34,685, forward strand.
TCGTCGCCGACCTCGTCCAGGAAATCGGCGGCGATCGCATCCGCGTCGACGCCCTCATGGGCCCCGGTGTCGATCCGCATCTCTACAAGGCGTCCGCCCGGGACGTCACCCGGCTGTCCCGCGCCGAGGGCGTCTTCTATTCAGGCCTCTTCCTCGAAGGCCGGATGGAGGACCTCTTCCAACGCCTCGCCAGCGGCAAACGCAAGGTCTTCGCCGCCACCGCCGACATCCCCAAGTCCTCCCTGATCGCGCCCCCGGATTCCGAGGGACACCCCGATCCCCACGTCTGGGGCGATCCCGCGCTCTGGAAAATCGCCGCCCGCACCGTCGCGCGCGGCCTCGCCGAACTCGATCCCGCCGGAGCCCACGCCTTTCAGAAACGCCTCAAGGACCTCGAATCGCGCTTCGATCAACTCAGCGCCTGGGCCAAGGCGCGCGTGGAAGAAATCCCCCCGACGCAACGGGTTCTCATCACCAGCCATGACGCCTTCAGCTATTTCGGCCGCGCCTTCGGCCTCGAAGTCGTCGGCGTCCAAGGCATCTCCACCGCCTCCGAAGCCGGCCTCGCCGACATCACCAAGCTCGCCGATCTCGTCCGCTCGCGAAGTCTCAAGGCGGTCTTCGTCGAAAGCAGCGTCGCTCCCGCGGCGATCGAACGCATCAGCCGCGACTCGGGTGCCCGAGTGGGTGGCGAACTCTTCTCCGACGCGCTCGGCCGTCCCGGCGACATCCGCGGGAAGGGCGCGGACAGCTACGACGTCGGAACCTACGCGGGCATGCTGAAACACAACATCAACACCGTGGTGGAAGCCCTCAAGTGAATGAACCTCGCCCCCTCCGCTCCGACCCCCGCCCCGTCGACCGTCCCGCCGCCGTTGGAAATCCATGACCTGACCGTCGCCTACCACCGCCGGCCGGTCCTCTGGGGCGTCGACCTCGCCGTGCCCGCCGGAAAGCTCGTCGGCGTCATCGGTCCCAATGGCGCCGGAAAATCGACCCTCATCAAAGCCTGCATGGGCGTCATCCCCATCGCCGGCGGATGGGTCCGCATCTTCGGCTCCCCCCTCGCCCGATCCCACCGTCGCGTCGGATACGTTCCCCAACGCGAGTCCGTCGACTGGGATTTTCCCGTCAACGTCATGGATGTCGTCCTCATGGGTCGCTACGGGCGGATCGGACTCCTCCGCCGCCCGTCCCGCGCCGACCGCGACGTCGCCCGGGCCTGCCTCGAAAAGGTCGGCATGCTCCCGTACGCCAATCGTCAGATCGCCAATCTGAGCGGCGGCCAGCAGCAGAGGGTTTTTCTCGCGCGCGCCCTCGCCCAGGAAAGCGATCTCTACTTCATGGACGAACCCTTCGCGGGCGTCGACGCCGCCACCGAAGCGGCCATCGTCACCCTCCTCCACGAACTCCGCGATCGCGGCTGCACCATCCTCGTCGTCCATCACGACCTCCCGACGGCCCGCAACTACTTCGACATGCTCCTCCTGCTGAATCTCAGGCGCGTGGCGTTCGGTCCCACCGACGAGGTCTTCACCTACGAGCTGCTCCAAAAGACCTACGGCGGCCGCCTCACCATTCTCAGCGAAGTCGCGGACGCGGTCCGTCAACGGGGGGTGAGCTGATCCCCTCCGGGGCCGCATGACATGAAACCTCCCGCGACCGGCAACCCTCCGATGAACGGTGCCAACCCGCGCGCCCCCTTGTCCCACGGGACTGGGCCCCGCCGCCCACCCGAAACCTCCTCGTTCCCATCGCCCGCTCCCCGCTCGACGCTCGCGTTCGCGCTCGCCATCGGATTGTTCGCGCTGCTCGCCTGGGTCCCGGGCGCCGAGGCCGCCAAAATCGGCGAGCTCACCGACAACTCCATCCAGACCCAGGCGCTCAGGTTCCTGACCCTCCAGGATCCCGCCGTCCGGTTCGCGCTCGCCGGCTCCATCCTGCTCGGCGTCTCGTGCGGTCTCCTCGGCGCGTTTCTCGTGGTCCGCCGCCTCGCCCTCGTCGGCGACGCCCTGTCCCACGCCGTCCTGCCGGGCGTCGCCGCCGGCTTCCTCTGGGGCCAGACCAAGGATCCCATCGCCATCTTCATCGGCGCCGTGATCGCCGGACTGCTCGGCACGTTCGTCGTCGAGGGCATCAAGCAAACCACGCGCCTGAAGGAGGACGCCGCCCTCGGAATCGTGCTCGCGGGCTTCTACGCCGTCGGCATCTGCCTCGTCACCATGATCCAGCGCCTCCCCACCGGAGCCAAAAGCGGAATCGACAAGTTCCTCTTCGGACAGGCGGCCGCCATCGGACCCCGCGACCTTCAGCTCATGGCGGTCGTCGCCGCGCTCTCCATCACCACCGTTCTCGTCGCCCACAAGGAACTCCTCGTCGCGAGCTTCGACTCCGCCTTCGCCAGGTCCATCGGGTATCCGGTCCGCATCATCCACTACTCCCTGATGCTGCTTCTCGCCTTCTCCGTCGTCGCAGCCCTCCAGGCGGTCGGCGTCGTTCTCGTCTCCGCCATGCTCATCACCCCCGCCGCGGCCGCCTACCTCCTCACCGATCGCATGCACCGGATGCTCCTCTACGCCGCCGGAATCGGGCTCGTCTCCGGCGCCCTGGGCTGCTTCCTGTCGTTTCTCGGAAGCAACCTTCCCACCGGCCCGTTGATGGTCCTCTCGGGCACCACCCTCTTCACCGGAGCCTTTCTCTTCGCCCCGCGCCACGGCCTGGCGACCCGCTGGTGGACCCGGCGCTCCGGCGCCGATCGCGTCCGCCGCGAAAACACCCTCAAGACCGTCTACCGCATCCTGGAGGACCGCCAATTCCGCGGCGATGGCGTCTCCCTTCGCGAACTCGCCGAGCGCCGCCGCGAAACCATCGAGGACGCCGGACGCCAGGCCCGCGACCTCGTCCGACACGGGTTCGCCTCCTTGCATGCCGCCGATCCCTGCGTCCTCCTCACCCCGGCCGGACGCCAGCGCGCCATCGAACTCGTCCGCAACCATCGCCTCTGGGAACTCTACCTGACCCACGCCGCCCACATCCCCGCCGACCACGTCCACGACGACGCCGAGAAGATCGAACACGTGCTCGGGGAGGATGTCGTCCGCGAACTCGAACGCCGCCTCAACTACGCCGACACCGATCCCCACGGACGCCCCATCCCGTCCCCGGACGCCATCCAGGCCGCCGGCCCCGTCGAGACCGCCCGCAGGCCCCCCGCGGGATACGGCCGCTGACCCGCCCATCGAGTTCCTTGCTCCATGTTCGCCGAAGCCCTCATCCCACCCTTTGACAGCCGGTCCGTCCTCGTCGATCCCTGGACCACCGACTTTTCGCTCAAGGGCTGGATCGTCCTGATGGGCTTTCTCACAAGCGTCGCCTGCGGCTGGGTGGGCCAACATCTGCTCCTCCGGCGAATGGCCCTGATGGGTGACGCCATCAGCCACAGCATCCTTCCCGGCCTCGCCACCGCGTTCCTCATCGCGTCCTTCGCCTTCGGCCCGCGCACGGGCGAAGGGAATGCGGCCCGCGATTCGTCCATCATGCTCGTCGGCGCGATCGGCGCCGGCTGGATCACCACCGCTCTGATCGGATTGGTCCATCGCCGTTCCCGCGTCAAACAGGACGCCGCCATCGGCATCGTCTTCTCCTCGCTCTTCGCCATCGGCGTCGTCCTCATCACCCTCTTCGCGGATCATGTCGATCTCGACGCCGACTGCGTCCTGTATGGGGAGATCGGCTTTGTCCCGTTTCAGGAGATGCTGCGCGTTGGCGGTGTTGCCCTCGGCCCGATCCCGGTCGTCCGCATGTCCGTCGTCGCCCTTCTGACCGTTCTGGCGACCGTCTTCTTCTACAAGGAACTCGTCCTGAGCTCCTTCGACGCCGGCCTCGCCACTTCCCTCGGGATCCACGCCCCCACCGTCCATCTCCTCCTCATGGGCTGGCTCTCCGTCGTGATCGTGTGCGCCTTCGAATCCGTGGGCGCCATTCTCGTCATCGCGATGCTCATCGTTCCCGGCGCCACCGCGTCCCTCGTCGCCACGCGCCTCCCAGGCATCTTCGCCCTCATCGTCGTCCATTCCGCGCTCAGTTCCATCGCCGGCCTCCACCTCGCGCTCTGGCTCGACTGCTCGATCGCCGGCGCCATGGTCGTCGCCGGTTGCGCCCTGTTCGCCATCGCCTGGGCGGCCAATGTCCTCCTTCGCATCCGCGCCCAACACCACCTCGCCACCCGGTCGTCACCGACCCTTGGCGACGAGGTCGCACCAGGATGACGAACTCCGTTTCGTGGCGCGATCCGTCCGACCCAAGCCCTGTTGGGGCTCCCACAACGACGGAACGATGGCGCGATCCGTCCCTCCCAAGCCCCAACGGGGCGGAAGGAGATAGCCCAGGGCAAGGCCCGCCGAAGGCGGGACGCCACCCTGGGTCCAAGACCCGATAAACCGTCGAGCCCTGAAAGGGCGACACAAAGGCCATCATGCTTCGTCACTTCAATTCCGGAAACCCCTCGAGGAACAGCGCGTGGAACAACTCCGGCCGGACGCGACTTCCCTGGTGAACCGCCGCCGCGAACCGCAATCGGAAATTCTCGCCACGCCTCACGGTGACCGCGCTCTTCAGGCCTTGCTTCATGGCTTCGCGACCAAACGGATTCGCGACGAACACGCCATAGTCGCGGTTGTGCCACCAGCTCCGCCGGAAGTTCGCCAAATCCGCCATCAAGGTGATTCCAAGTTCCCGACCATCCACAACCCCTGAGTAGTCGCACCAATCCGCCGGTTGCCCCCAAGTCGCCTTCGCGGTCCTGAGTCCCGCGCTGCTCGTGATGACGCCGCCGTTCTTTTCGGTGATGCCCGTGGCGACGCGCGCGCCAAAACCCATCTCCTCCTGGTCGCCAAACGTGAAGTCCCGGTCGTCGGAACGAAAGGTCGCATCCCAGACCAACAACCACGCGTTCGTCAGCGCGACGACGCCGAAACGGTTTGTGAGCGAGCACAGCGGCGCGCCGTCGGTCGTGAGAAGCCGATTCTCCGTCGCGAAGGTCAGCCGATCCCCCTTGACCGTGGGCCGCTCGATGAACCGGATATGCTCGATCCTCGCCTTGTTCCGCCAGAAGTCCTGTCCGCCGAGGTCACCAAACGCGAGCCAGATTCCTGGGTGCATCGTGGCGTGATCGATCGCGTCGACCTCGGCGACCGGAGGGTGATTGCGCGTGGCCTTGCGACCGTCCGGCGCGTGGACGTTCGCGAAATACGGCCGGAGAATCGTCGGGTCCCGGAACACGAACTCGGCGACGGGCCGGCCGGTGTGCGCGATGACGAGCCGGTCCGGGCGTTCCGCGAAACGGAAACCATCCCCGTTCACCAAGCCCGTCGCCGGGACCGTCGCCTCGGCGCGATCGAACGGCCAACCGGGCGCCGGAGGGATGAGGGCCGAGCAGCCGGCGCAAGCCACGGCAAGCCAGGCGCGAAGCCGGCTGATTCGTTCAGTCTTCATATCCCAAAAAATCACCGCGCTTCGCCTTCAGTAGCCGCGGGACCCCGAAACCAGACCACAACCCGGGCGAGCGCGGTCTGGGAACGGGCTCCCAAACAGGGTGGCGGTTGAATAGACCCGTTCGTAGCCCTTAACCCGCGCCTGGGTCAACCACCGGCCCGGATCCCCATGGAATTCGACGTCGCCACGGGACGAACGATGGACAACGGATTGGACACTGGGTCCCCAGGCTGGTATTTGCACACTCCATCCACCATCAGGCGGTTCGGACGAGCGACCGTTTCACCGGAGTCCTGTCAGGTCATGTCGTGCCAAGTCGAGTCGAGTCGCGTCACGTCGAGTCCCGCTTCGGAGGTGGCCAATTCAACCCCAGTCCCCCAATGCCAAATATCCCTCGCACACGCACACGCATCCGCCCACCCGCCGGGCTCCTGCTCGCGCTCGCCCTGACGGCGGCGTCCACGGCCAGTTCCTGGGCCGCCGCCACCGTCGGAATCTTCACCGGCGGCGACCCCGATGAAGGCCTCGATCTCCAGGGAAACTTCACCTACGCCGTCAACGTCGGACCCAACGGGGCCGCGGGCAAAGTGGGCGACGCCGACTTCACGGGTGACAGCGTTCCCGGAATCACCGTTGACGCCCAGAACAACATCGGCACCGGCGGCTGGCTGACGGCCACGCTCGGGGACACCGCCAACGACGACAACCTCGAGAAGGTCCTGGCGTCCATCCGCTGGTCCGCCGCGCCCGCCGTCGTGACCGTTCAGATGCGCGTCGAACCCGGAGTCGAGTACAAACTCCAGGTCATTCAGGGCGAACAGTGCTGCCCAGGCCGCGGATTCAACATCATCCTGAACGGCGAAACCCTCGTGGAAGATTTCATGCCGGGCATCGTCCAGTCGCCCGGCGGCGACTTCGCCTTCGAAAAAACCGTGAATGGAGCGGTCATCACCCACCAGTTCATCGCCGCGACCAACAATCTCGTCCTCGTCCTGAGCGGACCGGCGGCACTCTCCGAGGAGATCAACGACCGCAACGCCATCCTCAACGGCTTCACGCTCGAACGACTGAGCGCCTTCACGGACGTCGACGGCGACGGCCTGCGCGACGACTGGGAAGCCTCGTTCTTCGGGGACACCTCGCAGGGTCCCACCGACGACTCCGATTCCGACGGCCTGACGAACAAGGAGGAGTACGACGCCCAGCTCAATCCCGCCAGCGAAGACACCGACGGCGACGGACTCACGGACGGCGACGAGGTGAACACCCACAAGACGGACCCGGCGGACGTCGACTCCGATGGCGACGGCCTGCGGGATGGCGCTGAGATCCTGACCCACAAGACCGATCCGACCAAACGCGACTCCGACGGCGACGGCGCCAACGACTACGACGAGGTGAGGCTGTTCTCCGATCCGAACGCCGCGTCGAGCGGGCCCCGCGCCACCAAGGTGGGTCTCTTCACGGGCGGCGACGCCGGGGAAGGCCTCGATCTCACCGGGAATTTTGTCTATGCCCTCGACCACGGCGTGGAGAGCGTGCTGGGCGGCCAGGTGGGTGACGCTTTCTTCATCCCGGAGGTCGTGGACGGCGTGACCGTGGACGCCGGCAACCGCACGGGAATCTGGAATGCCGACATCTTGTACGGGGAGACCGGCAACGACCTGTCCCTGGCGGAAGTGATGAACTCGATCACCTGGAGCGACGCCGCCTCGGCGATACCCCGGGTGACGACCGAACTCGCCAACCTGACCCCTGGCTCGACCTACAAACTCCAGCTGCTCTTCGCCGAACAGGCGTGGCCCCGCGGCTTCGACGTCTACATCGACGACATGCTGGTGATGGACGACTTCAGCCCCGCCTTCTACCAAGGCGGCGGATTCCCCCTCGCCTACCCCGATGATCGGGGAGTCGTGGTCACCCACGATTTCGTGGCCCGCGCGAGCACCCTTCGGTTCATTCTGGACGGGACCACCACGACGACGCCCGAGTTCACCGATCACAACGCCATCATCAACGCGTCAACGCTCGAGCTCATCGGCCCGGCCGCCGACACTGATTCCGATCAACTCCCCGACCTCTGGGAGATGAACACCTTCGGAAACCTGGATCAGACGGGAACCCAGGACTCCGACGGCGACGGTCTCACCAACCGGGGCGAATTCGACGACGGGGCCAACCCGACCCGGGCGGACAGCGACGGCGACGGATTGAACGACGCCGAGGAGAAGGCGGCTGGAACCAAGCCCGGCCTGGCCGACACGGACCGTGACGGACTCACCGACAGCGCGGAGGTCAATACCCACAAGACCAATCCGCTCAAGGCCGATTCGGACGATGACCTGTTTTCCGATGCCTTCGAACTCGCGATGGGCGGCGATCCCAACAACGGGACCATCGAGATCGTGACGGCCGGCGTGGTTCTCGGCGGCTTCACCGGCGGCGACGCCGACGACGGCCTGGACCTCGACGGCACGTTCCAATACGCGTTCAGCATCCTCCCGAACACGACCGCAACCGGGAAGGTCCGCGACGCGGTGTTCACGTCGGAGAACGTTCCCGGAGTCACCGTGGCCAACGCCACCTCCCAGGCCGCGGCATGGTATCGGCCCGACTTCGGCGACACGGAGAACGACAACAACATCGAACGGATCGTGGGCAACATCCGGCACGGTGGCGGCGGCGCCAACATCCGGCTCGCCAACCTCATCGTGGGCAGGAAGTACAAGCTGCAACTCCTGTTCGGCGAAGCCTGCTGCTCGCGCGGAATGGACATCTACGTGGACGGCAAGCTCATCGCCGACGAGTTCGCGCCGTTCGAATACATGGGCGACATCAACAATCCGGCCCAGGCGGCCTTCGCCAGCTACGAGTTCACGGCGACCAAGGACGTCGTCATCATCCAGACCCTCGGCAGCACCGTGACCACGGACCACTACACGGACCGCAATCCCATCATCAATGCCGTGACCCTCGAGGACGAGAGCGGTCTGCCCATCACGCCCGTCGCGCCGGTCATCCGAAGCGTGTCCCGTCAGAACGGAGTCGCGGTCACGTTCGACAGCGTTGCCGGCCGGACCTACACGCTCCAGTACAAGGCCAGCCTGTCGGATGCGTCCTGGTCCGACGCGGCCAGCGGCACGGCCACCGGAGCCAGCACCACTCTGACCGACTCGGACGCCACGCACCAGGCCCAGCCCTCGGGCTTCTGGCGCGTGCGGGTCCAGTAGGCAGCCCCCGGCCTTTCTTCCAAAGCCGGCGACATTCCCACCGCCACCCAGACCCGACACCGGGGCTGGGTGGCGTTTTGTTTTTCCTCTCCGCGCCCGGCGTGACACGGTCCCCGGCATGATCGCGCCGCGCATCGGGCCGCGCCAACTCGACTACGAAAACCCGTACCAACAGGTGCACCGGGTCGGCGTGGAGTTTCAGGGCTTT
>JBFWOK010000039.1:0-43555 GCA_050250555.1 Limisphaerales bacterium
GCTCTTCCGATCTCAAGAGCGCCGCATTGGGCGTCAGGGCCTTCGACAGCAACTTCGATTGAAGCTGGAACTGCTGCAAAGCGCCTTTGCACTTACCCTCTACCGTACCCAGCCATTTTTCGTCGTCGGCGTTGTCTTGCGATCCGGCGTGATAGCTCGCGACGAGCTTGCCCACCTGCGGGAGCGGCCACGTCATGCCAGCATCGAGCGCTGCTGCCTTTGGCCCGGTCGGCGCGGGGGGTGTGGCCGGGCCGGATGTGGCGGTCGCTGGAGGAGCCACGGGCATTGTGGGCAGCGACCTGCCACCGCCGGCTGAATCGGGCGTAAGCCTGTGGGAAGCCTGTTCCACCTCCACCGTGCGGCGGTGAACAATCTGGATACGGTCGGAGGGCCTTTTGTAAGTCTGCTCGCTCCACATGTCGACCCCAGCGATTGATTTGCGGATTCGGGTTGGGTTCGTGGCCTTCGCGTAGCTAAGTACCAACTCCCGCAGACGTGCTCGCGAAAAGACTTCCTGCCACGAGTCATCGGACTCCGCAACGGTCACGAAATCGGAGCATTCTGCGGATTCGGAAGGGCCGGATACGAAGACATGGGAGTAACCGCGCATATGGATGCCGCACTCTCCGCATCGCACCGCCTTCCGCCACTCTGATAAATCAATGGGCGAATTCGCCGGGAACTGAATGCCGTTCAGCATTAGGTCGGAGAAGCGCGCCAACCACAGATCACGGTCAAGCCGTTGCGGGTCGCCAAAGATGGCGTCATGGATACGGCGCACCGTGTCCCGAAGTTGCTTCTGTGACTCTTTGCGCTTTGCCGAAAGGCTGGCATGGTCGATGTATTTCGACTCTGCCACGATAACCGCCAGCTGAAGCTTGCCATCCGGCGTCTGCTCCGGGCTGAGCGCGAGTATGTCGGCAATCTGCTCTTCACGCTGCCCAAGCCATTCGGCGTAGTCGTCGAGAAAATACCAACCGAAGCGCCGCGTCGCGCCAAGCTCATGACGAATCATGTGGCGGCTGAGAACCACGCCCATCAATTCGCTGGCGTTGCGACCCCGCTTGGCGGCACGCAGCACGATGTCCCCGGAGATCTCGTTCGCGTCATTGATGAAACGCTCCGTGAGGGCTTTGCATTCGGCGTCGCTCAACTCAAGGTTCAAGTCCTTCACCCGCCCTAGGACCATTGAGCGGAGCAAATTCAAGGAGGCCGTCGAAGAAATGAGGACGTTGCGCCCTTGCGTCGCGCCCTGCTTGTAACGGATGACCTTTACCTCCTGGTTCATCAGTTGGCGGCGGTCGAGAAGCTCGTCGTAGTTCACGACCCAGTTCCCAAGATTGTGAATTTCCTTGAAGATGCTCGCGGTCTGCGGGTCGTTAAAGTCGAGCCTGCGGGCTGGGAGCAGGCGTTTGCACTCGACGCAATCCCAGTCACCTCGAATAAAGGTCGTCAGCGCGGTGACAAACGACCAGCCCTCCTTCGTCTGCACGGGACAGCACAAATAGACGACAGACTTCATGTCGTCGCTCGGAGAGGGACGCCGCCTCGACCAACGCGCCGGAATGAACGTCGCCGATTCCACAGGCAGACACGTTTCTGTATACCACTCCATGCCCGCATGCCGCGCAATGACATCCTGCAAGAACACAAAATCGGCAGGAGGCCCGTCCTTCGAGTCGGGCACTGGCGCTTGGTCGGCCATAATGCCGATGCGGAGTCGGGCCATGAAATCCTTAGCGGCCTCGCTGGATACAAACGAGTCAACGTCTGCGTCGGACGATTCGATGATCTTCTCGTAGAGTTCGCGCAGCTTCGCCCCATCGCGGTGACGCAGGATGATTTGGCAACGCATGTCCTCCTCCTCCTCATGAACCTCGCTCATCTTGTCAACGAGCGAATAGGGAAGCCGCGCCGAGTCGCAGTTGTAGAGGACCACCGAAAAATTGGCCCGCTCGTGCGGGTAGAGGACCAGATACCGCCTCGTCAACTCAACGATCAGTGTGGCTGTCTCCGCAGGACTCTCGTTTGTGTCGTCGTTGCCGTCGTTGCTGATGATCGGCGACTCGTGAAGGCTATAGTCGAGGTGATGGTCCGTTACCGAAAGCAGCTCGGGCTTTTTGTCGTGCCAGCCCAGGACAATTTCCGGGTAGTAGGGATGCGCGAGTTCGGTCTCAAGCTCATTGAAGAACAACGGGGCGTCGCCGAAGAAGACGTTCTCTGCCGACAACAAGTACCGGAGTAGCGAAGAGACTTGGAGCGCCTTGTTCGCCATGGCGGAGAGCCGGAGTGGATGCCACGGCGCGACTATGGCGGTCACGCGACCGCCGTCCACGATGACGGAGCCGATCTGAAGTAGAGGACGCAAGAGGCTCTCTCGGTTCCGATCGCCCTTCGCGTCACGGCAGATGGCATCGAGCAGGCCACCATAGTCTTCGGCCTGCCTTACCATCCTCGCACACGCCAGCCCGTCCTCCGCGAAGCCTTTGACTGCGGCGTTGTAGCTCTGCTCGAACGACTTGAACAAGGACAGGAGTCTTTCGCCGCTTGCCTCGGAAACAAGTCCCTCCGCTTGGGCTTTGACTAAACTTGCCGGCCAAAGCAAGGAGATGTCGTTCTCTTTCTTATACGTGGAAACGAACGAGCCACGGTCTTGACCATAAGCTGGATACAGCGTGCGAACATTACGGAGATCCAGTGACTGGTAGCGGCCTTTACCGCTCACCGGTTCCCGGTTCACACGGCAAAGCGTCAGCGGATGCTTCGCGAGCCGCACCCAGTCACCTGGGAACTCGCTGGCTATGGAGTTCGGGGCATGAAACCAGACCAATTGCTTGAAGTAGGTGTCTGTCGTTCCCGTGGAACGCTCAACCTCAAGTTCAATCAAGAACTTCAGCTGCAACGCGGCTTTTGCTGCGGACGCGTTGTGGTAGGGCTTTGCGGCTCTCCTCCACTGGTCGGCCAACGCCTCGAAGTTCATCAGATCGCCAACTTCCCACGAGACGCGGCTTCCAAAGAGCACCTTCAAACCCCTATAACGGCGGGCGAAGAACAGTCCGGCATCCTCATTGAGTTCTTTGAGGTCCTTCTTCGTGCGCCGATCGCAGGTTATCTTCAGCCGGCGTTTAGAGGATGGGGCATCTTCGTGGTCGAACAGCCTCTCCAAGCAGAGCGTGAGGCCAACCAGGAAATCCTCCGTCTCGATAGGCGAACCGAAAATGAATCTGTCCCACTTCGATTTGAGGGATGCTACCTCTTTGAGTTCGTTTCTGTGTCCCCGATAGAAGTCCTCGTCTTCATCCTGTGCCTCGGTCCGATTGTTGTCCCGTAGGCGCTCAAGGTAGTCGCGTTCATCCACCGTCAGGAGGGACTCATCGCGTTCGTCGTAGAATTCGAGTGTCGCTTTACCGAGGTTAAACTTCTCCTTCTTCAAGCCGTCGAATAACGGCTTCACCATTTCCCACTCGCATTGAGCAAGGTCGGCGGCCTGCTGGTTCCATCCACTCGGCGCAGCGATGAACGCCTGTATCGTCGGATGAATCTCATCCGGGATCGAGTCCTTTACCTTGGCGAACGAATGCGCCAAATCGTCTTCGAGCATCAACGCCTGCGTTGTGGTCTGCTTCACAAGGAAGCACGCTCGCTTCTTGATGACCTGCGCAAAAAGCGCCTTCCACTTTGACGCATGACCAGCGTTCTTCGGTGCGAGTGACGAAGCGAAGGCTCTGTCCTTCGGGGCTTGTAGTGCGGGCAAGGCCACTCCTAGCGCAGCTAGCACGGGCTGACCGTCCTCGACAGCGTCCCGGGTTTGCAGGATGTAGGCAGCAAGCCGGTCCAGTGGATACGAACGGACGTTCAAAAGCCCTTCCAAAGCTTTGACCCACCAATGCTGATGGTCAGAGAGCATGGGCAATCCTTCTACTGCCCAATGTACCCAAAGCGCCGGATGCGCGAGGAGCTCCGGTGCCCCGATCGGCACTAGTTCCTTGAGCGATTGCTCTTCGTCGTCTCCGGTGTTCGCCACGAGCAAAGCGGACTTTGCGCACGCGGCATTTCGGTAATACGTCGTGCGCTCGTTCGTAAGGATGTGCGCTGGCAGCCCGTGGTCACCGACAAAGTGGATAGCCAATCGGATCTCCACCATCGCTGCGAGTGAACTATCGCTGAGGACGGCCTTGGCAACCGCAGCTGTGTGGTCAGCACTAAGACAATCGAGGCGGTAACGGGCGACGCCTGTCGAATCGTCCTCCGTGAGCCGGTCGCGCAGGTAGCTCGCGACAACTCTACCAATGAGTTGGGCGCTGGTCATCGGGCCTCCACGTGATATGGGTTGAGGACGTAAGCGCAGCCGTCTGACAACCGACGCAAGAAGCCTAAGCTGCCGAGCCGTTGTTCGAGTCGACGCGAGTTTCCTTGAAATGCCTTCTTGTCGAATTCGTCCTTCGCGAGGAATTGCTCGGCCTGCTTTTCCCCAAAGATCAGGCCATATCGTGAGTGTAGGCGGGCAAGGAACTGATGAAGCTCGGTGCGCCTCTCGACGTTGGCGAACAGAAGCGTCTTGAGCAGCGCATCGGTGGGTGCGTAGCGCAGCTTGACCGTACCGCGCTTTGAAATGAGGCCGATTTCGCGCCCGTAGTTGCGGTGGATATTTGCTACGTGCTGTCGATGGCGCTTCATTGCATCGTGGCGGAGCCGGGAAATGAGTTCTCCGGCATCGGACGGGCCATCGTAGTCCTCGCCCCAACGCACATGTTCTTTGAGAATGCGTCTACACTTTTCGAACGCCCCACTCTCGGTGATAGCTCGCTGCCAGTCGTCGGACTGTTCGATCTTGTTGATGAAAGCCTCTACGGCCTGCGCAGGCAGCAGGTTGTTCGACTGATACAGTTCGCAGGAAACTTCACGTACCAGGGTCTTCTTGGGTGCGACCACTTCACAGATAAGCGTGAGGGGCGTAGACGAGAGGAGAAGCTGTCGTGAAACGGTCAACTGGTACTTTAGGAGGTGCAGTCCGGCCAGATTCACCAGATGCGGATATACGTCAAAGCCCGGTATGCTCAGCCGCAACACTGCCAACCAGTCCTCTGCAAGGTCGTCGAAACAAGGGTGGTTCTCGTAGGGCAGAAACGCATTCGCACGTTCTTTGCTGAAATCTTCGTCAGCGGTGGGTTGCAGGCACTGTATAATGGAATCCCATGTTCTGTCTGTCCTCGCAAAGCGTCCCTTGAGTGCAGCAAGCAGCTCCTGCCTACGGCTTGTGCGGCAGAGCATCAGATAGAGCATCTCACCTGTCCTACCGAAGAAGCGCCGGTCATTGGTCGATGCGCTGTTGTCCAAGTCCTCGTACAGACAATGGCGGCCATACGGAAAGACGAACTTCGATGTCCACCGTTTGTTGCTGTTCACTTCGAGGCTCGTGGAGCGCACCAACGAAACGATTTCGCAAAAGTCGTCAAAGCAATGGAAATGGTCATTGAGAAACCCAAAATCGGGATGATTGAGTCCCGTTGCCGCCGACTTCATCCGTCGCTTCCATTCGTCCCAACGGTTGGTGTCGTTCGGAAGTGCCAGCCGGACATCTGCTAGGTGCGGGTTGTTGAAAAGAATGTTTCGAAGGTAAAGGCGATGGGCGGCCCGATATTTTACTTCGTTGGGTCGGCTCTGTTCGTCAAAGGCCCGACCCATGCCGTCCTCGTAAATGAATACATTCAGGAACTCAAGAAACACGAACCAAGGCAACTGCTCGTCGTAAAGCCGGTGCCCCCAGATGGCCTCGTCCACCCACATGGAGGACGATTGCTCCATGCTGTCCGGGGGCGGCAAAGTTTCTGGCAACGCGTTCATGGTATGATTTCAACGGTCCGTGGGTCAGGCGTTCCCTGTTCAGTCAGAGACAGGAGCGTGAGGGAGATTGTGGAACCCGATGGCACCTCCTCCTTTGCCTGACGTATGGTGTAGGCGGCAATAAGCTGACTCTTGAATGCGAGCAAATCCTCGTAGCACTCCTTCGAGAAGCTGGCGGGCAGTGCGCCTTCAATCGCAATGCGTGACAAAAACTCGTAGCGGACGAGCGTCAGGTTGAAATCCACAAAATTGTCTGCTGTGAAGTAGACAGAGAGCAGCACCCGGCCGTTTGTCTGGTCCATGCGAAGAATCACTTTCTCGCCCTTGCTCGGCTCCACCGACACCCGTTCCACGAGGATCCGGCTCACTTTCGCCTGCGAGTGGTTTCCGCTGGTCGCCAGGAAGAGCTCGCGGTCACTGTTGATAAGCATTCCGGTGAAGACGCGGTTCAATCCCTTGACCAATCGGGATACGAGAGGGCGCTTCACCAAAGTCCCGCGCTTGAGCACGCCGAGGATTTCAGTAAGGTATTCCCCAGCAAACCTGAACACGGTCAACTCCCACAGGTTCAACTCTTGCTCGGACTCCTTGGGGATCTTGAAGAACAAGCCGCGCCGTTGGGCTACGAGCATTTGCAGGAACTCCCTGTCCGCATCTTCATCCTCACTTCTGCCCTCGATGTACTCGAACTTGGCTGCGTAGAACCGTTCATCAGCTCCGTAGAATTTGTCCTCCTCAATCAAGGTCTTGAAGTAGCCGCCCAGTTCTCCGTCGTCCTCGCCAAAGATGAGCAAGTTGTCGATTCGGTTCGACGTCTCGTATCCGATTTGGAATCGCTCCAGGAAATCAAAGATTGTGATGGACTGCCGCCGGATGTCGGAGAGGTTTGCGCCGAAGATGTTGTTGTAGAGACTGGCCTTGGACACAGTCCCTGCTGCGATGAGCTTTGGCACGTCGCCCGGCAACATCAAATGTTGGCCGGCATCAGGGTGGCCAAGCACAGCGTTGGAGAGAAGCAGGAGAATTTGGCGCACCGGTACGTGAAGGCCGTTGTGGTCGCACAGTTCAAGCAGCGACCGTAGCCGGGATTTGACGAGCGGGGTGCCGAGGAGTTCGTAGTTCCGGCGGATCGGGCACTTCGGGCCGAACACGTCGTTCTCGGCGGGGACGAGCTGCCTGAGGTCATCCCAGCCGGGATGAGCGAGGAACTTTTCGATCGCACGATCTAAGAGCTCGGCTGAACTGGCTCGGCTCAGGTTGAAGAACTTGAGGCGTACGTTGGCCTTTTCCTGGCGATCCTCGACAAGCAAGTCCTCGAACAACTCCCGGGCGCGCTGCACGTCCTCTGTGTCCCTCAGGCGCCTGAACGATTCGATAAGCTGACCGTCGTTGGCCGCGATGAGGAAAATCTCGTCCGCGTCGGGGTTGAACAACGACTCGCAAAACCTATGGAGCAGCGCCTCCTTGTCCAAATCCCATGGCGCGCCCTGCTGAGGGGCCCAACCGCTGAGGTCACGGATGAAATGTATCCTCACAGAGCGATACAGGTGCAGATCCTCGGAATCCGGCCAAGTTGTCCTGTCTTTGGGATAGTGGAAGCGAATGGTCAGGTATGGGTTGTCGGAGGCCCAGTCCTCCTCTCTCCCCTCCAAGGCCTTCCAAACCTGCCTACACAGGTGCGTTTTCCCATCGCCCGCCGTGCCAGTAAGAATTACCGAAACGGGGTCCGCCGTGGCGCGATTGAACGAATTCGCAACTCGCTGCTGATAGGGATGTTCGAAATCAATTGGCGCAATTCCCTGTCGACGAGCTGACCGCTGAATCGTCTCGTCGTACATGTTGTCATTACGAGGCACCGGCCCGTAATGACGAAGGAATTTGAGCCATGAGCTCATGCTTCAATTACAGGGCAACCTCGTTTGCCAGCTCATTGAAATGAGATTGGATAGTCGGAATGGTGGCACGCCGAGTCTTTGAGTGTTGGAGCATAGGCATTAAGATCTTGGAAAAAATATTTCTGTTACCAATCTTGAAGTCCTCCACCGCCAACTGTCCGGTCGGAAGGTTGCCTTGAAGGATATACCAAAACACTCCTCCGAGTTGATATACGTCGGAAAGCTCATCAATTCCGCACTCATGTTGAAACTCCTGTGAGCCATAATTCGAAAACGCCTTGTTAATCGCTTCGGGGGACATTAAGCCGGTTGGCCCGATGCGTTCGCGTGGCGCGTCGATTTCTTCATCTTCGCCCCGATAGCCAATGAAACCCAAATCGCCGATTTTCCACTGGTCATCAACGAAGAAGATGTTGTCGGGTTTCAAATCGCGATGGTAGATGCCCAGCTGTTCGTGCAGGACCCAAAGTGCGCGAAGTATTGAACTGCAGAGGAGCATCTTCTGTTGCAGGGTTGGAGTGTTCTTTTCGAGAAACTCCGCCAAGTCGTAGTCTGCTTCCTCCATCACGTAATACAGAAAACTCCGCTTCCCAATTTGACATTCCCCACTCTCGAAGAAGGTAATCAGGAATTCACCCAGCTTGGCGTCATAAGCTTTTCGAAGGGCCTCCATTTCGCGAGAGAATCGCTTCCGGCGCCTAATTTCATCATCGCCTTGAACGCCATGTGGAAAGCGACAGAACTTGACGATGACATCATCGCCACCTTCTGGATGAACAGCTCGGAACACGCATGAGTTCTTGCCCTTGCCTGAACCAGAACCTGGCTGAAGGCTCTTCAGTAACCACTCTCCATCGGAAAGCTGAATGTAGTCCCGATTGGACTCCGGCCCCTCAAGCTCAATCCGGAATTCGTTCTCCAAGAATTTCATCGCAATAGATCAAATTGCCAGTTCGCCTTGGTCGGGGTCGCGGAGGTCTTCCCAGCGAAGGGTTGTATACCCGGACCTCCTAACCAATGAACTAGCTGTCAATTTGAAGAAGTGCAGTAACGCCTCTTGAACTGGATTCGGGTCTTCCGTTGGATTAAGCAGAAGTGACTCGAAGAATGCTAGTCGGTCTTGCCGCGCCCGTTTTGAGTTGGATTGCGTGACGCAATTCAGCGCGTAAATCATCAGAGGCTCGCAGCGTTCCTGTGATGGACGAATATATGGACCTATTTTGATTAATAAATTATAGAAGTAATTCAGATCCTCGTTCTCGATGCCTGAGTGTTTATGCAGAAATCCGAAGAGTGTGTAGAAATCATTCTTTTGGCGATACCGAGTCTTGCTGATTGGGACGATTGCATTGAAGAGCGTTAAGCGTCCAAGGACCTTAATAAACTCTTGTCGCAGCTGATCAAAGTGCGCCTCCGTGATGTCAGCTTCGTATAAATCATCGACTTTTTCCTTCTTATCAGTGATGCCGAACTGCATCTGAGCAACAAGTTCTGAAACGAAATCCACATCGTTCATCCGTTGTGCGGATAATCTCGTGAAAAGGCCCAATTTGTGAAAATCATCCAAATCAGCGAGGTTCGTCACCAGCCGCAAGAGATTCGTTGTGTAAAACTCAGCTTTCCGAATTTCGGGGCGATTAAGGCGTAGTCCGGTGGAGTTGACCAGTGCGTAAAACATCTCGATCGACTCATCCGGAGCGAGGTCAGTTATGCGCGTAACCGAAAGTTGGTAAGATAGGAAAACTTCACGAATCGAAGATACTCTTGCGTTCTCATGCGGTGAGTCAATGTTCTTTCCGTCAGACGTGTCCAATTGGCGCCGCCAGAACGCAAAGATCGTAAGCGCTCGTTGTTTGCCATCCACTATCTCAAATTGGCCATCAGGCCTTTGAAGCAAAAAAAAGCTAGGCATGGGCCAGCCTCGAAGAATCGTCGAAATCAATTCCTTTTGTGCCGGTGCTGACCAAATAGGGTTACGTTGATAAGGCGGATTAAGCATGAGCCGCTTGCCATCGTATAGCTCGACCAATGTTTTCACTGACCACGCCTGATGCTCGAATTTCATTGGCAAAAGCTAAAGCTGGCAAATCAAGCAAGCCTTCGGCCCATCGTCATCTCCCTGCATCCCGGCGAGCACTTCGACGAGGCGCTTGTTGCCACGATTGGCCGTTTTGCGTTCCTCGTGATCGGCGTAGCGCCGCTTAATGCCCTCGATCGTTTCCGGTTTCCTTAGTTCGCTCAGTGGCATGCCTTGAATCCACGTAAAGGTTTTACCGGGATCATCTGTAACCTTCTCGTACTTCATCGCTGCCTCGAACTGTTCTGGATGGGCTTCAAGGAGCCGCACCCATTCAATCGGCCTCTGGAAGAAGCAGAAGTAGCACCCCGAGTGCGTCCGACCCCACTTGAGATACGGCGGCATGCCGATGCCGCTGTCCTGCAGAATCTTCATCACGCCAGCGTATCCAATGCCGCCTTCCTTGAAGGGAAATGTCGGCTTGATGTTCGGCTTTGTGCTGATGTACCCAGTTCTGTCCTCGTCAGCCCGGATGCCGACGTAGCTGACCACGGGGTCGTCGCCGACGTATTCCTCGAAGGGTTTTAGCTTGAGCAATTTGGTGCACCAACGCATTTGCGGCGATGGGAGGTAGCCACCGAACACATCGAGCCAGTGGTCAAAGCCCGCTTTCGCATTGAGGCGGACGATCTTTTTGCCCAAGAACGCCTCGACCCGGTTCAGGTATTCATACGTCTCTGTCAACTCCTTGTCGGTGTCGCAGAAGACGTATTCCATGTCCTTCACCCGGTCGCGCATGTAGAGAGCAAGGGCTGTGCTGTCCTTGCCGCCCGACATGCAGAGGATGTGCCGTGTGGGTTTGCTCATGGTTTCGACCTCTCGACTTTCTCCAACTTCGACCAAATGGCGCGTGACGCGGCCGCCAATCCGAGGCGTTTGTCTTTGGTCAGCAGCGCGTCAAACTCCGCCTGCAGTTCACGAAGGCGGTTCTCTTCATCCGCCGCCACGTGAATGACCTGCTCGTGCTCGGTGCCGTTGGCCTGCGTGATGGCGAGACGGATGCCGATGCCGGTCCTGGATGCTTTTCCATCGACGAACACAATGCTCTCGACGCGATGGAACCGCGTGGCGAGTGGGGCAAGTTCCTGAACGAACAAGTCGTCTTCTGCGTCGTGCCACTTGGCAGGCGGCTTGAGCGCCAGAAAACTGCCGAGCGACTCTAGCCACTCCGATTCCGGCAGGTTGTCGTCCATTAGCCGAAGGCAGAAGGCACGGAGCTTAGGTTCATTGACGCCGAGGACAACCTGTTCCGCTCGCCGCGCCAGTGCGGATCGGAACTGCTGGAAGGAACCGGGCAAGTCGAACGCCTCACGCAGTAATTTCCGTAGACGCTGCTGCAACTCCGGTAACGCGGCCCGCAGTTCGTCGAGCGCGGCCTTCAATCCACGGATGAACGCCTGGACTTCCTTGCTCGCGGCCGTGTTGGCCGGGAAGGGCTCGAACCCGCATGCTTTCGGCAGTTCGTTGAACAGGAGTTTGGAAGGCTCACGCGCCGCGAGGATGGCGTCGCGCACAGCCAGCGCCGTGGCCGAGAGCTTCTTGGTGTTGTGAACGTAGGCAGGGAGCTGGGCCGCAAAAACGCAGAGCGGCTTTACTACATCCAGCAGCTCCGTACGGCGCTCACCAGTTGGCTTGACCTCCAACACGCTGAGGAGCTTATCGAACAGTTCGGCACGCACACCTTCAATCTTGCAGTATTGAATCTCGAACCGTTCCGGCTGCTTGGTCAGCACCAGCATGTGTTCGCCGGTCATCTCGCGCAGAAAGCTGCCATCCTTGTAGAACGCCACGTCCTGTTCGTGCACGATGGAGAATACGGTGAGCAGGAGCGGGATCATGCCGTCGCGCACGCCGAAGGGTGGACGCCGCAGTTCCGCGAACAGGTCGGATATCCTGACGCGGGCATCAGGCGTGGCTTTCACCGCGTCTCGAATTTTTCTGAGGCTTGGCAGGACGTTGCACTTCTTGTCGCGGTTCCCATGTGGCTCACCGATGCGCCAAGCATCCTCGTGCTCCTGATGGATCCCCGTGTTCAACAAGACGGAGAGATACATGCTCATTTCCGGCGGCTTCTTGGCTGGGTCCATCCCCAGCAGCGGAGATTTGCCACTCGTGAACATGTTGAAGACGAGCCGCATGCGTGCCGCCGCCGCCGCTGAACTCAGGCTTCGGCGGTTGACGAGTTCATTGTGGATTCGGGGTGCGTTCTCAAACGTCAGCTCGCAGATGTGCGAAAGTTCCGAGAGCAGGTGCCGACCGTCTTTCACTTCGAGTGGCTTGCCCTGATGGAACCACGCGAGCGACGTGCGCTCACCGAACTGTTTGAATCCGACCTGCGCTTGGATGCGGCGCTCCAACTGCGCGCGCGCTGCCTGACGCTGCCGCGACACTTCCTCGCGCCCAAACTTGTCCCCGTTGAGTTCTGGCGTGTTGCTCGCGACCCAATCCCAACGCTGAACTTCCTGCACCAGACCCGTGAGGTTGTTAAGCGGCTGCGGTACCGCCACAAGCCAGTTCTGGCGAGCGACAACCTCATGCTGCATTGCAAATTCAAGGGCTACGTTGCGCTCGATTCCGGTTTCGCAGAGGGGCACGACGATGACGCCATCCGCCTCGTCAACTTGGGCCGCGACCAGTCCCGGCAGTTCGCCAATCGAGCAGTAGCGAACGTCGAAATGCCGCAGGTTGCCGGTTGTGATGTAGTGCCTTCGGGCGACAATGGGACGTGATTCGAGATGTTCCTTGATGATTGAAGCGACACGCTGCGGCGTTTGCACGGCGCGTCGGGCATCGTCCAAGGCGCGTTCTAGGTCAACGGACGTGTGCGGCCACAGGCAAAGGCCGCGACCACGGCCCCGGTCGTAAAGAACTCGTTTGGCCCTTTGGAGCTTTTGCAGTGCGGCCCTCACCTGCCGCTGCTGGCTTAGGTCGTCACCCGCCACCGCGCACACGATGGTCTCTTCGGTCGCCAACAAGTCGTCGTTGAGCAGGTTTAGCAGGCCAACGGTCTTGAGCAAATGGACGTGGAGCGGTTCCTCGGTCGTGTAACTCTCGACGACCGACTCGATGAGGCTCCAATGACTTCGGAAGCTGGCGACTGTCAGCTTGTGTCCAAAGTTGACTCGCACGTAATCGAAAAGGTTGCTGAGGCGATACGATTCAGCGTTTTGAAGACGCTGCTCGCTGAAAGCCTGCAAACCGAATGGTTCGTTCGACAGCAGGAAGCTGAAGAGGGAGCGCTCGTTTTGTCCAAAGCGTTTGAATACACGAATGAGAACGGGCAACAATGTGGGGTGCAGCGGATACAGGCGTGCTGCCAAATCAACGAGCGGTTGACTTTGCGCCGCGCCAAACCATCCGAGTTCAACGGCCTGTTGCATCGAACGGCGCAATGCAGTCTGTTGACCCTTGGGTACCTGGTCTACCTGCACGTTGAGCGCTGAGGCGATGAGGTGTCCGACCTGCTCGACCGGCTGGGTGAACACAATTTCCTCGAATCGGCCCGCGACCTTCTCCCATTCGCGTTGGGCAGATTGATTCAACTGGTCGGCGTAAGCGTTGAAACCTTGGTGCAGGAGGCACAGGACGAACAGCGGTTCGTTCCCACTGCGAGACGCGGCTTCCGCCAATCGTTGCAAGAGGAACACATCCTGCTGATGAGAGTTGAGCGCAGCGAATTCGAGGAATTTGCCCAACTCGTCGACGATAATCAGAAGACCGTGCCCCTTGCCATCCGCGATGACTTGGGAATTCACGTCCAGTATGGCGTCAACAACCTGCTCATCGCTTGGTTCTGTCTTGGCGGTGAGTAGTTGTTCAATCGCTGCCGCTGGATTCGATTTCGCGGCTCGCTTGTAGACGGACGCAAGGGCGGCATGCAGAGCAGTGAGGATGGAAGTGGCCAGCGGCTTGCGGGAGCAAGTGACGAGCACAGGCAGGTAAACAGGCCGTGCCACGCCGAGCTTGTTGAAATCGAAAGCTCGTACAATCTGCGGCGCTTGCTTGTTGTCGCGACCGGCGAGAGCGTTCGCGACCAGGAGCGCGAAGCTGGACTTCCCGGAACCGTAGTCTCCCGTGACGCGCCACGCCCTGCGCCCGGACTCTGGCCGAAGCCCGTCGCTGATGCGCTCACAGCACTCCTGAACAAAATCAGTCCTGACGTACCCAGAAAGCGCAGCCGAGTCCTGAAAATCACGCTCAAGCTGAACCGAGCGGAGGAAACGGCTCTTGATGTTGAAAACGTCTACAATGCGTCGCTCGCCCATGTTCATACCTCGTGCTGGTAGATCTCTTTGAGCAATTCGGAATTCTTGCGCTGGCCCTGCCGTCGCACAGCCTGCAAGTTGGCTGATTCAGCATAGGAGAAAAAATTCCTCGTCTGCCTTGCCAGTGCCTCCACCCGCGCCCTGATGTCATCCTCCGGCAACTTGAAAATCTGGCCGGGACTGCCGTGCCCGTGGGCTACCTCCCGAAAGGACAAGCTGTTCTCCGACGCCTCGTGACGTTTGTTCCAAAAGTCGTTGAGGGCGTAGACGAAAAGCTCAGGAGTGATGTCGGGCTTCTCTTCCCGCCGAAAAGCGTAGACAGGTTCAGCACGCCCCTCGCCATTGTCGGTAGGCCGCTCACCGACCCGGATGATGAGTTCCAACTCGGTGAGCGGTGAATCGAGATTATCTTCCTGAACCTCGCCCTTTCGCCCGCGAGTCGGAAAATAGCTGTGGAGGAATGTGTCCCAGTGCTGATCGACGGTGATCGGTGACAGTCGTTCTTCATGGCGCGCCGCTTCGTCGTGCAAGGCTTTGATGACGGCGCTGGGCACTAGGTAAGAATCTTGCCATCGATTTAGGAGGAAATCCCAACCCAGCAACGGGTTCTGGACGTTCGTCGAGAGGTTCCAGTGGATCAGCCAGAGTGTTCTGACGTCCTCCAAAAACGGGTCGAAGCCTCCGTCCCTTAGCAAAAGCCCTCCGAGCTCGGTCAGAGCATGTCCGGAGCCGCGGGAGTTCGGGCTCACCACGCCGGCGGCTTGAGACCAGAATCGGATGGAACGTACCATGTTCTTGCCGACACCCAATTCCACCATCGCCTGCTGCTCGTTGGCGAACAGAAGGGGATCGGCTTCCACGCCCCGCACGGCCTTGGGCAGCCAAGTGTACCGACATGCGAAGGATTCGTGGCCGGAGATGCGGTACTGTGCTGTTGGCGCTGTCGTCACGAGTTGGCGGCAAAAGTGGACGGTCCAATCTGCACTGTCCAGTTTCGCGACGGGACCGTGACCCTGATCGCTGACCCACTATGGTCGTCCGCACCCGCCCTCGACGCATCCCGTGAAACGGCGGTTTGGCGACCCAGCCTCCGGGCTGGCGTTCATCACAGAATCGTGGCGTCGGCTGGGGTAGCCGTTGACGGAGTGGCGAATGCGCTCTGGATGATCGTTTGCTCGCGGATGGCGCGGCGTTTGTATTCTTCGAGGCATGGGAGGTTGACTTGGGCCTTTTTCGCGTAGGCGCGATGGACGGCTTTCGAGCCGTGGTCGAGGGATTCCTGGGCGAATCTTTCGGGCATCCCGGCATTGCGGGCGCGCTCGGCCCACGCGTAGCGGTAGGAGTGCAGGGAGATGCCCTTGATGTCGAGTCCTCGGATCCGGCTGTGGAATTCCTTGGCCCGATGTTTTTCGTGCATCGGCCTGAGCCGCGGGAAGAGGGGGCCCTCGCGCGGCAACCGTTCCAGGAAGGCAGCGACCTCGTCGCCGAAATGGAGGTGGCAGACGGATTTGGATTTGAGTTGGCGGTAGCTGATCACCCGGTTCTGCCAGTCCACGCTCTCGGCGGTGAGGGAGGCCACGTCGGTCTGGGCGCCCCCCGATGTGCCAGCGGAGTTCGTAGAATCGGCGCCGTTCTGGATTGGGCCCGAGCTCAACGATGGAGAAATGCTCGTCGAACCGCATCGCCTGGCCTGGTTGTCGCCGTAGCGGATGGCCGGCCATTGGCGTTTCGAGACATCAGGCGAAAACCGGTGTTCTTGCGACCATCGAGCGGACCTGTCGATGCACTGGCTCAGGCAGTCTGGGCTCCACGCTCAATACTGAAATCGTACCAGTCCCACCGCATATAGCTAAAGCGTGCGATCTGCTTGATCTTGTGCCCTTGGGCTTTTCGGAGCCGCCGGTATGGGTTGTCGCGCCCGTATGGATGCACCTCCAGTCCAGCGTTGAGATCATCCACTGCGTAGACCAGTACGTCCCATTCTCCGGCCCCGGGCAGGCACTGAATGCCATCCGCCTGTCGCACGAACTCATTTACCGAATAAACGCCGTCGCAAATGGGAGGCCGTCCGTCGATGCCATTTGCCACCAATGTCACCGCGCTCGCCCAGGCTGGGATAATGGCGGTCTTGCGGGAGACGAAGCCATCGGGGGGCGTTGCGTTGAGCCTGCAAGAATCGCCCTCCCAAACGCCCTTTCCTGGCAATAACAGCCCATCAACTCCCTGCGTTGCACTCGTCGCTGAAGAGGATGAGGGAACATCCGGTTGCTGTGCCTTCCCGTCGGCCCTACTGGGAGACGCCATAAAGTTCCTCCAAGAGAACTTGGCCTCCGCCTACCCGTTGGGGGCAAAGCGGTCGGCCGACCCATTCTTTTGCCAGTGTAGCTCGTTAGAGCGCAAATGGATATGTCCCATTCTGGTGGGGCTTGATTCGGAATGGCGGGAGGAGTTTCTTCGCCATCCCGAACTTTTGGTGGCCCACCTCGTCAACGCGCAATCGCAGGCGCGTTCCGCCGCGCGGTTCGCCAAGGCGCTGGAGGCGGTCGGGCGCGACGCCGGAAGGAAGTTGGTTCGGTCGCGGTAGGCGGTGTCGGTTCGCGCTGTCGAGCGGTTATCCCGTGGCGCAGGACCCGTTCGCCGGGGCTGGGTCGATGGGAGCGGACGTGGGATTCTGGGTCGCTGTCGCCGTCCGGCGAAATCCCACCGGCAGGACTTTGTGTTCGGTGGCGAGGCGTTCGTATTCGTCGAGGGGTGGGAGGGTGAACTCGGCGTGGCGGGCGTAGGCGCGGTGCACGGCTTTGCTGTTGTGGCCCAGGGCGGCTTGGGCGAAGCGCTCCGGGTACCCGCAACTCATCGCCCGTTCCGCCCAGGCGTAGCGGTAGGAGTGAAGGCTCACGCCCTTGATTCCCAAGAGGCGGCAGCGGCGGTTGAAGAGTTTGGCCCGGTGCTTTTCGTAAGGTTCCGCCAACCGAGGGAACAGGGGACCTTGCACGGGCAGATGGTTTCGCAGGAGGTCGGCGAGTTCGTCGCCGAACCGTAGCGCCACCGGGGTTCCGGTTTTCCGTCGGCGATAGGCGATGGTCTGGATGTTCCAGTCGACGTCCTCGGCGAGCAGGCTGGCGACGTCGGTCTGCGATCCGCCGAGATGCCAGCAGAACCGATAGAACACGTTCCATTCCGGGTTCTTCTCCGCGCCCAGGATGCGTTCGTGCTCGGCCGCGGTGATGGACCGTTTCGATTGGAAACGGGGTTGGGGCCATTGCCGTTTGAGGAGCAGGGGCGTCGGGAGCCAGCCCATGTCGACGGCGAAGTTTTGCAGGCGTCGCAGGTAGATGTTGGTGGAAACGGTTCCGGCCTTGATGGCGGTGAGGAAGTGCTCGGGGCGGGTGTCCACCAGGGGACGGCGGAGCAGGGGAGCCAGGGCCTTTTTGCGGCCGGCGACGCCCCAGCGGTCACGCGTGGGCCCGTGCTTGAGTTCGATGACGGCTGTGAGCACGTCCCGCCAGGTGCGTTTGGCGCCGTCGGGGTCGGCACCGGTGAGGTACATCCGGGCGAGCTGCAGGTTGAAGGTGGGCTGATCGTGGGCGTCGTTCCGGGCCTGGATGAGTCGGGCGGCTTCCCGGGGGTTGGAGGTGCGGAGGCTCTCGCGTTTCCCGGTGACGGAATCGAGGACGCAGAACTGGCTGCTGGCTCGGCGATAGGTGCGGTAACGGGACTTCATTGGCTTTGAGGCAACGAGTCCCAAGCGCCTACCGACCGACCGGTTTCCTGCGTGACGGAGGGGTGTCAGCGGCAGAACGAAAGCGGAGGAGAACCGTCGGTCTGAAAATCCGTCTTCTTTGCGGGCGTCTTCTTCGAGTTGCTTCCCGCCTCGAACTCCACCGCACACCCCGCTTCACGTGGGGCGTTCTGCTTTTGGGGCTGGGGGCACGATTCCCCCCGCCTCATTTCCCAACAATCCCAACTGATTTTTTGCGGAACGGTTCGGAACTGCGCATTTTTGAGGCTTCTGTCGAAGAGCAGTTTTGTGTAATGTTTACGCGGTCGAAGTGCTGTTTTCGCGCACCATCCCGAAGGTGCCTTTCAGGTTTCAACTCCCCCCGCCTCCACCATCTGCATCAGGGACTTAGGGCTAATTGGTTGGCCTTTCATGACAAAGGCATCATGAAAGCGCAGGGTGACGCACCCTGACCGAATCGGCGACAGCGCGAGGGGTTGTCCCGACCGCCCGGTCCGGGGAATCGGGCGCCCGCGCAAGCTCAGGGATCCCCGCTAATTCCCGCGGGGGAGCCGTGATTCGCGCCAGCGATGCCAGGGCTTCTCCCGGCGTGATCCAGTGGACTCCCGAAGGACTTGGGTCGGTTGGTTTGCGGGTCGCGACGACGAACGTGAGCAGGGGAAGCTGGATCGCGCGGAGGCGTTCGTGCAGGTGTCGGCGCGAATCGTCCCAGGCCAGGAGCACGAGGATGCATCCGCTCAGGTGTCCGGCGTGGCGAAGTACAAGGTCCTCGAGGACCTGGAAGTTCCGCGACGGTTGGAGCGAGACACCCGCGAGGATCTGCAACATCTGCTCCCTGTGCGCGAGGCCGCGCCCGGCGGTGAACGTGTACGCCCGGTCACCGACGAACATCAGGTCGAGGAGGGAATCGTTTTCGTCGACGGTGAACGCGAAAGACGCCGCGAGCGAAACGGCGTCCTCAAAGGCGTCGGATAGCGGCCCGCCGCCGCAGGTGTCGAGCAGGAGGGCGTGCCGGACAAAGAACTCCTCCTGATATTCCTTCACGACGGCGCGCTGGGTTCTTGCCCACCCGGCCCAGTGAATCCGGCGCGGGGGATCGCCGGGTCGGTATTCCCGGACGGAGATGAACTCCTCGGACTCCCCCACGGATCCGGCCATCGCCACGCCTCCGGCGTGAAGGCGCTTCCCCGCGCCGGGCAGGGCGAACGGAGGGAGTCGGAATCGACGGGGGTAGACGACGATGGAATCGGGTTCGCCGTCGACCACGGCGTCGCGGCGGAGAAGCCCGAACGGGTCCGTGCGGGCGACCGTCGCGCCGGCCAGGGTCAGGCGTCCGCGGCGGAGCGGCGTCAGCTCGACGGTGAGTTCCAGGGTGGCGCGAGGCGCGACGTCCGGCAGGGGGATGGGCTTGGGAATGAAATGAACGTTGCGGCGGGCCAGCCAGGACCACCGGTACGCGCGGTACCGCCTGTCGAACCAGTTTCGCCGATCCTCCCCGGGTTCGGCCAAACCGACGAATTGTTCCAGGGTGGGTCGTGGATCGGGAGCGCCCTCCCGGAATTCGAGCCCCCGTTGCCAGCGTCCACGCTGGTTCTGGAGGCTGATGCGGTAGGTGAAGGGGTCGCCGACGGACGCATTGGGTGGCGTGTTTCGCGTCAGGGTGAAACAGCGCGCGGGCTTTCGCAGCCAGAGCACGGCGCCCACGAGGACCGAGAAGAGGATCCCGAAGAGCTGATGCGCCATCGTCAGCGAAACGTCGTTGAGCGCTCCGGCCGCGAGCATCGCCCAAAACAGGAAGGCTCCCGCGGGGGTCACGTGACGGACCAGCCATTGCCGGACCGCCCCGATCTGCCGGTAGCTGGCATGCAAGCGCCGGTCGAACGACGTCCCGACGAGGGGCTGCGCCACGGGGGCGCCGACGGCCGTCGTAGCCGGCCGCCGCCGATCGGAGGCGACGCGGGAACCGGGCGACGGTTCGGGGTCCATGCTTTGAATCAGCCGGGCTTGGGGATCCTGCCAAGGAGGTCCCCGACGAGGGCTTCCGGTGTGGTTCCCGCGAATCGCGCCTGTGGATCGATGACGAGGCGATGCCCGACCACGGGAACGGCCAGCTCCGCGACGTGATCCGGCAACACGAACGGGCGTCCGTCGAAAAGGGCCAGCGCTTGGGAGGACTTCATCAGCGCCACGGAAGCGCGTGGACTGGCCCCCAGCTGAACGCCTTCGAGGCTTCGAGTCCCCTGCACGATCGCCACGATGTAATGCAGGAGTTCGTCGCTGATCCGCACGCTCCTGACCGCGGCGCGCAGGAGGCGGACCTCGTCGGGCGTGACGCAGGAACGGACATCCCGAATGGGATGGCCGTCGATCTGACTCGTGAGGATCGCGACCTCGTCGGCCGCCGGAACGTATCCGAGGCCGAAACGCATCATGAACCGGTCCATCTGCGCCTCGGGAAGCGGGTAGGTGCCACGGAATTCCACGGGATTCTGCGTGGCGATGACGAAGAACAGATCGGAGAGGGGCCGGGTTCGCCCTTCGACGCTGACCTGCGCCTCGGCCATCGCTTCGAGCAGCGCGGACTGGGTTCGGGGCGACGCCCGGTTGATTTCGTCCGCGAGCAGGATGTCCGTGAAGACCGGACCTTCGCGAAACTCAAAGGACTGATCCCTCTGGTTGAAGACCGATACGCCGACAATGTCGGTGGGCATCAGGTCCGGTGTGAACTGGATCCGGTGGAACCGGGACGCGATCGAGAGGGCGATGGTCTTGGCCAGCGTGGTTTTTCCCGTGCCCGGGAAGTCGTCGAGGAGGACGTGTCCGCCCGCGGCGAACGCGGCGAGAAGTCTGCGGACGGCGGGATCCTGGCCCCGAAGGACACCACGGATGTTGGTCGAGAGCTTTTGGAAGATCGCCGCGGCCTCGGCGGCATCGACAGACATGGGGGGACGATGCGGGGCGGAAGCGGTGGCGGCAAGCCGTCGTGCGCGCGGGGCGGGGAACCCTTCCGGATCATCCCTCCTCGACGATGCGTACGATTTCGAGACGGTCGCCGGAGTCCGGGGGGGGCGCGCGTGCGTGGCATCCGGAGGGATGATGGATGATCACACCGCGGATCGCGTGGCTTCATTTGGCGGCCCACGCGGCGGCGGCGGCGCCGATCAGGCCGGCGTTCGGACCGGTGGCGGCGCGGAGGATCGGAAGGCCGCGATGCGTTTCCGACCAGATATGACGTCGTGTCGCGGCGATGAACCCATCCCGGAACGGCCCCTCGCTCAGGCCCAGTCCGCCGCCCACGATGACGGCCTCGGGGTCGAGAACGTTGACCAGCAGGCCGACCGCCGATCCGAGCGCCTCGCCGGCCGATTGGGTGACGAAGATGGCCGCGGCGTCGCCGGCGGTGACGGCGGCGAGCACGTCCTGGCCTGACTTGGCGGCGGCTCCGGGCTTGAGCTCGTTGTAGCGGGCCACCAACGCGGGGCCGGCCGCCAGTTGCTCGATGGCGCGTCGGTTCGGATGACCGCAGCGTTCGCAGGGCACGCTGACGGGGCTGCTGGCCATCGTCCCCGTCGCGCCTCGCGCGCCGGTGAAGGGGACACCGTCGAGAACGAGGCACGAAGCGATGCCGGTGCCGATGGTGATGTGGAGGAACTGGCGGAAGCCCATTCCGGCGCCGAACAGAGCCTCGGCGCGCGCCGCGGCGCGGACGTCGGCATCGAGGGTCGTGGGAGCGATGGCGCCGAGCCGTTCGCGGACGGGGAGCCCGAGCCAGTCGACGCAGTTCGCGCTGAAGATCTCGCCTTTGGGCGACACGAGTTCGCAAAGGCCCAGGCCCAGGGCTTCCACTTCGATGTGCAGGGCGGCGGCCTCCGTGGCGAGGCGCCGGGCAAGTCGTTCGACATCCTCGAGCACGGCGATTCCGCCCCGCGCGGTCCGCGTGGGAATCGTGTGTTGCGCCCGGACGACGCCCTCCGGAAAGCAGACCACGCCGCCGGCGATCTTGGTTCCGCCGACGTCGAGCCCGATGGCCGCGAATGGTTTCGTGGAAGTCACCCTTCCGTCAGCCCCGCGGCGGCCTCGGCGTCGAGGAAAGCGCGCGCGTCGGGGTGGTTCTGAAGAAACGACGCGGGACACCGTGGGCCGCGCGGTCCTTCGACCATGGCCTTCACGGCGGGCGCCTTGTGGGCGCCGTAGGCCATGATGAGGACATGCCTGGCCGCGAGAATGGTTTTCATTCCCACCGTCACGCCCTTGGCCGGCGCGTAGTCGCCGCCGAACCACTTGCGATTTGCCTCGACGGAGATGGCTTCGAGGTCGAGCAGGCGTCCCGTGGAATCCTCCGCGCTGCCCGGTTCGTTGAAACCGAGGTGCCCGTTCTGGCCGAGGCCCAGAACGATGACATCCAGCCCGCCGGCCGCCGCGATCTTCCGCTCGTGCTCGCGAACGCTGGCGAGCGCGTCGGCCTCCAGCGAGCTGACGGCGTGGAATCGTGCGGCTGGGATGCCCCAGGCGTGCTGGACGGCGCGGCGCATCAGGTTGGCGCAGTTCCTAGGCTCGTCGAGGGGCACTCCCACGTATTCATCGAGCGCGAAGAGCGTGAGATGCTCGAGTCGCAGCCCGAGCACTCCGATGCGGCGATAGAGTTCCAAGGGCGTGTGGCCCGCCGCGAGCATGACGTTGCGCGTCGCTGGTTCGGAGAACCAGGCGGCGAGGCAGTCCGTGGCGGCTGAGTTCGCGGCGTCCGCGGAGGGATGGACGGACAGTTTCATTTCCCCTCCGAAATGCCGCGCGCGAGCGCCTTGATGTAGGCGGCGTTGCAGCCGCAGCAGCCGCCGAGGAACCGGACGCCCTCCGCCTTCGCCATGGCGCCGAATTCCAGGAACTCGGTTCTTGAAACCTGGATCGTTTCGAGGTCGTCGGGGAACGCCGGCAGCCGGGTGAAACTGTGGCAGTCGTCCGTGGTGCGGAACGCGGCGGGCTGCGCGGCGAGCGGCACGTTCGTGGCGGCGCGCATCTCCCGGAGGAGCGGCAGCATGCGCTTCGGATCCTGCTCGCAGTTGGCGCCGACGGCGATGGCGCCGAGGTCGGCCATCACCTTCGCGCACTCGGCGGGCGAATGGCCGTCGGTGCATTTCGAGATGAGCGGACGGAAGCTCATGGTGGCGACGGCGGGAAGCCCGGCGGCGGCGGCGCATTCCAGCGCCACCTTCATTTCGGCGAGGTGAAAGAAGGTTTCGAGGATCAGGAAATCCACGCCCGCGTCCTTGAGCAGGCGGATCTGTTCGGCGATGTGGTCGCGCGATTTGCCCAGGGATTCCATGCCTTCGCGCTCGGTGAGTTGGGTGCGCGAAACGCTGCCGGCGACGAGCGCGCCGTCGCCCGCGACCTCCTTGGCGAGCTTGACCGCCGCGGCGTTGATTTGTTCGGTTTCCGCGCCGTAGCCCGCGCGATTGAGCTTTTCGCGCGTGCCGAAGAAGGTCAGCGCCTGGAGCACTTGCGAGCCGGCATGGAGGAATTCGCGGTGGAGTTCGCGCAGGGCGTCGGGCCGTTCGATGGCCACCTCCGGCGTGAATTGCCCGCTGCCGCGTCCGGTGCCGACCTTTTCGCGACCGGAGCCGCTATCCACGTAGCCTCGGCGTTCGAGCTCGATGAGATAACCGCCGTCGCCGAGGACGACATCCTGTTTCAAGAGTTCAGTGATGGGTTTCATTGGGGAGCATCAACAGGTGGTGATTCGTGGGTCGGATCCATGAACCGCCAAGGCATCCACCACGAAGGCACGAAGATCGCGAAGAAGACGGTTGGAGTGGATGCCCCCCTTCGCTCGGTCTTCGTGTCCTTCGTGTGCTTCGTGGTCGGATCCAGGTTCATGGGGAGGGACGGGCGGGAGTACTGGCGTTCGGTCGCTCCCAGGCGAGCGCGCAGGCCGAAAGCAGGGCGACGGCGATGCCGGTGGTTTCGCGCGGGCCGATCTTCTCGCCGAGGAACACGAGGGCGATGGGCACGCTGACGACCGGGTAGAGGCCGGCCAGCGGGGCGATGATCGAGGCCTTTCCCCCGCCGGCGAACGCCAGGAGGATGGCGAAATTGCCGAGGCTGAAGAACAATCCAAGGGCGCCGACCCGCAACCAGGTCGTCGTCGCGATGGGGCCGTTGAGGGGTTGCGCGACCAGGAGAACGACGGACACAGGCACGAACGCGGCAAGGAACCAGAGCGCGGACAGTTCGCCTGAAATGTCGTGGGTGGAGATCTTCTGAAGCAGGCCGGAGACGCCCCAAAGAGCGAGGGGGATGAAGGCGTAAAGCAGCCAGACGTTGGCGGCACCCTCCACGCCGGGGACGTTGAAGAGGTAGATGGCCAGGAGCGACAACGCGACGCCCGCGCATTGGATCGCGTTGAACCGTTCCTGCAGCACGAGCACGGCGAGCGCGATGGTCACGAGCGGGTAGAGCGCGGTGAGGGGCACCACGGTGGAGGCTTTGCCCCCGATGTTCAGCGCGTGGTAGTAGGCGACGTTTCCCGCGCATGTCAGTACGCCCGCCAGGAAGGCGAGGAAGCCGCCGCGTCGCCGGTTGCCGGTCGCGTTCGATTTCCGCGAGACGCCCAGCGCGAGCATCACCGGGATCAGGCCGATCGTGGAGAGCGCCTGGCTTTGCGCGGGTGTGACGGAATCGCCGATCAGCTTGGATATGACAGCCCACAGCCCCCACGAGACGACGGCGAGAAGGGTGAATAGAAGCCAGCGGGGCATCAGTGTTCCCTCGTCCGGTCGTGGGCGCGGTGCGCCGCCTCCTGGGAGCCGGGGGTGGCGAAGACCGGCGGGGCGAAGGTGGTCTCCAGCGCCAACGCTCCGCCGTCGCGCCCGGCTCGCCTCGCCTTGAGCATGATTTCGAGGACGTGCACGGCGTGGTCCGGGGTCACGATCGGCTTCTTCCCGTTGTGGATGCAATCGACCAGGTGGTTCAGCCCATCCGTCCACGGCCAATCCGGGGCGGTCTCCTTGAAGACCTGCCAGCAGCCGGCGCTGTTCTGAAAGATCTCGTACCCGTCGGGATCCCAGTCGTCGCCGAGCATCTGGAGGGTCCCGGTGGCGCCGTACACCTCCAGCGCGGGACTTCGGTACTGTTGCATCGTGAAGCCGCAGGTCACGACGGCGAAGACACCCTCCCCGAAGTCGAGGAGGACCTGCGCGTTGTCCTCCGCTTCCACGCGAATCGTCCGCCCGTTGATCTCGCGTTCGGGAATCGCCACGCCGGTCATCGCCGTGACGCGCTTCGCCGGACCGAGCAATCCGGTCAGGCTCGTGAGGCAATAAACCCCGAGATCGAACAGGCAACCTCCTCCCGGCATGTAGAACCAGTCGCCCCAGTCCGGTCCCGCCCAGCCGTAGCGCGCGCGGGCGGTGCACGGCTTGCCGATGTCCCCCGCGCGAATCCGGCGGGACAAGGTCTGAAACGTCGGACTGAGAATCGTGAAGGGCGCGCAAACGAGGTGGCCGGGGCCGCGCTTCGCGGCTTCGATCACGGTTTCCGCTTCCTCCAGCGTCGCCGCCAGCGGTTTTTCGACCAGCACGTGTTTCCCGGCCGCGAGCGCCGCGACGGCCAGTCGCGCGTGATCGCGCATCGACGTGAGAACCAGAACGAGGTCCACATCCGGGGATTGGAGGACTTCCAGGGCGTCGGTCGTGAAACGCCGGGTGTTCAAGGCCGCGAGCGCGGCGTCGCGTTGTGTCGCGCGTCCGCAGGCGAACACCGTTCCGACCGCGCCGCGCAGGCGCAGCCTTTCGATGGCCGAGCGATAAGCTCCCAGGACATTCCCGCAGCCAATGACGCCGAGGCGAAGCGGTCTCACAGGTGGCGGGGTGGGGGCATTCATCAGCGGCCGAATCGTGGCCTCACGCGACTCGACGCATTCCGGTTGGGAGAGCTTCGACGAAGGCCGGGGCCTCGGCTGCATCGGCAGGCATGGTGGGACGATGGAGGGCGGACGGCGTGGCGGCAAGCCGTTGTGCGCGCCCCAAATCCTCGCCTAAGCTCACCACGAAGTTCACGAAGGCCACGAAGGACCGAGAAGAAAGCCACTCCGGGGTTCTATCGAACCTGTAGACGACCGACTGCCCATGCGTTGTGTCCGCAGCCTTCGTGTTCTTCGTGCCTTCGTGGTGAATTTCATCTGCTTCGAACATCCGAGGCGATGATCAGGGCGCGCGGTTTCTCGGGGTCGTGGACGTGGACGTGGTCCTAGTGGGTCCGGGTCCGGGTCATGGTCATCCCCCCGCGACGATGCGGACGATCTCGAGGCGGTCGCCGGATCTCAGGGAGCGCCCCTGGAACTCGGAGGGGGCGACCGCTTCGCCGTTGTGCTCGACCACCACCGAGCGCGGCAGAAGGTTCTGGGCGACGAGGAACTGTTCCAATGTGGCGGGCAGGGTGACCGGGATGCGCCGGCCGTTTGCCATGACGTGGGGATTGGAATCAGTTTCAGTCATCGCCTGGAAGGTCCCGGGGCGGCGCGACCGCCGCGAGGTCCCGCCCGGATTGGGGCACGTTGCCGAGCCCGCGCCAAGCGTGCATCCTCGCTCGACGCATTCCTTCGCAATGACGGGCAACGACGGACCTGTTGAACCCGAAGGTGAAAAGCCGACCTCGATGACCTGGGATTCGCGCGACCTGATGCGCTGGTTTTGGGCAAGCCTTGCCGCAGTGACCTTGCTCGCGGTCGCGCTGGGAATCCGGCGCTTTGTGGCACCCCGGATCGTGGGCCGGGCAGTGTCCCCGACCGGAGTGGAGATGGCCGTGATCCAGAAATACAACTGGAGCGGCGAACCTTTCACGACGAGTTTCGTGTACCGGCGTCCGGGGACGAACTGGGCATGGTGTTACTTCGATCACCAAGACAACCACTGGGGGTACAGCCAGGTCGTGCTGGACACGAATCGCGGGGTGGCGACCTTCCTCCGGGATGGGCGGCCGGCGTTGAGCTTCGAATGGGAAGCCGGGATTTACCGGCGTGGACCCGCGGTGGGAATTGGGGGAGGGGAGCCCGACGCGCCGAACTTCATGCCTGCGGATTGGACGCCGGAGGGGGCCGGGTACCGTTGAGGGACCGCCCGCTGGCAGGCTTCCCGAAGGGTGAGCGGGCGCTGGTGCAGTCGTGCGTTCGTGCCGATGCGAAGAAACGCGTTCAGGACAGGCCAGCACAGGCAGACCGGAGCCGAACCGCTGAGCTGCTCATCCCACCATTGGCGTGCGGATTCATGCCGGTCGGAGAGGCTGTCCTCCGCGTAGAGCAGGATGTTGGCATCCACCAGGATCACGAATGATCCTCTCCCTCGGCGCGAGCGAGCAGTTCGCTGATGTTGTCGTAGCTGAACCCGCGTTGGAGACCCAGGGGACGCGGTTGAGTTCGGTAGGGCCGCGCGGCGGGAGGATTCAAGACTTGGTCGAGGCCGATTCGTAGCGCCGCGTTGACCACTTCTTTGAATGGCTTGCCGAGGCGGGCCGCGCCCAGCCGCGCTTTGGCGGCCACGTCCGGATCGAGCGTCAACGTGGTTCTCACGCGAGCATCGTGATGATCCGATATGTCGTGTCAAGATGAGGGTCTGCCAAGAACGGGCCCGGGCACACCGCGTCTTCGGCTTCCTTGTCAGGCAGCGACGACCCGGGTCTTTCCAGGCGGACAGAGGGGTTGCAGAATTCGGAGGCGGGTTGGGAGCAAAATGCCGAATCGCTTTTACCAGGAAGGTGCGGAGCGAGCGGACAGGGTCCGGGACCTGTTCGCCGCGGTGGCGCCGCGTTATGACCTGATCAATGACCTTCAGAGCTTCGGCATGCACCGGCTCTGGAAGCGGCGGTTGGTGGAGTTGGCCGAGGTTCGCCCCGGGGAAGCGGCGCTCGATCTTTGTTGCGGGACGGGTGACATCGCATTCGCGCTGGCCCGGAGCGGAGCGCAGGTGTCGGGGGTCGATTTCAGCGAGCCGATGCTGGAGGTTGCGCGTCGGAAGATGCGCGCTTCCGGGCCGGGTGAAAGCGGACGCGGAGGTGGAGTGACTTTCCTTCAGGGCGACGCGGAGGCCTTGCCCTTCGAAGACGTGTCGTTCGACCTGGTGACGATTGGCTACGGGCTTCGGAACTTGTCGGACCTCGATCAGGGGCTTCGGGAAATGGCGCGGGTCACGCGGGTCGGGGGGCGGTTGATGATTCTGGACTTCGCGTTCCCGTCGAACGCCCTCTGGCGGGGGCTCTACAAGCTTCACCTGCGCACGATGGTCCCGCTGCTTGGGCGAGTTTTCTGCGGGAACGCGGAGACCCACGCGTACATCCTCGAGTCACTACGCCGCTATCCCGGGCCCGCCGAGATCTCGCGTCGGATGGAAGCGGCCGGATGGAATTCCGTCCGGTCGTGGAACGTGTTGGGCGGCGTGATGACCCTGCACCGGGGGGGGCGAGCCGGCGCCTAGGGCGGGTGCCTAGAATCCGACCGACGGCCGGCGGCCTTGTTTCACGACTTCCTTCTCGCCTTCCCACACGGCCAGGCCGCGGTTGTCGGTGAGCGACAACTGGAACGTGTAGGCGGCCTGGCGGTAGTTGCCCGCGCGGGTGTAGGTCTCGATGATCTTGCCGGACAGGCTGAAATCGGGAGGGCGGGGCGCGGGTTGGGTGAGGCCGAGGTCCTTCCATTCCTGCGCGATTTCGCGGGCGAGTTCGTCCTCGGCGGACCCGCCGGGGCCGCGGGTCGTCATGGTGAGCGCCTTGCCGCTCTTGTTGAGCGCGACGCGGATCTTTTTGGTGAGGAGATCGGTGTCGAGCTGCTGGGCGGTGCTGTTCACGACCCGGCTGACCACCATCACCGCCGGCGGCGTCGGGACTTTGTCGAGCACACCGGACCCGAGCAGGTCGTTGATGGCGTCTTCGGCGGCCATGGACCAGTCCTGGATGTTGATCTGGTCGAGGGTGACCATGACGCGGCCGCCCTTGGGGTCGACATATTGGGCGGGGCGCGTGCATCCGGTCAGGAGGAGGGTGGATGCGGCGGCGCAGCTGGCGGCGAGGAATGTTCGTTTCATGCGGAAAAGGCTGGGATCTGGGTGATGACGGACGGGGCGGGTCTCGTTCGGGATGAGGCTAGTTCTTGTGAAGGACGGGGATGCGTTCGCGGGTGCTTTCCTGGATCGAGAGGCGGAAGTCCTTCACGCTCGGATTGGGGGCGACCGCGGAGAGCACCAGGATTTGTCCTCCCTCGAGTTGCTGCGAAACCATGGTGGTGGCGGGGGTTCCGAAGGGAAATCCCTGACCGTCGAACCAGTCGAAGCGGTAATTGAACCGGAACGATTTGCTGCGCGAGTTCTGGACTTCGACCCCGATGCGGAGGAGGCCGTCCGGAGTGCTGCCCTCGATCACGTTGAGGACCTGGACCGAGCGCGCGGTCGAGGAATCGCGGATGATGCGTTTGTCCTCGATGTTCTTCCGCACGTAGTTCGGATTGGCGGGTTCAACCGTGTTGACCTGGTGGTGGGTGGTGTTGCAGCCGACGCCGAGACCGGCACCGGCGGCGGCGAGGGCCAGGATTCCGACGGTCAGCCAGCGCGTGGGGGAGTTCGATTTCATTTCAGTCGGGAATGGATGACTTGGAGCGGGCGGTTGCCGCCCACTGAACGGACATAGACGAAATGGACGAGTCCTTCTTCAACCGTGACGACGACGGGCGCCTGGTTGCCTTCGAGAATCTGGAGACGCCGGTCCGGGGGCGTGGGCACGCGGGCAATCTGAAACTCCTTGGGCAGGGTGGTCCAGCTTCGGGTATCGGCGATGTTGACGCTCGCCTGGTAGGCCAGGGTGGCGACGCGGATCAGGGCGCCGAGGCCTTCGTCGGCCTGGCTGGCGGCTTCGTTCGCGGCGAACGCCGCAGCGCCTTTGGCCAAGGTCGAGGCCAGTGTCCGCGAGATGATGGCGGGTTTTTCATCCTCGAAATCCCGTGCGATCACGCTGTCGACGCTGCCCACCGGGGCGGTGTTGAATCGGCCGCCCCCGGCTGTCGCCGCAAGCGTCAGAGCATTTCCGCCCCTTGGTTGGAGCACCGGCCAAGCGGATCCGATGTAGGAGACGTTTGCGAACACGATCGGGATGTCGATCCGCACCTGTTGGCGGATCACGGACAATCCCGATTCGAAGACGACATAGGTCACCGGTTCGGGGGGCGCGCCCTTCAGACGGCGGTCCGCGGCGTCAAGGTCCGCGCGGACGTAGGGGTTGTCCGGGGCGAACGCCAGGGTCCTTTCGAGCGATTTCCGGGCGCGTTCGAGGTCGGAGTAGTCCTGGGCCTGGGCGAGGAAAAAGACCCCGTCGAGCCAGGTGGTGAACGGATTGACGTATTCGGCGTAGGGCCGGAGTTCGGCGACGGGTTTGTAGAGGGAATCGACCTGACGTTGGAATTGGGGATTCGATTCGGTGCGTTGGACCGTGTCGGAGTGGGCGCTGTCGCGGGCGTCCGCCTGGGCCCGCTCGATGCGCCGGGCGTTCTCGGCGACGGCGTCCTGTTGATACTGGTATGCCTTGATAAGGGCGGGGCGGGCCTGGTCGGGCCGCCCGAGCGCGATGGCGTTCAGGGCGCGGTAGGTGGCCGCCAGGATCCGGTCGTACGAGCGGCCCTCGTACGGAAGATTCGCCGGGGTCGTGATGGCCGACATGGCCTCGTTCCCGACGCGGATCTTCGCGCGGTTGGCGTATTCCGCCATCCTGGCCTCCGCCGCTTCGAACGCGCGGGAACTGTCCTCGAAACGTCCCGCGGCCCGGAGCGCGGTGGCCTCCTCGAGCCGCCAGACCACGCCGTCCCGCCCGTCGCCGGATTTGGCGACGCGGCTGGAGAACTCGCGAAGCGCGGTGTCGACCTGGCCGGCGGCCCACGCGGCGCGGACGCTTTCGGTCTTGGTGGAATAAGTGCGGCACCCCTGCGCGGCGACGAGGCAGGCCACGCCAAGCCCCAGCCGGAACAGCAGCGCGGTCCACGGACCCGCCGAGGGTTTCGTCCGCGGAGGCGCCGCCGCCGCCGCCGCCCGCGACAAGGCCCGGCTACGGGGCGGATCGAATACGGGGTTCGCCATGAGCGTGGTGGATTCCGGCCGGCGCGGCACCGGCGAAGCCGGAGCTTGAGATCAGGACGGTTTCGGTCGCAATGGCATTCAACGGGTTGGAAGCCGTGTCCACCGACAGAATGGGCATGCGCCCAGCCCGTTGGCCCATTCCCGGAGGGTACTTTGTCCTTTGCCGTCCCCGGGCACGGAGCCTATAACGCCGGCCCACATGTCGCCGGGTGAACCGTTTCCGATTTCCGCCTCGACTCGCCTTTGCGCGGTTTATGGGCATCCGGTCCGTCATTCGGCTTCGCCGGCGATGCAGAACGCCGGGATCGCGGCCCTGGGTCTTGATTGGCGCTACGTCGCGTGCGGGGTCCGTCCCGAAGCGTTGAAGGAAGCCCTGGCCGGCGCGGCGGCGATGCGCTTTCTCGGCGTCAACCTGACCGTCCCGCATAAACTGCTCGCCGTGGGAATGATGGACGTTCTCGACGTGTCCGCGAAACGTTGGGGGGCTGTGAACACGGTCCGGTTCGAAGGACAGGACGCGGCGGGGAACTGGCGGCCCCTCGGCGAGCTCGACGACGGCGTGGTCGGCACGGTTCGAGCGCACGGGTTCAACACCGACGCGGACGCCATCGTCCGCGCGCTTCGGGAGGACGCGGGCGTGACCGTGAAGGGCGCGCGGGTGCTGCTCTTGGGCGCCGGCGGGGCGGGGCGGGTTGCGGCGATGCGGTTGGCCGTGGAAGGCCCGGCCGAACTGTGGCTTGTGAATCGCACGGAATCGAAGGCGTCGGCGGTCGCGGAGGAAATCCTGGCGGCGAATCCGGAACTGCGCGGCCGCGTTCGAGTCGGGTATCCGGAGGGCACGGCCGGGGTGGATCTCGTGTTGAATGCGACTTCGGCGGGCTTGAAGGAGGGCGATCCCATGCCCTTCGATCCGGCGCGGTTCGATCCCAGCCGCGCGGGCGCCGCCTACGATATGATTTACAGGCCGGCGGAAACTCCGTTTCTCCGGGAAGCGAGAAAAAAGGGCTGCAGGACGGCGAACGGCCTCGGGATGCTTCTCTATCAGGGAGCCGCCGCGCTCGAGATCTGGTCGGGGCGACCGGCTCCGGTGGAAGCGATGCGGAAGGCTCTTTGGCAGCACGTCTACGGCGAGAAGGAGCGGGCGTGAACGCGATCGCGGCAGCCGTGTTCGACGCGGAGACGTGGACGAGCCTTCCGTTCCCATTCTGGACCGGAGTCTTCTTCGTTCTTGGATCGATGGTGGGGAGCTTTCTGAACGTGTGCATCCACCGGATGCCCCGGGGTGAAAGCGTGGTCACGCCCCCGTCCCATTGTCCGGGTTGCGGCAAGGCCATTCGCGCGTGGCAGAATATCCCGATTCTTTCGTGGATCGCGCTGAAGGGCCGGTGCGCCGGGTGCGGGGTGAGGATTTCACCGCGTTACGTTCTCGTGGAGGCCCTGACCGGGACGCTGTTCGCCCTTCTTTGGGTTCAGCATGGGCGGGTGAGCGTGGCGGGTGTTTTCGCGTTGGCGGTGTTCACGGCCGGGTTGATCGCCGCGACGTTCATCGACCTCGAACACCTCATCATCCCCGATGAAATCACCCTGGGAGGAACGTTGGTCGGCGTGGCGTTTTCCGTGATCGCCCCTTCGATCCAGAGCGAGACCTACGTGTGGCCGGCGCTGAAGGCGTCGCTGATCGGCCTCGCGGTGGGCGCCGGCGTGGTGTTCGCGATTCTTGAATTGGGGAAGCTCCTGTTCGGGCGACAGCGGGTCGTGCTGCCGGAAGGCGCCCGGATGGTGTTCACCGAAACGGAATTGCACCTGCCGGACCGGATCCTTCCCTACGAGGAGGTTTTTTTCAGGGCGTCCGACACCCTGGTCTTCCACGCGAGCCGGCTTGAGTTGGCGGATCGGTGTTATCAAAGCGTCCTGGTTCGGCTGCGGCTCCGCGCCGGACTGCTCCTCATTGGCGACGAGGAAATCGAGGCTTCCTCGGTGACCTGGATGGAGGCGGTGGCCGATCAGGTGACTGTGCCGCGCGAGGCGATGGGCTGGGGGGACGTGAAGTTCATGGCCGCGATCGGCGCCTTCACGGGGTGGCAGGGGGTGATGTTCACGCTGCTGGGGAGTTCGGTCGCGGGGTTGCTGGTGAACCTGGGACTGATCTCCATGCGTCGTCGCGAATGGTCGGCGCAGATTCCGTTCGGACCGTATCTCGCGCTTGCGGCGCTGGTGTGGGCCTTGGGCGGGAGGGACTGGTGGATGGCCTGGTTCTTTCCGGGACCTCCGGTCTGACGCCCGCCCGCGAGGGACCGCGGCCGGTCGCCGCGACGAAGTCGCGTGCTTCGTTGCCCTTCCGGAAAAAAGGATTGCCGGGCGGGCGCGGGCTGGGTTTGATCTCGGTCCCCTTTGGGGGCAATTCCGGTGGCCTCGGTAGCTCAATGGTAGAGCAGTTGACTCTTAATCAATTGGTTTCAGGTTCAAGTCCTGACCGGGGCACCATTCTCCATCAACGACTTACGACGGAAAACCGTCCGGCAAACCCCTCAATTGCCTGACAAACGCTTGACAATTCAACCTGGGACCCTTGCCGTCCTGTCATGATTGTCAGGCGGTCATTCCCACAGGTTTACAAACTGAAGTACAGCAACGGCTCCCCCTATTGGATGGTTTCGGCTCGATCCCAGAAATGGGGTTTAAACGAACGCAGGACGTTCAAGGACGAGTCGGAGGCGTTGAAGTACGCTAGGGACTTGGAGGCTCGGATTGTCGCAACAGGGGCCCAACCCACGGTTCCGGAATCAGTCAAAAGTTCCGCTGCTTCTTACGATAAGTTGGTCGAACGGCTTCGACCCCACGACAAGAAACCGGAAGAGGCTGTCGACCATTACCTGAAGTTCCTCGGCGAACAAATGGCCCGGTCCGTCAAACCTCCGATTTCGGAACTGGCAGACAAGTGGAAGGCATACAGGGAAGCCGACAAGACTTTGAGCAAAGCCACTCGTCATGAACTGAAATTGTATTCGAGGTTTATCCGAATAACGTGGGGTGATAAGAAGCCAGACGATATTACCAAGCGGGACATTGACCTGAAGTTGAAGGCTATGCCTGGCAACAACACAACAAGGAAGAAGTACTTGACCTACATTAGGAACTTCTTCAACTGGGTTAAGGATGAAAAGTTGTTGGTGTTTAATCCAACGAATGGTTTGAGGTTCAAACTGGAGCCCTGCGAAGCAGCTTTCTATACCGTTGATGAAACCAAAAACCTTCTTCAATTCGTGTTGAAGAATGAGCCAGATCTTATCGGCTATTATGCGTTGTTGACGTTCGCGGGATTGAGGCCCACGGAAGGGGCGAGAGTCCAATGGCAAGACATCAACTTTACGACGGGAGAACTCTACGTGCGGAAGGGAAAGACACCGGCAAGGCATATCCGGCTTGAGCCTGTCGCCTTGGAGTGGATGCGTTACCACAAGGACAGGACGAAACTCGGGGAACCGTTCGTTCGGCTACCCTCCCTTAGCAATCGAGAGAAGAAGGTCAGGCGATCAATGCCGAAGTGGAGTTCAGACGTTCTTAGGCATGGGTTTGGCACCTACTTTAAGAACCTGAAGAAGAATTTGGAATTGACGGCTGACGTGATGGGGAATTCGCCTGGCATTATCAAACGGCACTATGCTAGGACGATTGAACAAGAGAAAGTAAACGAGTTCTGGAGCCTCACGCCTGGAAACGTGGTTCATTAAAAACGCCCAAAATTCAAATATCAATGACTCTGCTCGTTGAAAAACAAAAAGTGATCATTTATGGGGCAGTTGTGATTGCAGCGATGTCACTTTGTCCACCATGGAAAGAGACCCGGGACTTCACAAGTGGCTCGCAACGAATAAAGACAAGAAAAAACCTCCATTATGAACTAATATTCACCCCTCCACCGAAATACTCGCAAGAAGGTCCCTTCATAATGATTTCCATTGACTGGGAACGATTGATTGCTCAGTACATTGCGGCCATGGCTTTAACCACGGCGGCGTGGACCATTGCTTTGCCAAACAAGAATTCAGTTAAGGCAATCGACGGAATGCCGGACAAATGAGAATTGGACGCACTTAAAGCGTTTTGGATACGGGAAAGGAACATCAAACCTACCGGTCCAGAAAGCTGCATTGACGCGGCACGTGAATTGTAGAAGGAGGATTGGACTTCCACCAACCCCCTTCAAGAACCTGGCTTTGAAGGGGTGACAATTTCGACGAGGCACATGGAATTGGTTCTGACGGTTTTCTCCCGCAAGGGGCATTGCTGTTGACCCGTCCGGGTCCCGTGGTAGCCCAGAACCGCATGAAGAACACGACGACCGGAAACCAAACCGCCACCCCGACCACCACCACCGAACCCAAGGCCGCCGCCAAGTCGAAG
Organism: Limisphaerales bacterium; assembly: GCA_050250555.1. Taxonomy (GTDB): domain Bacteria; phylum Verrucomicrobiota; class Verrucomicrobiia; order Limisphaerales; family CAIMTB01; genus CAIMTB01. The sequence goes on from JBFWOK010000039.1 coordinate 35,325, forward strand.
ACGGTCGAGGTCACGATCCAGATGCCGAAGCGACACGCCCGCCGGTTGGAGAGGGCGGCGAAGCTGCTGGGGATCAGTTTCCTCCGCCTTGTGGAGATCAAGCTGCTGCAAGCGTAAGGGGGAATTGAACGATGCCGGGAGCCCTTGGATTCCGAGGGCTCCCTTTTCGTTTCGGACATTAGAAGCCCAGCGACGAATTCCGCTGTTCGTGGACTGGGACGGGGGGACCACTGCAAGAAAGACCTCCGGACACCAGTCCCCTTGGTTCGGGAACAAGTGTCCGGAGGTCTTGTGTTTGGTGGTCATTCCGTCACCACTCGAATTTCCTGAATTCTCCCACTGTCTACCGTCTTCTTGGGGTACTCCCGAGTGGCGGGGTGGACAAGATGTTCCATCAGTCGTTTCCTCTCGGTCTTCCCCCCGAGGAAGTAGATGTACCGGTACTTGTGAACGTCTTCTCGAATCCAGAATGTCCTTCCAATCTTCCTTGTGAGAACATCCAAGGACCTCCCTCCATAGATGTGTCCCAACGTTCGACTATGAATCCATTCGTGAGGTTCGGTTCGGTCCGGATGTTTGAAACTGAGACTGAAACCCGAACTTTGAAGTCCCCCATAGAGGTCTTGATACCACCAGTTCGTGGACTGGTAGATGGTCCCCTTGTGTCCGTCTGACGGAGAGGAATACGACAACAGGACCCGAACCTCAGGACGATTCTCCCTCAACCAGTCGAAGGACTTCGAGATCGATATACTCTCCCCATTGAATCCGGTCTTGTCTCGAACCCACATCCTCTTGAGTTCCCAGACCGATTGATTCGACGGGACGAAGACATTTTCCGAACCGATCGGAATCTCCGGTTTGGTGAACAACCCACCAAGGACTGGACGACCACAGATTGTCCCGTAAACGATCGTTCCGATTGGGTTCGGATCATCGTCTTTAAACACCCCGAGACAAACCGTGGATGGTGTCCACTTGTGGAGGTAGTGGTAGTCCTCGATCATCTTCCGAGAGACCCCAAGGGGAATCTCTCGGACATGGATTTGTTCATGACGAAGGGGAACGTCTCCGGATCGATTGAGATTTTCGTTCATGTTCATTCTCCTTATTCGTTCAGGGTGATGGGGGAGGGAGAATCGGTCTTCGTCGACTTCAATTCGTCCTGAAGGGTGACGATCTCAAGTCGGAGATTCCTGATTGTCTCACCGGACATTTCGACGAGGGTCATCAGTCCGACGAAGGTCCGAAGTGTACACTCGGAGAATCGGTCGAGAATGGTTTCGGATTCCCCCTTCCACTCCCGACAATAGTCCGTAATGACCTTTCCGAGGGACTTTGGAATGACGATGTCGGGATCGATTGGGGTTACGTCTTCCTGGATTTCGGAGAGGAACCGTTTGAATTCCGGGACAACCATCCTGTGGAACTTCTTGTACTGTTCCATTTCCTCGGTCCGAATCCGTTTCTGGATCAGGTCTTCCTGAGTGTTCAACTGAAGTCCGAAACGGTTGGAGACTTTCGGAGATTTCTCCGGGGTCACCGTCGTGGAGTTCGTCGGTGGGGTGGATTCGGTTCGGTTGGTGGACTTCTTGTTCTTCCAATAGTCCAGGTTTCTCTTGTTGTACGGTCTCTTGGGTTCGTGTGTCTGATCCATAGTATTACCTTGTCTTTTCTGATCGAAGACATGGACTCTCCGTGGAGTTTCCAACGGGAGAACCGTCTTCGAGGTTTTTCGTTTAATCCCCAGTCGACCTTTGTCGTTGAGGAGCGTTGGGTAGTGTTCCCGACGTTGAATCTATCGTATCGGAAATTTTCGGCGAAGTCGATGTCCCATTTAGGCACGGATTCTTACAAGGTCAGAGGGAACTCGTGGATTTTGATATCCTGTATTCTCAGGAGGTTGCGAAGTTGCAGGCACCTCCGGACCATGGGCTGTCAAGGACTATGCGTCCCGAATGAGAAAGTATTTTTGACCCGTGGGTGCGGATTTGTTTCGAAGCGTGCGGAAGCAACCCAAAGTGGGGAAGAATCGCCGAAACGGAATTCTGGCGGTGGAACTTCGACCGCTTGCTGCGGTTTCGAAGGTTGGCTTCGCTTTAAGCGCTTCGGGGGCTTGGTCTGATTTCGGTAAGAGGCTTCGAGGCAAATGGAATCCCCCCAGAGAGGGGGAGGTTCCATTGGCCAGAATCCGTTCGGAGGCTTGATTTCGTATAAGCAGGTTCTCGGCGACAATCGATGGAGGACCGGAGAGAATTCCCCAGAAGGCGGATTCAGGTCTTTGGGACCGGGAGAACTTCGTCTGAAACTCCAAAGTGCCGGTTTGGCACCATCCACCACATCCTGGCCTTTCGGCCAACGACACGGATTTCCGTCAGTGGTCCGGTTTTGACCGGACAGTTTTTGCGACCCCCATCGAAGGTCGGACACCGTCCCCGATTGTGAACCTCGTCACGGGTTCCGAGGCAGTAAGACGCCGTCGCATTGATTGTGGGTCACTTGTCCTCGTCGGGAGGGGAACCTTGGGTGGATTTCTCCCCACCTTCAGTTTCCAACGCATAAGTATCAGTGATGCAGCGAAAAGGCGATTTTATTCAACCGCCTGCCGAAATAGAGAAACCCCACCGCTGTTGGCAGTGGGGTTTCAGAACCCACGGGGAAACCGAGATGGGGCCGGATGGATGGCCGACATGGGGCTCGGGAATACATAGGAGCGAAGGTGCGGATTCCGCCGAATTTCCATTCCCACCGACTATTTATATGCGGAAAGGATGACCATGGAAAACGACGACAAAATGGGATCGATTGAATCGATCCTCGGAGAATTGAAGAAAACCACCCCGGCCATACGCCTGGGATTCCCGCAACCTGAGGAGCTTCAGAGGATGCGGAGACAACGCCACGAAACTCAAATCCAGCGATTGGAGCGGCTGGAGAGGGAAAGAGGGGTTCGGTTCGAACGCCTAAAACAGATGGCCTTGGCAAACATCAGAAGGGATCGCCCATGACCACCACTCCCAATTTCGACCCCGAGACGTACCTCCGCTTGATTCAACTGCTCTTGATGGGCTTGGAGGACATGCTCTCCGCTGACGACCTCCACGAGGACGCCAGAACCGCCGCCCTCGGGAAACGGCTCCAATCGTATCGAGACAAGGTCGCCCGAGTCCGGTCCGCCCTCGCCAAACACCGAGACGCCGAGAATCGCCGCCGAGAATTGGAAAAGGACAATCGGAGGCGGAACTCAAAGTGATCGACACGTTGCGGGTCTTGTGGACTAGGCGATGGAGACTTCGTAGGGCTTCAGGGGGATTTTCTCCCCAACGGCGGTCAAATTGATCACCAATTCGCCCTCACTCGTCTGGTTGAGGACGATGTGCCAATAGCGTCGTCCGTCGCTTTCCGTCTTGTTGAGCTTCGAGATTAAAGGGGAGAACGTGTCGTAAGGGATTGCGAAGGCGACATTGAGATTCATGCAGACGAGCATGAGATGGGCGGACTTCCCTTGCTTCAAGAATTCGTCCCAATGAGGGTGGTATGCATACCAATACCCTTGCGAGGCCACCCCGTAGTTCTTGGAAACAACCACGCAAAGACGTTCATCGCCTTCAACACTGCGGAAGAGAGTTCGTCGCTGCTTTACAAACCGGATACCCCTCGTCTTCCCATAAGCCTCAGCCGCTGCCGTCCTCTTTGCCTCAAGTTGCTCGGATGGCGTCCTCCTCTGTTTAGAAGTTGGTTTGGTGTCGTCGGCGGCAGGGGAGTTGTCGGACTGAGATTCGACTGCGTCTTCGACATCGTTTGCCGTCGAGAAGACAATGTCGATGATGCTGTCGAGTTTCGTTGTCTCCATGGGTTGGAGCAGAGTTCGGATCTTCTGGATCGTCTCTTCTTGATCCGCTTTCTCCTTGACCACGAGCAGTTTGATTAAACCGTCGACGGTGATCAATCGCGTGTCCCAACCGTGCCTGGATCCACGCACTTGGTCCTCAAGAGAACCAGCGTCTTCTCTGCCGAGAACTATCAGGACGCAGGCATCTTCATCGACCTTGCCCTCCTTTATCAGCGAACGCCTGTAGTCGAAGAGCTTCTGCAGCGGTATGTTGATATAGTCGGTGGTCTTGACTTCAACGATGACGTCCCGACACCCCGCTGCCTTCCAAATCCCGTCGTAACCGACCTTGTTCTTTCTCCCTCGATAAAGGCCGTGGTCGACTTTGAATTCAAGACGTCCGCCGATCTCGTTTATGATGTCCTGGAGAACAAGGCCGCTTTCGTCAAAGGCGTGATCTAGGCAGTATCGAGCAGAGGCGATTAGGAAGGACGACGGCACCTCGCTCAGCACTTCCCGGAGTTCGTGCGAACAGGGACTTCCGTCTCTGAGTTTTCCATCGCCAGCTATGGCAAGCATTTGCTCCACCGTAAGGTTAAGGAGCATGTCCGGCTGCTTCTGCCAGAACGGGAGGAGTGGCATGCGTCGATGCTAGAAGCGAGGAGCTGCCAAGACGAGGCGGTAGTGGACGCCGCGGAGCAGGAGCGATTTCTGACCGTCAGCACCTTTCAAAGCGACGGGTTGACTTCTGGACATGGAGGAATCGGGGTGCGGTTGGGGGTGGTCCGACCGGTTTTCATTGTGGACCTCAGATTCTCCCAAAGTCGGAACCCGTATAGATGTATCCGATTTCCCGAGGGTAGAATCCCCCATCCGCCACGGAAACCCCTTCCATAACCGATTCCAGACCATCCCAGACCCATTCCAGATGATTCTGAGGGTGCGGAGGGAGATTCAGAGTCGTATTCCGGTCGGAAACCGCTCCTCGAACCCTCCGAAATCGGCTGATTCTCCCGATCCGTTTGAATTGGTACAACTTGCCCATTATTAAGCACTTATTCCGAAGAATTTGTGCTCGATTGCCCTTGAGGTCCTGAGGGGTCCATGGGACTCCAGAACCACAATGAAGGCGAAAGTGTTCACCTACCTCCGAGTTTCCGGAAAGGGCCAAGTCGACGGTGACGGATTCCCCCGCCAACGAGAATCCGTGGCGGATTACGCTCGCCGGAACCGGATGGAGGTCACGACCGAGTTTCGCGACGAAGGAGTGAGCGGCACCCTTTTCGACCGTCCGGGGTTGACCGAGCTTTTCGTCGCCATCAAGGAACACGGAGTCAAAACGGTGGTCGTGGAAAAGGCCGACCGACTGGCCCGTGACCTCGTGGTTTCCGAGACCCTCCTGGCGGAGTTCAGAAAGCTGGGGGTCAAAGTGGTGGCCGCCGAGGGAGGAACCGACCTTACCGTGGACAATGACGACCCCAGCCGGAAGATGATCCGCCAGATTCTCGGTGTGGTCTCGGAATGGGAAAAATCGTGCATCGTCCAAAAGCTCCGAGCCGCCCGAATCCGGTCCAAGGAGAAGAACGGCCGGTGCGAGGGTCGGAAACCGTATGGCGAACGGGAGGGCGAGGCGGCGGTCGTGGCGAAGGTCCGAGGGTGGAGGGGGGAGCGGTTGACGATCTCGGAGATTGCCGACCGGCTGAATTCCGAGGGATTCAAGACTCGATCAGGTGGCCGGTGGCACTTCACCCAAGTCCGTCGAATCCTCGCCCGAGGCTGACGCATGAGGACGAACATCTTCGACCGAGCAAACCGTCTGATCGGCTGGACGGTGGAGGATTCGGCCCAAGTCCGGGTTTTCGACCGGAACGGCAGGATGTTGGGTTTCTACCTCAAATCCAGCGACACCACCCACACCACCCACGGCTTCTTCGGACGCGGAAACCAAGTGGTGCGGCTGCTTCAGTGATTGTTTCTACCCTTTTGGGTTCGAATACAGGGGGGTGCGACAACTACCGTTCTGTCAACCTTCCGAGGGGGTCTGCTAGTGGGTTCTCAGTGTGGAGCACTTTTCCACTGCCTGTTAAGGAGGACCTCGCATCTTTTCCGAATTCTAGGAGGAAAATCCACTGTAAGACAACGGAGACGATGCTCAAAACGAATGCTGTAGTGGATACTTTCCTCAATTCGGTCAAGCAGAGTCTCCCCGATCTAACCGAAGAGGATTACAACAAGGCGATTGAGGACTACAAGGGGAAGAAGTGGCTGGAGGTTAAGAAGGAGAAACACGGAAAGGATCAGTCTGTTTGGGTAATGAAGTGAGCCAATATGGGCATTATTGATTTGTTCTCAAGACGATGGAATCGATTTTAATGGTGCTGGGGAAGCTGGTGGCTGGACTCGAAGCATTAGAGCCCTAAGTCGATTCTGATGTTCCGAATCTTCTCTGATTTTTCTAGCGTACATTCTATGACAGAGTGTTTCTCCAGCTTTGGTTAAATACATTCGTTGATTGGAATACGGCGACATATTCTCTTCCTCTTCTACTAATGAATATCCTATAAGAACCCTGAGCTTTTCTTTCGGCACGCTGGACAAATCAATCCTAGTTCCGTTTGAGAACGCGTTCTTAAGATCGGCTTTTGCAAGCAGTATTTCCCATTCGTCAATCGGAATGCCGTTGATGGATTCTCCTATATTATTCGATGCTTGTTTGCGAAGTTCGATATTATCTTGGGTCAATTTGGCAATCGAATTGGTCAATGTAACCGTGTTGATTTGAGTTTCGGGGCGAACCCAACCTGTTAGGTTGTCATCCCTTTCGTATTCATTGAGTTTATTGGAAATCGCTAACTTGATATCCTTCAAATCGCTCCAGAAATCCACGACATTGGATGAGACGATTTTCCTAAAAGCCTCATATTCTGTTTGGTTCTTGAGTTCTAGCGATGTGCGGCCATCTCGTTTTACTTTGTCATCTAGAGCTGAATCATTGATGACGCAAGAGAAGTGAGGTTTATTCTTTTCGATGGCATACTCATATTCTAGATGAATGTAGCTCTTATTTGTCTGCGGGTCTATCGTGCCATAACGTCCGCCCAGGATTAGGAGGAATACATCGGATTCGTTGATCCATTGTTGGATTACTTGCATTTGAGATTCATTGCCTGAAGAGAATAGTTCCATTCCGGCGGGTATATGACCGGCCTTTAGGACTGCTTCAACCGCAGCTTGTCGTTCTTCCTTCAAGTCTTCGTACGTTGACGATATGAAAACTTGTAGTTTTCGCTTGTTGAATTGAGCCATAGAACAGTATCTGGGTTTAGAAATTGTGTTGAATGAGATCAAACACTAGCCGCCAGTTGTTGAGCAGGAATGTTGCCAGAAGTAGTCCTATCCCTCCCGCAAGTCCTGCCTTTGGGGGAATCTCCAATCTGAACTTGTCCACCTGAATCTTAAGTCCTCCTTGTTGAGTGGATGATTTGCGTTTCATCTTTCCCTGTAGGTTGTGCCTTCCCGTAACTGCATGTGCAAGATGAAGATTAAGGGCTGTGGACAAGCCCAATAACCTCCGGTTCCTGCGTGGGTACAATGGGTTGCGGAAGTGGGTTGAACTCCTCCTGACAATCCCTGACAACTCAACCCCCCATTAAAGAAAATCGGACAGGTAGTTTCTTTCTGAGGTGGCCGTTAAAGATTAGAAGAAATTATAAGAAGAGGATTCGTAAGAGACACGAAGAGAAAGAGATAGCAAGCACACGTTTTATGGTGGTTGAATCTTCACTTGATAAGTAACATTAGAAAAAATTGTCTCTTAATCAATTGGTTTCAGGTTCAAGTCCTGACCGGGGCACCATTCTCTTTCAAAGGTTTACGACTTTTCTTCCGTCCTCTCCAGAATCTTGTTTGCCATTTGTTTGCCATTTTCCGAGGAAAACACCCTGTCGGTTCCCAGGATGGATTACTGCGGGGCGGGAGCTGGAGTGAATCTGTTGTTCGCACGCTGTTCCGTGGGGGGCTGAGAATGTCGGAGGAAGCGGCAAACAAATGGTAGCCAAATGGCAAACGCCTTGCCTGCGGGCCAATGCCAGCCAACTCCTGAACGCCGCTTGGTCGCATTGAGCTTGGCGGACAGCCGGCGCGTTAGCCGCGCTGCAGGCGGGCATCTGTCGGTAAATCACCCGCATTGTTCACCGTAGGAGGCAATGCACCCTTGATCCGAGACGGGGGCACGGAGCGTGAGGACGATTGGTTCTGGAGCGGTACCGGCGTTTGTGCGCAGCGATGAGGACACCAGGTAAAACGAGCGGTTTGAAAACCGGGTGACGGGTGCGCGAACAAGGGGTGTTTGATGGGAGGAGGTGGCGAGGGTGGATGGCTCAGGGCACCGGCTCGATTT
>JBFWOK010000040.1:0-43347 GCA_050250555.1 Limisphaerales bacterium
TGGGGACGAGAGCGACACGGCGTTCACGGAGTTGGGATTCGTCGTGGGCCAGATCGACCGATCCGATGTGCGGGGGTTGTTCGTGGACGACGTGGAACTGGAAGGTTCGGTGACGATATCGGCGACCGATCTGGGGGCTTCGTTCCGTTTTGGAGTGTTCTCGATTGGGATGGCGGACGGGGCGGCGGTCGGGGCGGCTTCGATCCACATCGGGCTCGAAGGGCCGACCGGTGCGACGCGGTTCCTGCTGACGGACCTGAAACTCGCGGCCCCGGATTTCGGCTCGATCCTTCGGGTGGCGCCCGTGCTGAGCGGGAGCATCGACATCACGGCGCCGACGATCACGCTCGAGCCCGAGCTCATTGATTTGCCGGAAGGTGAGCCGATCCGGATTTACATCCCGGACATTCATTTCACGGACTACAACGCGGCGCCGTACGATCCGGATTTCAATGCGACGGGACTGTTCATCACGCTGCCGACGGTGGGCGGGTTGGGGAACTTCAGTTGTCTGACGTTCCTGAACATCGTGCAGGCGTTGGACTCGATCGCGGACGAACTCGAGGCGATGCAGGGATTAGGCTTCCTGGGGCAGCGCATTCCGTTGATCAACCGGAGCATCGGCGATCTTTTGGACGGTGCGGCGAACTTCGCGGAACTGGTCGAAGGCCTGGCGACGGCCGACGCGGACACGATCGCGACGTTGGAGGCGGACCTGGAGGCGTTCTTCCAAGTCAGCAATCCGAGGCTGATCACCCTCTCGGTGGAAGACTACGCCCCGGAGCCATTCAGCGGTGGATCGGCGACGACCAAGGTTTCGACGTCGTTCAATCCGTCCGGGCTCGCGAATGCCATCCAATTCACCGCTCGGGCGAACGGGACGGCGGAACGCGGGGTGAAGATCGAGTTCATCGATGACGGGCGGTACACGGGGATCTCGGATGACGCGGCGGTGGAGTATGATTCGATCAACCGGACGCTGAGGATCTTCTACCACGCCGGGTACACGACCGCCGCCCGGGTGGTGGCGGTTGTGAATGCCGGAGGAGTCCTGCCGTTCGAGGCGGCGTTGGACACCCTCGCGGAACCGGGAACTGGAACCGGGACCCTATCACTCACCGCCCTGAAATTTTCCCTTCGCTACAACCTCGTCTACGGCGAGTTCCCTTCCCTGGATCTGAACCTCGATGACCTCGTCGACCTTCTTCCGCCGGACGACCCGGCGCGCGCGCTTCTCGGTGGAATCTCCAACTTCGTCCAGCTCGAGGGCAGCGCGGATCTGAACGTCACGGCCAGCGCCGAGTTCCGGCTGGAATTCGGGATCGACGTCTCCAATCCGTGCCTGTGGGTTCCGTTTCTGGACGACGCCACTTCGGCATCGCTGAACCTGGCGGTCCGTGGGACGGACATCGACTTCACGGCCTCCGTGGGGCCGCTGGGTGTTTTCGTGAGGGACGGCAAGGTGACGGTGGATCGGGACGGGGATCCGGGCACGACCGGGGACGGGGAGGACGCCGTGTTCGCGATCACGATCAACGACTCGGACGGGGACGGCCGGCACTACCTCCGGGACGGGTTGAGCTTCGTGTCGGACCTGGCGGTGAACCTGGAGGCTGGGGCGAGTGCGGAACTGCCCCTTTTCTTCCCGACGGAGACCTTCCCCGTCGGCTCGAACCGCGACGACGACGGCGATGGCCACCCCGACAATGTGTTGGTGATCGGAATCCCGAGCCTTCCTGATCTCTTCAACGGGTCGGGGACTCCGGTGCGGATCACCGCGCCGGATCTGGCGGGCCTCCTGTTGAACTTCAACGTCTGCGATCTGGTGACGAACGCGGGGGTCCTGCTCGATGGACTCGACGCGCTGCTGGGAATGCTCCAGGACGGCCTGCAAAGCGAGGTGCTCAGCCGGAATCTGCCCCTGGTGGGCGGCGGGCTCGGAAAAGCCGGTGATTTCATCGCGGAATTCCGCGAGGGCCTGCTCGCGGACCTCCGGGCCCAACTTTCGATGGTCGGCGATCCGATCGAACTCGTGAAACAGGCTTTCTGGAACGTCCTGGGCAGGCCCGGTCTGAACCTGCTTGTGGACGCAACGGGTCAGGCGCTGGGGTCGATGGACGACATCGACATCGCGTGCGAGCAGATCGAAGGAGAAGTGGTCCTGCTCTTCAATATCCGCCTTGGTCAGACGATCGGGGTCGTGGATACCGAGGACGATCCGATCCATTTCGAACTCGGGATCCCGGGCCTTGGTCTGGAAGTCGACGGGAACGTGAAGATCGAGATCGGTTACAGCCTGAACCTGTACTTCGGGATCTCGTCGGCGGACGGATTCTTCTTCGACACGAACGGTCTGGATGACGCGTCGCCGGCGGATGACTCGGAACTGACGATCTTCTTCCGGGTGACCGTTCCGGGCCTGAGCGCCACCGGGAATCTGCTCTTCCTCGAGGCCAGCGTGTCGGACGAGTCGGACGGCGTGGATGCGCTGGGTGCGCCGCGGCTGGCGTCCTATTTCGAGGGGCAATTCGCCGTGGACCTCTGGGACGCGAGCGGACGGCTGAGCTTCTCGGAGATGATGGGAGGCGGATTCAACCCGGGAACCACGTTCGTGGTGGAACTGACCGCGAAGGCGGAGGTCCATCTCGACCTCGAACTCGACTTCGGGGACATCGACGGCTTCCCCAGGATGCTGGCTGAGTTCGACCTCGTCTGGTGTTGGGATCCCCTGGAGGGAACGGGCGGCGAGGACAGCGAGGGCGATCTGGAATTCGGATTCCGGAACCTCCAACTCGACGTCGGGTCATTTGTCGCGCAGTTCCTGATTCCGATCCTCGAACAGATCAAGGTTGTGCTCGAACCGGCCAAGCCGCTGGTCGATCTGCTGACGTTCGAGTTGCCGGTGTTCTCCGACCTCAATGGCGGGCCGCTCACGCTGCTCAAGCTCGCCGAGAACGCGGGGCTCACGACGCCGAGCACCCGGCTGTTCATCGAGGCGGTCGACGTCATTTTCGATCTCGTGGACGACACCACCGTATCGGCGTCCGACTCGATCCTGATCAACCTGGGGAGCTTCGACCTTCTTCTCGACGCGCTGGGGAACATTGGCGCGGCCGGGTCGCTGTCCGAGGCTCCCATCGATCCCGAGGCGGCGACCTCGGATGCGGATGCGAAGGGATTCCTCGGCAAACTGGCGGACATCGGCTTCACCTTCCCGTTCCTCAAGATCTCCGAACTGTTCAAGCTGTTCACGGGCCAGCCGGTGAGTTTCGTCGAGTTCAAGATGCCCCTCCTGGAGATGGAGGCGACGATCGACGTCCAGATTCCGATCTTCCCGCCGCTCTACATCATCTTTGGAGGCGGCATTGGCGCGCGGATCGACCTGACGTTTGGCTACGATTCGTTCGGGCTACAGAGCTATTTCAGCAGCCCCGACAAGGACCTCACCGACCTCTTCCAGGGTTTCTACGTCAAGGATGTCGATGACTACGGCAACGAGATCACGGAGCTCACGCTGAGCGGCGGACTCTTCGCGGGCGCCGAGTTGGACATCCTTATCGCGTCGGCGGGTGTCACCGGAGGCATCTACGCCGATATCCTGTTCGACCTGCGCGATCCGGACGACGATGGCCGGGTGCGCCTGGGCGAGATCGTCGCGAACGCCAAGGAAGGACCGCTTTGCATCTTTGACGTCAATGGGCGGATCTACGTCTCGCTGGACGCCTTCCTCGAGGTCAACCTGCTGATCGCCAAGATCGACAAGGAATGGAACTTCGGGGAAATCACCCTGCTGGAGTTCGGAATCGACTGTCCGCAGCCGATCCTGGCGTCGTTCGACACGAATGGCGACGGCACCGAGAGCGCGACCGAGCTTTCCACCGCGCAACTCGTGCTTCACATGGGGGATTTCGCCGCGTTGCGGCAGCACGGGGACACCGCGGACGGAGACGAACGGTTCACGGTCCGATCGGTGACACAGCTCGCCTCGGGTGAGCAATCGGTCGAGGTGAGCTTCAACGGCATTCAGCAGACCTACCACGGGGTCCGTTCGATCCTTGTGATGGCGGGGGATGGGCGGGACACGGTGGATCTCACGGGAATCGAGGTTCCAGCGACCGTTCACGGTGGGGACGGCGACGACACCCTGAAGGCGGGGCGCGGCGGCGGGAGCTATCACGGGGACGACGGGAACGACACGATCACGTCGGAAGCGGCCGGCAGTGAGTACGCCGGCGGTGTGAACGAATTCCACGGGGGCGCCGGGGACGACGAGCTGACTGGATGGGAGGGGAACGATCAACTTTTCGGCGATGACGGCGACGACGTCCTCCTCGGCGGTGCCGACAACGACGTTTTGAATGGCGGCGACGGGAACGATTTCCTGGAAGGCGGGGATGGCGCGGACGAGTTGAACGGCGAGGAAGGCTTCGATGAACTTTTCGGAGGGGATGGCGGCGACACGCTCACGGGCGGGGAAGGGGACGACCTTCTCGACGGCGGAGCGGGGAATGACCGGCTCACGGGCAACGCCGGGAACGACACCCTGAAGGGCGGTTTGGGCGACGATGTCCTGGTGGGCGATGACGGAACGATCACCGGCACTCTCCACATCACGGGCGTTTCGGGCGCGGGGAATGACACGCTCTCGGGCGGACCCGGGAACGACACCCTCGTGGGTGGCGGCGGTGACGATGCCCTGTTCGGCGGCACCCACGTCACCAGCGGCGTGACGTCGGTGATTTCAGTCTCCTACCGGTTTGTGGACGGCGCGCCGATCGCCGAACCGGACGGCGCGGATTTCCTGGATGGCGGCGAAGGAAATGACGTTTTGTTCGCGGACGACGCCCATTCCGGGATGGCGACCAGCGCCGCGGTTGCGGTGGAGGATGAGGAAACGGAGGTGGTTCCGCCGGAGGTCGCGCCGACATTGAGCATCAGCGACGCGTCCATCGCGGAAGGGGATCAGGGACTGACCTACCTGACGTTCACCGTTTCTCTGTCTTCGGTGGCCAGCGATGTGGTGACCGTCTGCTACAAGACCGGCGTCGACACGGATTCCTCGACCCAGGACGCCACGGTCGGAGCGGATTTTGAGGCGACCGAGTACACGCTGGTCTTCCAGCCGGGAACCCTCTCGCTTTCCGTGCTGGTGCCGGTGGTCGGTGACTTGAAGGACGAATTGAACGAAGTCCTGCTCGTCACCCTTTGCGACGCCTACCTGGGGACAACGGAACTGACGATCGCGGATGAGGTCGGCGTTGGAACGATCATCGACGACGACGAGGCGCCGGGCGTATCGATCGCCGACACCTCGGTGAATGAACTGAACGCGGGCGCGGACGTCGTGATGACCTTCACCGTCACGCTGTCGAATCCGAGTTGGCAGACGCTTCAGTTCGACTGGCGTCTGCTGCAGGCGACGAATGCCGATGGATCGCCGGCGGAGGACACGGCGACCGTTGGAACCGACTATGTGGATGCCACGGGGACGCTGACCTTTGCCGAGGGCGTGACGAGCCGGACCTTCAACGTCACCGTCCGCGGCGATGACCTGGACGAGTACGACGAGCGTCTGCTCGCAAGGTTGGCGAAGAATCCGTCGACGCCGTCCTCGGGTTTCACGTTCGCCGATGATACGGCCATTGGAACGATCCTGGACGATAATGCCCTGACGCCAGCGACCAACGATGACGATCCCTCGCCCTTCGTGAGTCTCCGAACGGTGACGTCCCAACCGGTCGACGAAGGGCAGGCGGGGAACCGGGCGGTTGAACTCGAACTGAGCCTGGCCAGCGTGAGCGGGCGGGAAGTCCGGGTGAACTGGGCCACGAACCGGGGAACGGCGCTTGGCACGGCGTCCCTGACGGAAGCGGCGGATTTCGAGGAGACCTTTGGAACGGTGGTCTTCAACCCGGGCGAGACCAGCGTTCGGATCACGGTCAACATCCTGGGCGACACGACGGTCGAGTCCAACGAATTCTTTTTCGTGAACCTGATCTCGGCGGTGAACGCGGAGATCGGAACGACGGCGGCGCGGCCCAACCACGCGGTCGTCACCATCCGCAACGACGAGAGCACCGACCCGGGGCCCTGGTACGTGCAATTCAGCGACGCGGCCTATTCGGTGGTCGAAGGCGGCGTCGCCACGATCTCGCTGGTTCGGGCCGGCGACAGTTCCCAGCCGCTTGCGGTCTACTGGGCGTCGGGAGGCACCGCGACGGCGGGCGTGGACTACGATTCCGCTCTCAACCCGGACACAGCGGGCGGCCAGCGTGGCCTGGTGCGGTTCGGGCCCGGGGAAGTGCTGAAGACGTTCACGATCGCGACCTACGACAACAAGACCTTCTTCGGGCAGTCGATCTACGAGGGGAACGAGACCGTCGAATTGCACCTCGCCAACCCGACGGGCGGGGAAGTTCGAGGTCTGGTGACGAGGGCGACCCTGACGATCATCGAGGATGATCCGGCGCCGGTGATCACCATCGGCGACGCCGATTCGACGGGGCATTTCGCGGTGGAAAAACCCAGCGATGGAACTCCGGGTGCGCTGAGCTTCCCGGTCACGGTCACGGGGGCGAGCGAGCTTGACGTCCAGGTGCGGTACACGTCGATCAGTGGAACGGCGGTCGCCGAGGATGACTTCGTGACGACGACGGGAATCCTGACCTTCGCCGCGGGCAGCCTGGAAACACCGCGGACGGTCGTCATCACGATGAAGGACGATTCCGAGGTGGAGGAGATCGAAACCCTCTACGTCGTGCTCTCGGACCCGGTGAATGGGACGATCGGGGATGACCCGTTCGACAGCGACGCGACGGGCGGGGATGACAGCCACGACCGCGGGTATGGAGTCATTCTGGACGACGATCCAGGACTTGTGACCGGAACGGTCTTCCTCGATGAGAATGGCAATGGATTCCGCGATGGATCCACCGACACCGGGCTGGCCGGGGTCGAGGTGACCTACACGAGCGACACCACGACCCTCTCCTACTCGGCGGTCACGACGGCCGATGGGGGCTATTCGCTGACGTTGCCTCTGGACGACTACACGGTGACCGTCGATGAAACGGCCCTTCCGGAAGGAGCTTCGCCGAGTTCGTTTGTTCTGCCGTTCGGGCTGAGTTTGGCGGATGCGGCGTCCGTCCGGGATCTGGGATTCGAGATCGCCGAGACGCCTGCCGTTCCGACCGGGTCCACGGGAAGCGGTACCACCGGCAACAACGACACCGTCTACGGCGGACCCGGGAATGATGAGATCGACGGCGGATCCGGCGACGACTGGCTCATCGGCGGGCATTGGCTGGGACCCGGCTGTTCCTGCGAAGGCCCGGGGTACGAGATCCTCCTCAAGGAGATTCTCTCTGGGACGACACGGACGCGAATCTACGTGGACCCGGCGTCGTTGCCGCCACCGGGAACCCTCAGCGGCCGGGTCTGGATCGATTCCGACGGGGACAACACGGAACTCAAGCCGTCGCCGGGAACGGAGCGCGGATTGGCGGGAGTCCAGGTCAACCTGTACGACGAAACGTGGACTCTGATCGCGACGGCCTACACGGACGCGTCGGGCGCCTATTCATTCACCAACCTGGCCGCGTGCGAGTACCAGGTTCATTTCCTGATTCCGGGCGGGTACACCCTGGTGACGCAGGGTGTCGGAACCTTCCTGAACAACAGCGATGCCGACGCGATTCTGGGGCTGACGTTGCCCCAGGCTGTCGCCGCCGGCGGAACCCTGGCGAACGTCGACGCCGGAGTCCGGATCCTTCCGGCCGGATCGGCTCCCTGGAACGTCTCGTTCGGGCAGGGAATCTACTCGGTCAGGGAAACCGACGGCGTGGCGGTGATCGAACTGCTCGGGGACGGGGGTTCGATCTCCCCGGTCGCGGTCTTCTTCACCTCCGACGGAACCGCGAACGAGATCTCCGACTATCTCTCGGCGCGGGGGACGGTGCGATTCGGCGTTGGCGATGACTCGAAACTGTTCGGGATTCCGATCCTGGAAGATGACTTGGAAGAGGGGTACGAGACCGTTCTGCTGACGCTTCGCAATCCGACGGGCGGCCCTGTGCACGGGGCGAGATCTGGGGCGGTCGTGCTGATCTTCGACAACCCCTGTCCGGACGACGACCTGATCACGGGCGGAGAAGGGAACGACGTGCTGCTCGGAGACTTCGGATGGTTCACCGACGCGGGCGACCCGGTCCTGCTGGGAGGAATGGGGAGCGATCTGCTCGTCGGTGGATTGGGTGACGACCGTCTGGAAGGCGAGGGGGGCGATGACACGCTGGAAGGCGGCACGGGCGACGACCTGTTGAACGGCGGGAGCGAGAACGACACCTATGTTTTCGACACGGACGGCGTGCTGGGGACGGACGCGATCGATGAGGGTGTTTCGCCTCTGGGCGGAGCCGACACCCTGGACTTCTCGACGAGCGGATTGAGCCTGACGATCGATCTGGCTTCCACCTCGATGACGATTCTCGACGGGTCCATGACGGTCCTGGTGCTGAGTTATCCGGCGAATGTCCTGGAGAATGTGCGCGCGGGGTCCGGGGATGACACGCTCCTGGGGAATTTGCTCGGTAACGTTCTGGAGGGTGGGTCGGGGAACGACATTCTCGAAGGCCGTGGCGGTGACGATGACCTGACGGGCGGCGAAGGGGACGACCTCTACCTTTTCGATGCCGACACCGCCTTGGGCGACGACGACATTTTCGAATCCGCGTCCCGCGACACGGACACCCTTGATTTCGGCGAGACCACGGGTCAGGCGGTCAGCCTGAATCTGAGTCTGACGACCCGTCAGACCGTGTCGCCGACGTTGACCCTGGCGTTGAACACGGCCGCGCCCGAGCAACAGATCATCGCCTTCGGAGGGAGCCTGTTCGTGGTTGATCGGCAGACGCTGGCCTTCGGCTCGAACAACGTGGCTTCCACGGCTTCCACCGGAATTGAGAACCTGTACGGAGGGCGATTCGCGCCGGGAACGGGAGTCCAGGATCAATTGTCCGGCAACACCCGGGACAACGTGATTTGGGGGCGCGAAGGCAACGACGCGCTCGACGGAGGGTCCGGCGGCTACGACACCTTCAAGGAGGAGCGTGCCGGCAATTGGAATCTCTCCGCCACCGCCATGACCAACGCCACAATCGGCGAAACCGACACGTTCACCCCGTCCACGTTCGACGAGATCAGCCTCACCGGGGACGACTCCCCCAACACGCTGGACGCATCGAGCTTCTCAGGTTTCGTACGGCTCGACGGAGCCGGCGGCGATGACGTCCTCATCGGGGGAACCGGCACGAATCACCTGACGGGCGGTCCCGGGAACGATCAGATCGACGGCTCGCGCGGCGTGGACCTTGTGACGGAGGAGCGGGACGCGGACTTCCTCCTCGGGACGACAACGCTGGTGATTGGATCCGAGACCGACACTTTCATAGGGACCATTGAGGAAGCCCACCTGATCGGTGGGGACGGTCCGAACCGGATGGACGCCTCGGGATTCAACGGTCCGGTCACCCTGGATGGGCGTGGGGGCGATGATCGTTTGGTGGGAAGCTCCCAAGGCGACGTGCTGATGGGCGGCGGGGGCAATGACCTGCTCACCGGAGGCGATGGCGATGACACCTACCGATTCGACGCGGATGAAGCGCTGGACCGGGACGTCCTGATCGAACTCCGCGTCGGCGGGCGGGACCACCTCGATTTCTCCGGGACCGATTCGCTCGGTGCCACGGTCTCCCTCGCGGTGAGTACCGAACAGGTGGTGAACGCCAATCTGACGATCGTTCTCGGGGACGCGGACCAGTTCGAGAACCTGACCGGAACGGAACAGGACGATGGGTTGATCGGAAACGCGGGTGCCAACGTGATTCAGGGCGGGGAAGGGAGCGATCGGATCCAGGGCGGGCCGGGTCGTGACACGCTCGACGGCGAGGGCGGAGTGAACGCGGCCGGGCAGGCCTTCGAGGACACGCTGGTGGAAGAACGCGACGCGGACATGACCCTGACGACGGGTTCCCTGGCGTTCAATGGATCGCTGGAAGATGCGTTGAGCGGATTCGAGGCCGCGGACCTGACGGGCGGGGCGGGGAACAACGTCCTGGACGCGATCGGATTCGACGGAGCCGTTCAGCTCGACGGGGCTGGGGGGAACGACACGCTGCGCGGCGGCGTTGGCGACGACACGCTGATCGGCGGCGCGGGCGACGACCAACTCGAAGGCGGCTTTGGAGATGACGTCTACACGATGGACACGGATCTGGATCTGGGTTCGGAAACCATCGACGACGCAGGGGGCTCGGATTGGGCTGATTTCTCGGCCACATCGACTCGCACGATCGCCGTTTCCTTGGCGAGCACCGCGGCGCAGTTGGTGAATCCGAACCTGACGCTGACCCTGATCAGCGGGACCTCGATCGAGAATCTGCGCGGCGGGAATCGTGAGGATCGGCTGACCGGCAACAGCCTGGCGAACCGGATTGAGGGCGGAGCCGGTGGCGATCGGATCTCGGGCGGGGAAGGGGACGATTGGCTGGAAGGCGGGGAAGGGGACGACGACTACTTGTTTCAACTGGGGTCGGGGGCTTCCCTGGGACGGGACACGATCTTCGAGGATGTGGGTTCGGGTGGTTCGGACTCCCTGGAGTTCAATGGCGCCACCACCACGGGCGTGACCGTGAACCTCGGAATCGGCCACGTTCAATCGGTTCATACAAACCTCGAACTTTTCCTGGTCCGCTGCCACGCGATCGAAAACGTGCTGGGAACCGGTGCCGCCGATTTCATTACGGGCAACTCCCTCGACAACCGCCTCGAGGGCCGTGGTGGAGCGGATATCCTCGAAGGCGGACTGGGTTCCGACACGCTGGTGTTCGCGTCGGAACCCTCACTGGCCGGCGAACGGTCCACGGAAACCCGGTTGGTGGACGCATTGCCTTCGGTGCCTCGTTCGGAAATCTCCAAGAGTCAGGCGTCGAAAACGCGATCCGAGTCGGGCGTTCGTCCGCATGTCGGGTGGTTCAACGCATTCTGGAAGATCCCATGAATCCCCTGTCCCCAAGCCATGACCCGGGACGCGACGCCCCTTCGGAGCGCGTCGCGCCCGGAAGAATTGTGATGCGCGCGCTGAGAGCCGTCCGGACGCTGGTTCTGTTCGGTGCCGGGTGGGGAGTGTTCAGCGGCATCGCCGGCGCGGCGACGATCTCGTGGGTGGGTCCGACGACTGGCGCCCATCTCTGGTCAGCCGAGTCCAATTGGCAGGGCGGCAGGGTTCCGGGGCCGACGGATGACGTCCGCATCCAGGGTGAGGGGCTCAACCTTTCGGTCCGGTTCTCAGGCGTCGCGACGATTCGATCGCTGGACACCACCTGCACCCTCCGGATCGTCAGTGATATCGGTGTGAATGCGCACCTCGCGGTCTCGGAGTCGGTCCGGAACCAGGGTCATCTCCGGCTTGAAAGCGAACGGGCCGATCGAACCGCGACATTGACGGTGACCGGGGCGGCCGGGTTGGAAAACAACGGATCCCTGACGGCGGCGGTCACGGGAGGCGGCGAGCGCCGGATCCGAGCCGGGATTGTCAATCGCGGGCGACTTCAGGTTGAAGCCGGCGTGATCCTCGACGTCGACAACGCGGACCGGCTGTTTGAAGCGGTTTCCGGACAAATCGAGGTCCTTGGATCCCTGCGAATCGATGGCGGGCGGGTGATCGCTCGGGGCGGCCAGGTGAATGGTGACATCCGGGTTTTCAGCGCGGAAACCTGGGTGGCGCCGACGTGGACTTCCCCGGGGCACCTCCGGCTTCTGGGCGCGCTCAGTTCGCTGGTCAGCAACGACAGCGCCACGATGACGCTCGAGCTGGATACGGATGTCGGGAACCAGACCACGCTCACGACACGCCCGGGAGCCGTGAACGTCGGGAGGCTCGTGATGGGTTCGGCCCGGGACGATCGGGTGACCCGACTTCGAATCGACGCGGGCCTGACCAATGCCCCCACGGGCCTGATCGAAGTGGTCGCTGGCGGTGGTGGCGGTCGATTCATCGACGGAACCCTCGTCAACCAGGGGCGTCTCACCAGCCTGGCGGCTCCGGTGACCGTGACCGGGACTTACCAGGTGGATGGCGGACGGGCCGATGGGGATGTCCGGTTCGTCAGCGTCCGACTCCTGACATTGCGGGCTCCTGCGGGCCCGAATGAGCTCCAGTTGTTTGGCGGCGAGACAACCCTCGTGGGGGAGGTGCTCACCAATCTCGTTCTCCGGGTGATCAGCGACACGGGAGCCCAGGCCACGCTGACGGTCTCGTCCAACACGGTGAACCTCGGGGTCATCCGTCTCGAAAGCCAGCGAGCGGATCGGACCTCGACCCTCAACGCCTCCGGTCTATCCATTGTCAATCGTGGCGCGATCGAGGTGCTGTCGGCCAACGGCGGTGCACGCCGTTTCCGGGGAAGTCTGACCAACCTTGCCCGGGTCTTCGTCGAAACGGGTGTCCGGCTCGACGTCGAGAACCGGAATGCCGTGTTCGCCCAGAACTCGGGTGGGCTCGAAGTGGCCGGGTCGATGGATATCGTGGGTGGGCGCGTGGATGTGGCGGGAGGTTCTCTTTCAGGGGACATCCGGCTCTTCGGGGCGACCACGCGAGTGGCCGCCTCGGTCACGACTCCGGCAACGCTGTGGCTGCTGGGCGTGGAGAGCACGCTCATCGCGAACTCCAGCCCGGTGGTCACGCTGTATCTGGACACCGATGTCGGGAATCAGACGACGCTGACCACCTTGCCCGGGGCGGTGAATGTCGGACGGATCGTCATGGGCTCGGCGCGCAACGACCGCCTGTGCCGGCTGGAACTGGCCGCCGGTTTCACGAATGCGCCCTCGGGCATCATCGAGATCGTTCGCGCGGGCGGAGGTGACCGCCGGATCCAGGGGACCCTCATCAATCAGGGTCTGCTGCTCGCCGAAAGCGAACCGGTGACCGTTTCGGGGACCTACCAGGTCGACGGCGGCCGGGCGGTCGGCGATGTCCTGTTCCAGAGCGCCCGGATCGTGCCCACGCGTCCGACCGCGGTGCCCTCGGAACTGCGGCTGTACGGCGCGGCCAGCGAGTTGGACGGGGACAACCTCGAGAACCTGCTGCTCCGGGTGATCAGCGACATCGAGGCGAATGCCGTGCTCACCGTGAGCCCGGGCCACGTCAATCGGGGATCCATCCGGATGGAAAGCCTTCGCGCGGATCGAACGACGGTCCTTCGGGTGACGGCCGGTTTCCTTGAGAACGGGGACGGCGGCACAATCGTGACGGACGGTTTGAATGGCGGTGGCCGCGAGATCCGGAGTCCTTTCCGGAATCGGGGTGTCGTCACCTTGGGGCATCCGCTGCTGATCTCGGGGTCGGGCGCCCAGCACGTCAACGAGGGCTTCATTGCACTCGGCGGACACGCGATGACCGTGAGCGGGTCCACGTTCGTGAACGCCCAGGGTGCGCGGATCCTGGGACCGGGAACGCTGGATGTTCGAAACGTCGCCTTCGCGAATTCCGGGATCCTTTCCCCGGGCGAAACACCGGGGCGGCTGGCGATCCTGGGCAACTACACGCACGCGACGACGGGGGTGCTCGATATCGAGATCGCCAGCGGCGCGGGTCCCGGCACCGGACACGATCTCGTGGCGGTCACCAACGGCGCCGTCACGCTCCAGGGTGGAACGCTTTCGACCCGGCTTCGGGGCGAGTTCGTGCCGGATGCGGAAGCCCGCTTCCGGTTCCTCACCGCATCCGGTGGGGTGACCGGCAGGTTCGCCCGGACTCCCAACCTGCAGGTCCACCCCAACCGGCACTTTCAGGTCGACTACCTCCCGAATGCGGTCGAACTCCGGACCCTGACCGGGGTGAACGCCGCGCTCCCGCCGTCGATCGTCACCCAACCGGCAAGCCAAACGATCGCGGAATCCGGCGCGGCGACGTTCTCGGTCGCTGTGAACGGGAGCGGACCTTTCACCTACCAATGGCGGCGCAATGGAGCGCCCATTCCGGGGGCTACCGGCGCCACCCTCAGTCTGCCCCGGGTTCAGGCGGCGGATTTCGGCGAGTACGACGTCGTCGTGAGCAACGCCGCCGGCAGTTCGACGAGCGATCCCGCCCAGCTCAACAAGAGTTCCGGGGGTGAACAGGAGTCGCGCGACTTCGGTGATGCGCCGGACCTGCCTTATCCGACGACGAGGAACCATGGCGGCGCGTCCCAGCGGGTGCTCGCGGGTTTCACGCTCGGCGGCGGGATCGATCCCGACGACGGCACGCTTCAGAATTCCACGGCGACGGCGGATGGCGCGGACGAGGACGGTGTCCGAATCATTGGTTCGCTGATCCCGGGACAGGCGGTCACGGTCCGCGTGATTCACACGCGGCCGCCCGGCCAGAATCCCGGGCGGCTCTCGGCTTGGATGGATTGGAACGCCAACGGCGCCTGGGCGGATCCGGCCGAGCGGATCATTTCGCACGCCCAGCTCGTTCCCGGGACCAACGATTTCGTCGTGGTCGTGCCCGCCGCCGCGGTCATCGGCACAACGTTCAGCCGATACAGGCTCTACCAGGATCAGTATCCGGGGGTCACGGGCGACAGTGAGGAGAGCGGCGAAGTCGAAGATTACCAGGTCGAGATCACTCGGGAGGGAGGTGGCGGCGGCGGCGGCGAGAACGGAGCCACGCACGATTTCGGGGATCTGCCAGATTCGTACCGCACCCTGTTGGCCAGCGACGGCGCGCGGCATCTCCGAATTCCCGGGCTCTATTTCGGCAAGCTGGTGGATGTCGAAACGAATGGGGTCCCTGGAATCCTGGCGGTGGGAGACGATCTCTCCGGGCAACCCGACGACGAGGACGGGGTGACCGGATCGCCGCTGTTTCGGCCGGGAGGTTTTCCTGAGCTCGACGTGACGGTTGTCGGGGCCGGCAAGGTCGACGCCTGGTTTGATTTCAATCGGAACGGGACATTCGCGGATCCCGGCGAGTGGGTGCTGGTGGGGGAGGCGTTCAGCACGGAAACGCGCTCCTTCAAGATTCCGGTCCCGGGGAGCGCGGTTCCGGGCGGGTCGTATGCCCGCTTCCGGCTCAGCCACCAGGGCCTGAACAGCTGGTTCGGTCCCGCGCCCGAGGGGGAAGTCGAGGACTATCCCTTCGTGATCCTCGCGCCCGAAAAGGACTGGGGCGATGCGCCGGACGGATTCCCGACGCGGGATCTCGACGATGGCGCCCGTCATACCCTTGCCGAGGGGTTCCATCTCGGGAAGACCGTGGACAGCGAGGCGGACGGGCAACCGAATTCGAATGCGACTGGCGACGATCTTTCGCCTCCGGGCGAGGCGGACGACGAGGATGGCGTGACCTTCACGACGCCGCTGGTGCGGGGCCAGACGGCCGAGGTCCGTGTCGAGGCCAGCGCGGACGGCCGGCTGGATGCCTGGATCGATTTCGGGGGCGATCGTGGTTGGGGCCAGGGTGGGGACCGGATCTTCACGGCGAGGGCGCTTCTGGCGGGTGTGAATGTGCTGTCGTTCAACGTCCCCGCGACCGCCGTGGCGGGTCCGACCTACGCGCGCTTCCGGTTGAGCAGGTCGGGTCTGAACACCCACACGGGTGACGGTGGCGAGGGCGAGGTGGAGGACCACCGGGTGGTGATCGAGGAGGATCCCGGCTGCGAGCTGTCCTGCACCGGCCAGGATTTCTGGTTCACGTTCCCGGGGAACTACGCGCCGGATCCGGCGAACCCGGTCGCGCCACGAATTCGGGTGACGGGAACGAGTGGGACGACGGTGACGGTGTCGATCCCGGGGCTGGGAACGAACCTCACGGCGACGTTGGCCGGAACGGGGATCACCCTCGTCCTGCCGGCCGCGGTGGACCTGGGCGATTTGAACGATGCGATCCGCAACCGGGGGATCCACGTGACCGCGACGGCCCCGGTGGGCGTTCAGGCGATCAGCCGGGTGGCCCACACGACCGACGGCTTTCGCGCGCTTCCCACGGAAGTGCTGAGCGGCGAATACGTCGTCGCCGCCTTCCCGAACACCCAGGTGGGCGTGCCGGAGATCTCGGGAACGCAGTTCGCGCTGGTGGCCACCCAGCCCAACACGACCGTGGTCATCACGCCCCGGGTCGAGACCGGACCGCGAATCGCCGGCGTTCCGTACTCGATCGTCCTGACCAACGTCGGGGACTGCTATCAGCTGCGGAACACGAACGACGCGCCGGCGGACCTGACGGGCACCCTGATCGAAGCCGACCAGCCCGTCGCCGCGCTGGGAGGGCATCTGTGCGCCAACGTCAATTCGAGCAGCCTCTTCTACTGCGACTACCTGGTGGAACAACTCCTGCCCGTGGAACGGCTGGGGACCGAATTCTTCACCGCGCCGTTGGCCACTCGAACGGGAGGCGAGACTGTTCGCGTCGTCGCGGCACGGAACAACACGACCCTGACCGTCAATGGCGGCTCGCCGATCGTGCTGACCAACCGGGGTGATGTGTATGAAACTCTGCTGACCCAGGCCGGGCATTTCGTCGCGAACCGCCCCGTGCTGGTCCATCAATACGCCTCCAGCTCGGACCGGGATGGCGTCGTCAACTCCGATCCGTTCATGGTGACGGTTCCCGGGCGATCCCATTTCGCCGCGTCCCACGCCTTCGCCACCGGAGGAACGAACTTCCTGACTCACCACGTCACCGTCATCGCGCCGTCGTCCGTGACCTCGCTGACCCTGGACGGGGTGGTGACCAACGTGGTGTTCACTCCGATCGCGGCCACCGGATTCCGGTACGCCCGGCTTGGGGTGACCCAGGGCAACCATACGTTGAGCGGGAGCGCCGATCTGGGCGTCATCGTTTACGGATGGAGCGAGTACGAATCCTACGCGTGGCCTGGCTGCCTTTTCTTCGGCGACACCACGCCGCCCCGCATCACGTGCCGAACCAATTCCGTCACGGTTCGAATCGGTCAGTTCGGGGATGATGTTCCCTGCAAGACCCGGGTTCCCGACTTCCGGGCGTTGGCCAGCTACCAGGACAACTGCGGAATTTCCCCGCAGGCGCCCGTCCGTCAGGAGCCGGCGCCTGGAACTCTCGTCGGCGTCGGACGCCACGAAGTGACCCTGAGCGTGGCGGACAACCGGGGCAACGTGGGGTCCTGTCCGATCATTCTGAACGTGGTGGATCCGGACCCGGATCCGGCTGGGCCGATCAGCCTCACCTGCCCGGACGATTTCACCGTGCGCTGCGACGACGAGACCGGGCGGGTTGTGAGATACGAAGTGGAGGCGCTTCGAGGCTGCACTCCGATCGCGGTCGAGTGTTCGCCTCCCTCGGGAAGCCGGTTCCCGTTGGGAACGACCGTGGTGACCTGTCGCATCGTCGAGGCCGGCGTGGCGATCCGGACCTGCTCGTTCCGAGTCACGGTGGATTGCAGAAAGGAACGGAAGGTGAAGATCAACCCGGTCGTGCGACCTGCGCCCACAGCCCAGAATCCGAATCCACCGGCCGAGATCGTCCTCGAATGGGAGGAGGAATCCGGAACGATCCTGGAGGTGGCCGACAGTCTGGATGGTCCGTGGGTTGCGGTGCCGACGAACCAGGGCAAGCACGTGATCCAGGTGCTCCAGGAGCGCGGGAAGTTCTTCCGCCTGCGCGCGCCGTAGACGCCAATTCTTGGAGTGCGGTGCTCCGCACCGCACTTCGAATGGGGAGGGAGCGGGTTGCGTCGAATGCCGCGAACCGGCTAGGTTGGCTCCAGTGATGCAACGGGCCCTCACACTGACCGCCGGGATCGCTCTCTCCCTGCTCTCCTTTGGGGAAGCAGCGTGGGCCGTGGAAGCGGTGGAAGCCGAGGTCGTGTGGGCCCGGAAGGTTCAGCCGTTGTTCGATGTTCAGTGCTCCAAGTGTCACGGGTTGATCGAGCGGAAGGGGGGGCTGGAATTGGATTCGCCGGAAGCCGTCCTCAAAGGGGGTGACGAGGGGCCGGTGGTGACGCCCGGCGATCCCGGTCGGAGCCGTCTTTACGAAGTTCTCGCTGCGGGTTCCGATCCGCACATGCCTCCCAAGAAGCAGCTTTCCGACGCCGACAGGGAGGCCGTGCGCGAATGGATCGTCGCGTTGGGAGCCTCCAGCGAGGAGAACGGTGGACGGTCGAACCCCGGGAAATCCGGCACGGAATTCGGGACGGTGACGGACGCGATCGATTTCTGGGTGACCGAAGGTTGGCGGCGGGCGGGTGTGACTCCGGCCCGTGGGGTGGATGACCGGGCCTGGTGTCGAAGGTTGTACCTCGACCTGGCGGGCCGGATTCCGACTCCCGCCGAATTGAGCGCCTTCCTCGGATGGCCGGAGGAATGGCGGCGGCGGCAGCTGGTGGAACGCCTCCTGACTTCTGAGGAGTACCCGGTCCGGATGCGGGAACTTTGGGACGTGTTCCTGATGGGGCGGGTGAAGCGCGATTCGCACGAGGACCGGCGGCGGCAGAACGGATGGTGGGATTTCCTGGAGGCCGCATTCCGATCCAACCGGCCGTGGGACCAGGTGGTTCACGATCTGCTCACCGCGCGGCCCGCGAACCCCGCCCACCAGGGCGCCGCGTGGTTTCTCTACGAGCGGCGGAACAACCATCAGGCGATCGCGGAGGCGGTGGCCCCCGTCGTGTACGGCGCGAAAATCGATTGCGCGCAGTGCCACGACCATCCGCTCGCCCGGGAGATCAAACAGGGCCACTACTGGGGGCTTGTCGCCGCGTTCAATCGGGGAAAGAACGTCGACGGAAGACCCGAGGTCGCGGAGTCGGCGGTGGGCGGCTTTGTGAATTTCACCAACCTGAAGAAGGAATCGCAGCCCGCGTTGGTGATGCTGCTCAACGGACCGACGATCGACGAGGTGCGTCCCGCCGGGGACGCGAAAGAATCCGACACGGACGACCTCTACCTGGATCCGAAGGCCAAGGCCCGGGTGCCTCGGTTTTCCAGGCGCGAGGCGTTCGCGGATGCGGCCCTGCGCGACAATCCGCTCCCCGGTCGCGCGTTCGTGAACCGGATGTGGGCGGTTCTGTTGGGGCGCGGGTTGGTGCATCCGGTCGACGAGATGACCGCGCGGAACGCGCCGAGCCATCCCGAATTGCTGGACTGGCTGGCCGGGGATTTCCAAGCGCACCAGGGTGA
The DNA here is from genome assembly GCA_050250555.1 of Limisphaerales bacterium. GTDB lineage: Bacteria > Verrucomicrobiota > Verrucomicrobiia > Limisphaerales > CAIMTB01 > CAIMTB01. The sequence goes on from JBFWOK010000040.1 coordinate 19,198, forward strand.
TATGCGGCGGTTGATCCGGGGAATAGTGCTGAGCCGGGTCTATGGGTTGGATGCCTCGGCCGGGGCGGAAATGGTTCCGCCGCCTGAAACGTTCGCCGCGGCGATCGAGCGCCCGCTCACGGCCGAGCAGATGGCGCGCTCCTGGCGGGTGGCGGCGGGGTTGCCGCCGGACGACGTGGCGTTGCGTCGGGCGGTGGCGTCGGCGCTTCCGGACGTCCTGCCCGTCGAATACAACGCCACCTTCCAACAGGCCCAGTTCCTCACGCATTCCGCGGGTTTGTCCGCGATCCTGAAACCGGAGCCGGGCAACACCGCGGGGCGCCTGACAACACTTTCGGACGATCGATCCCGCGTCGAGGAGGCGTTTCAGCGGGTTCTCGGACGGATGCCGGACGTCGAAGAGACCGAGCGGTTCGCGGGATACCTCGCGGAACGGACCGGAGCGACCGCCGAAGCCGTCGATGACATCCTGTGGGCGCTGATGACGAATTCCGAATTCCTGACCATGCCGTGATGACCCACGCCGACTCCAACGGAACGGGACACCAGCAACAACCGGGCGAGTGCCGCGGCGACGACCACCGGATTCACCGCCGGCTCTTCCTGAAAGGGCTCACGGGCGGAGGCCTGGCCGCCGTGTCGAGTTTTTCGGGCCTCTTTCACAACCCGGGTTTCGCGGCGGACACACGGAAGGCGGGAAAGCGGTGCATCCTGCTTTGGCTTTGCGGTGCGCCGAGTCAGTTCGAGACCTGGGATCCCAAGCCGGGCCGACCGAGTGGCGGACCTTTCGGGAGCATTCCGACGCGGATTCCGGGAGTGCATTTCTCCTCGCTGATGCCGAGGTGCGCGTCGATTGCGGACCGACTGAACATCGTCCGGAGCATGAAGACGGCGCAGTCGGAGCATTTCCAGGCGATCACCCTGTTGCAGCGCGGGAACCCGGAACGGGCCGGGTTCACGCGCCCGACCCTGGGGAGTGCGCTGTCGCAGGCGATGGGTCAGTTGGATACGCCGATTCCGAACTTCATCTTCATCGATCCGATTCCGGGCGGGAACGAATTCGAGTCGTTCAAAGCGGGGAACTGGGCGGGTTGGCTGGGAGCGGAGCATGCGCCGGTGCGCCTGGGGGGCGACTACACGCCGTTCGTGGAGGCGGCCGTGGATGAGATTCCGCGGCACGACCGGGAAGCTCGCGAAGGACTTCGGCGATTTCTGACGACCCGGTACGAGCGCGCCCGCAATAGCTCGGTGGCGCGGAGCCAGAACGCGGCCTTCGAGCGGATGCGGGGCATGGCGGCGAGCGCGGACCTCTTCGATGTGAACAAACTCCCGCCGGCGGACCGCGAGCGCTACGGACCGGGGAGTTTCGCACAGCACACGCTGATGGCGAGGCACCTGGTCGAGAACGGCGCGCCCTTCGTGATGGTCGCGAACGGGATGAACTGGGACAACCACGTCTTCCAGCACGAGATCCATCAGATGCTCGTCCCCGAACTGGACCGCGTCCTGTTTCACCTCGTGACCGATCTGGAGCAGCGGGGCCTCCTCGACTCGACGCTCGTGATCGCGATGGGTGAGTTCGGAAGGACTCCGTGGATGAATGCCGCGCGCGGCCGCGACCACTACCCCAACGCGTGGAGCCTGATGATGACCGGATGCGGACTGAAACGCGGGGTGGTGACCGGAGCGACCGACGCCGACGGCGTGGACGTGATCGAGAAGCCGTACAACGAGCAGAACCTCTTCGCGACGATCTTCACGGCCCTCGGCATCGATCCCTACGCGGAGTACGACCTTCCGGGGATGCCGACCTTCCATCGGGTCGAGGACAGGGCGGAACCGATCCGGGAACTCCTCGCTTGAACCCATGAAACTGGCACTCGTTCACGATCATCGGCTGCCCACGGGGATTCTCGGACTCGCGGTGACTTCGGACGCGGGACGCGCCTTTGTGACCTGCGCGGACGGGTCGGTTCATTCGGTCGACACTTCGACGGGCCGCTCGGAGGCGTTCGAGGGACGGCACGCGTCGTTCGCGAGTGGATGCGTGCTTTCGCCCGACGGCGGCACGCTCATCTCCGGGGGGTACGATGGGATGCTGCTTTGGCACGACGTGGCGACCCGGCGGTGTTGGCGCCGGTTGGCGGCGCATAAGTTCTGGAACTGGCAGCTCGCGCTTTCGCCGGACGGCCGTCGGATCGCGACGGTCACGGGTCAGTACCTGCCCGGGGGTTGGAAGTACGAGCCCGCGACGGAGTCCGAACCCTCGGTGAAGGTCTTTGATGCGCGGACGGGTGAAGCCGTTGCGGCCTTCAGCCATACGCCGCCGGTCTTGAGTTGCGCCTTCAGCCCCGACGGGACGCACCTCGCGGCGGCCAACATGCTGGGCGAGGTGCGCGTGTGGAATCTGTCGGCGCCACCTGGGAGCGAGCCGGTGTCGAAGTGGGTCTCGCCGGACTTCACCTCGTGGGGATCGATCAAGACCCACCATTACTGCGGCGGGATCTACGGTTTGGCTTTTTCGCCCGACGGGGAGTCGCTGCTGGGGTGCGGGATGGGGCCCATGACGGATCCCATGGCGGGAAACGGCAAGATGACCTGGCAGCGCTGGGAGTGGCGGAAGGGCGAGCGCCGCGACCAGATCCGCGACGGGCAGCACGGTTCCGGATTGATGGAGAGCGTCGCCTGGCATCCCCGGGGATCCCACTTCGTGATGGCGGGCCGACAGGCCCAGGGGACCTGGAACGTTGCGCTGTTTTCCGCGCAGGACGGGGACCTCGTGCATTCGGTCGACACCAAGAAAAGGACCACGCAGGCGCGGTTTTCGGCGGATGGCAGCCTCCTCGTGCTGGCCGGCGCCAATGGGCAACCCCAGCGCAAGGACGGCGTCTGGCCGCCCTGGGGGCGGTTGCAGGTCCACCGATTGGAAGGGTGACGAAGGCCGTCCGCGGGCCGCTCGTTTCCTCCCCGATGAAGCCCACGGCATTCCAGGACCTGGAACGCAGGATTCGGGAATGCCGTCTCTGCGCCGAACACCTTCCGCTGGGACCGCGCCCCGCGTTTCAGATCTCTCCGACCGCGCGGGTTCTTCTCGTGGGACAGGCTCCGGGTCGGCGCGTTCATCAGTCAGGCATTCCATTCACGGATCCCAGCGGCGATCGCCTTCGGGTATGGCTGGGCTTGGACTGGGACACCTTCTACGACGCCGAACGTGTCGCGATTCTTCCCATGGGCTTCTGCTATCCGGGGACGGGTCCATCGGGGGACCTTCCGCCGCGCCCGGAATGCGCCCGCGAATGGCGGGCCCGGATCCTCGCGGAACTCCGCTCAATCCGGGTGACCATCCTCCTGGGACAGTACGCGATCGGCTGGCATCTCGGTCGGCGGGCGAAATCGTCCCTGACCGAAACGGTTCGCTGCTGGCGTGAATACGAAGCGCTCGGGTGGCCGCTTCCCCATCCGAGCCCCCGCAACAATATCTGGCTTCGGCGGAATCCCTGGTTCGAGACCGACGTGTTGCCGGAACTTCGCCGGCGGTTGGCGGAGGGACTGAACGGGACGGGATCGACGGATGGGAGCCACGCGAAGCGACGGGAGGCGGCGGCATGAGCACACGCCACGGGGATGAACCCGCGAAAACGAACGCGCCCAAGCAATCTCCCGGCGCGATTCCAGCGAACGGACGTTCCTCCCGTCGGCGGTACCAGGGCTTCGTCGAGGACTACCGGCATCGTCGACTGGATCGCGACGAGAGCGAGAAGGAGGGCGAGGGCGGAAGTGGGAGTGGAGATGGGAGTGGAGATGGAGGTGCTTCAGCGGAGCGTCCCGGTGAGAAGGGCACCAATGGCGCTTCGGCGTCCGGGGCCAGGCGCGCGCGGCGGCGAGAGTTTCTGCGCGAGTACGGTCGGTGGCTTTGGCCGCATCGCTTCGCGATTGGGATCCTGTTTCTCCTGGCGCTGATCGCTGCGGGTCTCGAATTGGTCGAGCCATTGTTCATGCGGTACATCGTGGACCGCGTCCTGCTGGATCCGGGTCTCGCATCCACGGAGAGGCTGGCGCTCCTGAATCGGGCGGGTGGGCTGTTCGTGGCGGTCGTGGTGTTGTCGCGGTTGGTGGGCGCCCTCAAGGACTACCGCCAGCGTTTGGTGAACGTCCGGGTCATGCTTTCCCTGCGGCATTCGCTTTTCGACCGTCTGCTTCACCTGCCGCTGCCGAGGCTCTGGGACATGAAGACCGGCGGCATCCTCTCCCGGCTGACGGGGGATGTGGAGACGACGACCGGGCTGTTGCAGATGGCGATCATGTCGCCGGCGATTTCGATCCTGCGCCTGCTGATCGCGATCGGCCTGCTGCTCTCCCTCAACTGGCGGCTGGCGCTGATGGCGCTCGCGATCATTCCGGGCGTGATGCTGATGAGCTTCGCGTTCTCGCGCCGCATCCGGCCGATCTACCGGTCGGTCCGCAAGGATGCCGAACACATCGACGGGCGGGTCGGCGAGACGATATCCGGGATCCGGGTCGTGCGCGCCTTTGGACGCGAAGTGCGCGAACTGCTCGGGTACCTCGTCGGGCGCCACACGATCATCCGGAAGGAGATGTTCGCGCAGCGCCGAGAAATGATCCTCTGGACGTCGTGGGGTCTGCTGCTCGGGGCCGTGAACGTGGTGATCGTCTGGTACGGGGGATACCTGCACATCCAAGGCGGCGCGTCGATCGGCGATATCATGGCGTTCCAGTGGTACACGTTCCTCCTCCTCAACCCGGTCTGGAACATCGTGAATTCCTTCTCCGAATTGCAGCGGTCCCTCGCCGCCATGGAGCGGGTGTTCGAGGTGCTCGCGATGGAGGACGACAAGCCGGACCGCGAAGGCGCTTTGCCGGCGCCGAAGGTGGTTCGGGAATTACGCTTCGAGGGGGTCGAATTCGAGTATCGCGAAGGGCAGCCCGTGGTGCGCGATTTCAACGTGGTCGTGCCCGGCGGTTCCGTCGTGGCGCTCGTGGGTCGGAGCGGCGCCGGGAAGACCACCGTCACCGACCTCGTCGCGCGTTTCCACGATCCGACCCGGGGACGGATCCTCCTGAATGGAACCGACATCCGGGACCTTCGACTGGCGACGTACCGCGACCTGCTGGCGATCGTTCAGCAGGACGTGTTCCTTTTCGACGGCTCGGTGCGGGACAATCTCGCGTACGGCCGGAACGACGCCACGGACGAGGAGGTCCTGGATGCCGCGCGGCGGGCCAATGCGCACGAATTCATCGCGAAGCTCCCGGACCAGTATGGGACCTTTATTGGCGAACGCGGCGTGAAGCTGTCGGGCGGCCAGCAGCAGCGCCTGGCGATCGCGCGAGCCATCCTGGCGAAACCCCAGATCCTCATCCTCGACGAGGCGACCAGCAACCTGGACACGGAAAGCGAACAACTCATCCAGGCTTCGATGGCGACGCTGCTCGCGGGGCGGACCACCTTCGTGATCGCGCATCGGCTTTCGACGATCCGGCGGGCGGACCTGATCCTGCTCATGGAGGAAGGGCGGGTCGTCGAACGGGGTACCCACGTCCAGCTCATGGAAGCCGGTGGGCGCTACGAGGAGATGGTCCGCCGCCAGATGGAATCTCATCACCAGGATCTGGGTTGAGCCGGAAGAACAACCACGGAGCACACGGAGCACACGGAACGGGGAAGGTGAAGGATACGAGACCGCGATGGAGTTGTTTCCGGTATTCGTCGATCTGGCGAAATGCATGGGGCCCGCGATTCACAGAAACCGAGGCGCGAGGATTCCTGGCAAAAGGGAATCCGTGGTGCCGGCTCAGCGGCACCACGGATCGCGAGGGGATGTTTCGTCCCGTTCCGTCCCGCCAAGGATCGGTTCAGGTCACGGGATGATCTGTCCGCGAATCTCGCCGCCGGCGTTCGCCGCGGTGTGAATGTTGACGTAGAAGTTCCCATCCAGGAGCGCCGCCTTTTGCGCGGGCGTCAGGAGAACGGATCCCAGGAACAGACCTTCCGTCCCGAATGGACCCTGGTGGAACGGCGCGAGATCCACCTGGACGCCCGCGGTTCCCGTGGCCGGAGCCGGTCCATGCAGGTGGGCGGCCACCGCCGGACCCGTGAGTCCCCGGTAGGAGATGGCCAGTTTGAGCAGATCGCCGGCCAGGACGAACTGAGCCGAGCCATTGCCCGGAGTGGACACGGGATTCGGCTTTTCCGAGGCCCCGTCGAGGTTCGCGGTCAACGCCATGCCGTCGATGACCGGCCGGATTTGTCCGCGCACTTCGCCGCCGCCAAATCCCGTGGTGTGGATGTTGACGTACGCTTTTCCGTCGACGATCGCCCCGAGTTGCTCCGGCGTCAGAGTGACGGTTCCGCGAAACGCGCCAAAGGTGCCGAACGAACCCTGGTGGAAGGGCGCCAGGTCAATCATCACGCCACCCGCTTCGGAGGATCCGGCCGGCCCATGGATGTGCGCCGCGACCGCGGGACTGCCCAAGCCTCGGTAGCTGACATCGAGGGCGAGTTCGTGTCCCGTGAGGCGGAACGTTGCGAAGCCGGTTCCCGCCGTGGCGACGGACGCCGGGCGCTCGGCGCCTCCGCTGAGGACCGCGTGGTGCGTGGCCGCCCCGATTTGACCGCGGAGCTCACCACCGGGCGCGGTGGCGGTATGGATGTTCACGTAGGTCCGTCCGCTGAGGATCGCGGCCTTCTGCGAGGCGCTGATGCCGACGCTTCCGGCGAGGGTTCCCGAGGTCCCGAAGGCGCCCCCGTTGAACGGTGCCAGATCGATCATCACCCCGGCCGCCGTGGCGGAATCCGCGGGTCCGTGGATGTGGGCCATCGAGGCCGGAGTCGTGAGGCCGGTGTACTCGATTTGAAACTTCAGGGTGTTCCCTTCGATTTCGAGGGTGCCGATCCCGGTGGCCGGGGTTTCGACCGGATTGGGCCGCTCCGCCGCGCCCGAGAGGGCGACGTTCAGCATCACGCGGGCTGCTCCGGAAAGGTCGGCGATCCGCAAGAATCCGGCGGAACCTTCGTTGGCGAAAGGAATCGTCCCGGAAGGAACGACTGTGACGGTGCAGAAGGGGTCGGTGACGGTCTCGGCGCGCTGAACGGCGAACGGTCCGATCCCTCCGAAGGCGACCACGGAGGCGTCGCCCGGGGCGAACCGGACGGTGGGCGACATGGGAACCGCGAGGTCGACGACGTTGGCGGGCAGTCCGCGAATCCACTGAGCCGCGCCGGTCGCGATCTGGATCTCGTACAATCCGACGGCACCGTCGACGTCGAGGACGGCGAGAGCACGATCCGAGCTGGTGACGAGATCAAGGCCGGCCGAGGTGCGGACATCGAAGCCCAGCGGCTTTGGTTCGGTCAGGACGCCGCCGTTGGGGGGATTGACCCGGAACAAAGTGTCGCGGGTGGTGTCGATCGCGTATTGCAGGGTTCCGCCCTGGCCGGCGCCGCCAGGAAGACCGGCGCGATTGTTGGAGTAGGCCGTGGCCGTGACGTGCGGGGCCGGCGCGTCGGGCAGATTCAAGGCCGTGTCGACGTTGACCGTGGCGCCGCCCGGGCCGAAGACCAGGCGATAGTTCGCTCCCTCCGCGGTCAGGATCCGAAGGGCGTTGGTTCCTCCGGACGCCGCCGGATTGAAATCAATACCCACCGAGCCGGCCAAGGTGAGAGGCGCGCCGGACAGCGGAATCGGGGTGAGCTCGCCGTTGGCGAGGTCGATGGTGTGAAGCGATCCGATGCCGTTGGTGGCGACGGTCAGCGCGTAGAGGCGGCCGTCGAACGGACGAAAATCAATGCCCACGACCGTTTCCCCGGCGGGCAATCCGCTGAGGACCGGCCCGGGAACGACCGAGTCGGAATCCGTTGAAAAGGTCACGAGCCCGCTGGTTGCGGTGAGTCCGACGAGCGTCGTGCTCGGAAAGGCCGCGGGCATCGGGATCGCAAGATCGAGCACATCATCGGGAAGCGTTCGAAGGGGAACCAGGCCGCCGTTCGCGAGATCGGTTTCAACGAGGAGCCGGACGTCGCCGATCGAAACGATGCCGATCGCGCGATCGGTCCGTGTGTCGATGTCGAGGCCGCCAGGGCCGCTGACGTCGAAACCGAGTACCATGGCGTTGGTGAGGACGCCGCCGTTCGGCGGATTGACCTGGTAGAGAACGTCGGAATCAGAATCCAACGCGTACTGGGACGTTCCTCCCGCGCCCGCGGCGCCGGGAAGTCCGGATCGATTGTTCGCATAGGCGGTCGCGAAGATCCCGGATGGTGCCTCCGGGCTTCCGCCCGCGATGTTCAAAGGCGTGTCGACGTTGACCACCGCGCCCACCGCGTCGAAGACGAGCCGGTAGTTGATGGCGTCGCCGGTGAGGATTCTGAGTGCGTTCACCCCCGACAGCGCGGCGGGGTTGAAGTCGATGTCGACCTGTCCGTTGAGCACGAGGGCGGGACCGGAAAGCGGCAGCGCTGTGGCGGCGCCGGACGCGACATCGATCCTGTAGAGGCGACCGATTTGGCTGGCGTCCCGGGTGACGGCATGGAGTTCGCCGGTGAGCGGTCGGCAATCGATGCCCACGATCGTTTCGCCATCGGGGATGCCCACGATGGGAGGTCCCTGGACCACGGGTCCACCCGTCGCGGAGAAACGGACCAGCATGTTGCCGGTGGCGAGGCCATGGATGAGGGGCAGCGGGGCGGGGGCTGGAACCGGGGCCGTGAGATCGACCAGGTCGCGGTCGAGGGTCCGCAGGAGCGACGCGGCTCCGGAGGTCGGGTCGATCTGGTACAGGCCTTTGGCGCCACCGACCGTGAGAATCGCGAGGATTCTGTCCGAGCCTGTGACCACATCGAGGCTGGCGTCCTCGGAGATGTCGACGCCGAGCGGAAGGCCCTGGGTCAGGACGCCGGCATTGGGAGGGTTGACCCGGTACAACTGGTCCGAGGCGGCGTCGACGGCGAACTGGGTCGTGCCTCCGAGGCCGGCGCCGCCGGGCAGGCCGGCACGATTGTTGGAGTACGCGGTGGCCGCGATGCGGGGCGTGGGCGCGCCGGCCGGCGCGGTCAGCGAAGTGTCCACATTGACGACCGCTCCCGTGTCATTGAACACGAGGCGATAGTTGTGGGCGTCCGTGGTAACGACCCGAAGGGCGTTCGTTCCGGTCAACGCGGCGGGGTTGAAGTCGATGTCCACGGATCCGGTGAGCACCAGATCGGGCCCGGAAAGCGGGACCGGCGTGGCGGAGCCGGTGCCCGGATGGACGACGTACAGTCGGCCCAGGTTCGCCGCGTCCGTGGACACGGCGTAAAGGGCGCCGGTGAAGGGCCTGTAGTCGATTGCGGCCACCGATTCGCCGGCTCCCACGCCCTGAATGGCGGGGCCGTCGAGGATGCGGCGGCCGTCGTCGGCGAGGACCGCGAGCGAGTTGGTGGGGGTCAGACCGAACAGGATGGTTTGAGCGTCGGCTTCGTGGGGCTGGAGGGCAGCCAGCGCGGGGAGGCAACCCAGAAGCCCGAGTTTTTTGAAGGTCGGCATGTTTTTCAGGTTTGGAATTGTGGACCTGCCCTTGGGTGAGCTTCGGGCTTCGGCCCGAAGAACCGCAGGGAATCGAATCCTCGCTGTCTCAACGCCTCCGGACTTCGATCGGATGCATGAGGGTGAAGCCCTGGCGCTCGAGAGTGAGCCCGTGGATCCCTGCTTGTGAGAGCGTCGGCCCGGGTGTTCCGGAGGAAGCTCTTTGACACGGACGACGGCTTCGGGGAAATCCACGGGCGGACAAACCTCAAGGAGCAACGAACGATCACCATGACTGATTCCGCGGCCACCAGCCGATTCGACGAGGCGATCCTCCGATTCGACGAAGCGAATTCCGGCGATCCCCATCGCGAGCGGATCGCTGGCGTCGACGTTCCCCGGGAACTGCTTTATGCCCGACGTCTGACGGAGCGTGTGCTCGCCTTGGCGCCGGCGGCCTCGGAGGCGCTCCGCTTGGCCGCCCGCTGCCAGCACCTTTGCCGGTGGGAGGTACCCCGCGACAGCTATCCAGGCGACCGCGCGGGGTACCTTCGATGGCGACGCGATCTCCAGCAGATTCACGCGCGGAAATCGGGAGAGATCCTGGCCGCCGTCGGGTATGACGCGGCGACCATCGCCCGCGTCCAGGCTTTGAACCTGAAAAAGGACCTCGGCAGGGATCCCGAAATGCAAGTGCTCGAGGACGCCCTGTGCCTTGTGTTTTTGGAGCATCAACTCTCGGAGCTGATCCTGAAGGCGGACGAGGACAAGGTGGTGAATGCCCTTCGCAAATCGTGGGGCAAGATGTCCGAGGCCGGTCGGGCCGCGGCGTTGAAGCTCAACCTCGCCGAACGCGAGCGGGAATTGCTTACGAAAGCGCTGAGTCCCGAGTGACAGAAGCGAGCTTTCCGGGGGAGCGGGCCCGGGGTTAGGGTCAGGCACCGATGAAACCGTCCCCCCCGGCCTGGGTGAGCTGCAACTGTTGGGCTTCCGCGCGGCGTATCGCGGCGGCTGGAGTGATCGCGTTCTTGTTGATCGGACTCGGTGTCGGGTTCGGTGCAGCCAGGCCGGCGGACGACCGGACGGGTCGGGCGCCGAACATCGTGATCCTGCTGAGTGATGACATGGGGTACTCGGACCTCGGCTGCTACGGCGGCGAGATCGAGACGCCGAACCTCGACCGGCTGGCGGCGGGTGGGATCCGGTTCACGCAGTTTTACAACACCGCCCGGTGCTGTCCGACCCGCGCGTCGCTCCTGACGGGGTTGCATCCGCACCAGGCCGGTGTCGGGCACATGATGGAGGACCGGGGACTCGAGGGCTACCGGGGCCGCCTGAACCGGAACTGCGTCACTCTCGCCGAACTGCTGAAACCGGCCGGGTACCGGACCTACGCGGTTGGCAAATGGCATGTCACACCGGGCGCGACGGCGAAAGCGCTCGCGGAACGCGACAATTGGCCCCTGCAGCGGGGGTTCGATCGGTACTACGGCACGATCCACGGCGCGGGCAGCTTCTGGGATCCCAGCGCGCTCGTCCGCGACAACCAACTCATCACGATCGCGAACGATCCGGAGTATCGGCCGTCGGAGTACTACCACACGGACGCGATCGCGGAACACGCGGTACGGTTCATCCGTGAGCACGGGAATTCAGACGGCGCCAAGCCGTTCCTCCTCTACGTCGCGTTCACGGCGGCGCATTGGCCGATGCACGCGAAGGAGGCGGATATCGCCAAGTACAAGGGGCGCTACCGGAACGGGTACGAAGCGGCGAGAGCCGCCCGCTGGACAAAACAGAAGGAACTGGGTCTCGTCGATCCCGCGTGGGAGAGGACGCGGACGGTCGGTGATTGGGAGGAGGTGAAGAACCGGGAGTTCGAGGAGCGCTGCATGGAAGTCTACGCGGCGATGGTCGATTCCATGGACCAGGGGATCGGGCGGATCGTCGCCGCCTTGAAACAGGGCGGGCATCTCGAGAACACCCTGGTTATGTACCTTCAGGACAACGGCGGCTGTGCCGAGGGGACCGGGCGCGGCACGAATTTCACGGCGAGGGCGGAGGCTCCCTCGCTGAAGCCGATGGGACCGGACGACTTCCACCAGGGCAGTCAACCCAGGCAGACGCGGGATGGTTGGCCGGTGCGGCAGGGATACGGTGTGATGCCCGGGGGGCCGGACACCTATGTCGCCTACGGCAGGAACTGGGCCAACGTGAGCAACACGCCGTTTCGGGAATACAAACACTGGACGCATGAGGGGGGGATCGCGACACCGCTCATCGCCCACTGGCCCGCCGGCATCCCTGTGGAACAGCGTGGGCGGCTCAACGCCACGCCGGGTCAGTTGGTGGACATCCTGGCGACCTGCGCGGACCTTGGGCGGGCCGAGTACCCCAGGGAGCGGGCGGGACAGCCGATCACGCCGATGGAAGGGGCAAGCCTTCGGCCGGCTTTCCACGGGAAGCCGGTGCTTCGGGAGCGCCCACTCGTCTGGGAGCACGAGGGCAACCGGGCGATTCGGGACGGGGACTGGAAGCTCGTCGCCAAGGGGCCGCTGGCCGGCTGGGAACTGTACGATCTCGCGAAGGATCGTCCGGAGACCACGGATCTCGCCGCGAAGGAACCCGATCGCGTGCGGCGCATGGCGGCGGCCTGGGAAACCTGGGCGCGCCGCGCGCATGTTCTGCCGTGGCCCTGGAAAACCCGGGAGGAATAACAGACGGCGACCCACTGACCGGAGCGCATCATCATGGAGATCTGGAAAGCGGTTACGGACAGCCCAAGGCCACCGTCGCGGCGGTTCGCGGTCTGGGTCGGACTTTGCGCGGCGTTCCTTGCTTGCATGGCCGCGTGCCCGGCTTCGGCGGCTCCTCCCAACATCTTGTTCGCGATCGCGGACGATTGGAGCGTTCACGCGGGGGCCTATGGCACACCGTGGGTTCGGACGCCCGCCTTCGATCGGATCGCCAGGGAAGGACTGCTCTTCACCCATGCCTACACGCCGAATGCCAAATGCGCGCCGTCGCGGGCCTGCATCCTGACCGGGCGCAACCCCTGGCAACTTCGCACCGCGGCGAATCACATCCCGTATTTTCCGCCTGAATTCAAGGGATGGCCGGAGGTCCTGACGGAACGGGGATGGTTCGTCGGGCACACCCAGAAGGGCTGGGGGCCGGGCGTCGCGACCAATGCGCTGGGACGTCCCAGGGAAATGACGGGAAAGCGATTCAATGCCCGGACGGCGCCGCCGCCGACGAGCGGCATCAGCAACAACGATTACGCGGGCAACTTCGAGGCGTTCCTCGACGCGGCGCCGGAGGGGAAACCCTGGTGTTTCTGGTACGGCGCCATTGAACCCCACCGGGGCTACGAATTCGGATCCGGCGTCGCCAAGGGCGGGCGAAAGCCTTCGGACATCGACCGCGTTCCCGGCTATTGGCCGGACAACGACACGGTCCGCAACGACATGCTCGACTACGCGTTCGAGGTGGAACATTTCGATCGCCATCTCGGTCGGATGCTCGAACTGCTCGAGCGACGTGGACTGTCCTCCAACACGCTCGTGGTGGTCACTTCGGACCACGGGATGCCGTTCCCGCGCGTGAAAGGGCAGGCCTACGAGTTCGCGAATCACGTCCCGCTGGCGATCCGGTGGCCGCAAGGTGTCCGCCGACCCGGACGCGTGCTGGAGGACTTCGTCAGTTTCATTGATCTCGCGCCGACCTTCATCGAACTGGCCGAATTGAAATGGGCGGACACCGGAATGGCGGAATCGCCGGGGCGAAGCCTGACGGATCTGTTTCGGTCGTCCGCATCCGGTCGGGTGACCTCCGATCGGGACCACGTTCTGATCGGTCGTGAACGCCAGGACGTGGGTCGGCCTGGGGACGCGGGGTATCCGGTGCGCGGGATCGTGACCGCGGACTGGCTCTATCTGGAGAATTTCGAGCCGGACCGGTGGCCGACCGGCAATCCGGAGACGGGCTATCTGGATTGCGACGGGGGCGCGACCAAGACCTTCGTGCTCGAAGCCCATCGCCAGGATCCGGCGGATCCGTTCTGGAGGCTTTGCTTCGGCAAACGCGGGGGTGTCGAAGCGTACGACCTGGGAAAGGACCCCGATTGCCTGACAAACCTGGCGCTGGCGGACGACGGGGGCGGGAGGGTTCCGGAAGTCGAGGCGCTCAGGAAGCGCTTGCGTGGGCGTCTGACGGAGCAGGGGGATCCGCGGATGTTCGGCCAGGGACACGTTTTCGACGCCTACGAGCATGCGACGCGGGCGCACGTGAACTTCCACGAACGGTTCCTGCGCGGTGAACCGCTCAAGGCCGGGTGGGTGAGCCCGACCGACTTCGAGCCGGCGCGATGAGGCATCCGGGGCCGTTCACGGGTGGGATTGGGGAAAATGGAAGCGCGCCATCGTCCGCCGCTCTTGATTTCGGGAAGGTCGGGCGGTACCGCTGCGGAGTGCTTAGTGGAATGCCGTTGTTGCGTGGGCGAATCCTGGCTTTGGGGTTGTTGGGCCTCCTTGCCGGATCCGCCTGGGGGGCGCCGAGGATCACCGAGTTCCTGGCGGCCAACGATTCCGGGCTGAAGGATGAGGACGGGGAATTCTCCGACTGGATCGAGATTCACAATCCCGATCCCGCGTCCGTTTCGCTTGCGGGCTACTTCCTGACGGACGATTGGACGAACCTCCGCAATTGGCGTTTTCCGGAAGTCTCCATCGAGCCTGGTGGATACCTCGTGGTATTCGCCTCCGGGAAAAACCGGATGAATCCCGCGATCGGCCTGCACACGGACTTCGCGTTGGCGGCGGCGGGGGAATCCCTCCAATTGGTGGCTCCCGACGGGGTGACGGTGGTCAGTGGAATCGGACCTTTGTACCCTCCGCAGTTTTCGGATGTTTCCTTCGGGCTGGGCCCTGGGTCGGGGACGGGTGCCGGAACCCCACCCTGGCGTTTCCTTTCGGCGCCGACTCCGGGGGCGGCCAATGGGACCGGTGTCCCCGCCGGGCCGATCATCCAGCCGCTGGAGCCTGTTCCGTCCCAGCACGCCGCCGGCCCGCGGACGATCGCCGCGCGTGTCCTCTCCCTTGGGAATCCGGTCGCGTCGGTGCGACTTTTTTACCGGCGAATGTTCACGGCGGAGACCGCGTTGACGATGGTGGACGACGGGACGGGCGCCGACGTGGTACCGGGTGACGGCGTGTGGACCGCCGTGATCCCGGCCGCTGCTTTCGTTCCGGGCGAGATGACTCGCTGGCGGTTCGTGGCGACCGATTCCCTCGGTGCCGCCACCCAGGAACCCGCCCATCGCGAGCGGCTCGACTCGGATCAATACACGGGCACGGTGACCCTCGATGACCGGATCCTCACGGCGTTGCCGGTGTTCCACTGGTTCACGACGAATGTGGCGCGGGCGGGGACCGAGGGTGGGGTTCGGGGTTCTGTGTTCTACGACGGCGAACTCTACGACAACGTCCACTTCTCGATCCACGGCCAGTCCTCCTCGGGCTTTCCGAAGAAGAGCTACAACATCGATTTCAACCGGGACCATCGGTTCCGCTGGAGCCGCGATTCGCCGCGCGTGGCGGACATCGATCTTCTGACGAATTGGGCTGACAAATCGAAAGTCCGCCATGTCCTGGCCTACGAAATCATGCGCCGTGCGGGCGTCGCGGCCCACTTCGCGTTCACCGTGCGGGTGCAGCAGAACGGTCAGTTCTTCAGCACCGCGGACCTGGTCGAGGACGCGGACGAGACCTACCTCGAACGGGCCGGGCTCAACCCGGATGGGGCGCTGTACAAGGTCTACGCCAACCTGCTGAACAAGGATTCGGGAAACACGGGGAACACCGGGGTGGAGAAGAAGACGCGCAAGACCGAGGCGAACGGGGACCTCCAGGCGCTCATCAACGGCCTCGACCTCACCGGTTCGGCGCTGGAGCGGTATCTCTACGACAACATCGATCTTCCGCGTTGCGTGAACATGCTGGCGGCCAACTCGGTCATCCGGAACATCGATATGCACCAGAAGAACTGGTACATCTACCGGGACACGGGGTGGAGCGGCGAATGGGCCATCCTGCCGTGGGACCTCGACCTGTCGCACGGGCGCTTCTGGAATTCGCAGGACACCTACTTCGACAACCGGCTCTACACCGACGGCTACGTTCAGACCGGCAATTCGATCCGGCTTGTCTCGCACCTCTTCGCGAATCCGCGGATCAACGCCATGATCCTGCGGCGCATCCGAACGCTGACGGACCGGTTCCTCCAGCCGCCACCCGAGCCTGGAACTCCCGAGAACGATCTCTTCTACGAACGCCGACTCAATGAGCTGTCGGCGCTCATCGATCCGCCTGAGATCGTTCCGTCGGATGCGCGTCGGGATTTCGAGAAATGGGGATCGTGGCTTCAGCGCGGAACCCAGGTCCCCTACACCCACAGCAATGTCGCGGTGGAGTCCATGGCCGAGGCGATCGGCCGCTGGAAGAATGAGTATCTTCCTGGGCGACGGCGGTTCATCTACAACACCCAGATCGTCGGACGCGGCGGCCAGATTCCCTTGCCCCAGACCGGTGGTGGTCCGACCACGAACTACACGCCGCTTGTGGTGAAAGGCGCCAACGTGCGGGTTCTGGTGCCCGGGAACGGAACTCTCGGGACGACCTGGACCGGGGATCCCTCGAACGAGCCTTTCGTTGCGACCGGTTGGCGCGCGGGCACGACCGGGGTGGGCTACGAACGCGCCACGGGCTATGACGCGTTGATCGGAACCGATGTGGATACCGCCATGCGGTCCAACACGAGCGTCTACCTGCGCACCGAGTTCGACGTGCCCGATCCGTCGAAGTTCGCCGTCCTCGAGTTGCGAATGCAATTCGACGACGGCTTTGTCGCGTACCTCAACGGGGTTCCCGTCGCCTCGGTGAACGCGCCGGCTGCACCTGCCTGGAATTCGAATGCCCCGGCTTCCCGGGAAGCGAACCCCACGGCATTCACGGTCTTCGACCTCAGCGACCGGAAGACAGTGCTGAGGGTGGGGCGGAACGTGCTGGCGATCCACGGGCTGAACGAGAGTCTCTCCAGCAGCGACATGATCATCGTGCCGGAACTCCACGCCGGATCGGTCGTTCTTCCCGACACGCTGGAACCGCGGCTCGCCTTCGGCGCCGTGGATGTCAGTCCCGCGTCCGGCAATCAGGACGAGGAATACGTCCAGATCACGAATCCCCACGCGATCGCGGTCGACGTCTCCGACTGGCGGGTGAAGGGCGCGATTGAGCACACGCTGGCGCCAGGGACGGTCCTTCCGCCGAGGGGGACGCTTCATCTCAGCCCGAATTCGGCGGCGTTCCGTGCGCGGGCGGTCTCGCCCAAGGGCGGCGAAGGGCTCTGGGTTCAGGGTGGATATCGGAACCACCTCTCGAGCCGGGGCGGGACATTGACGCTGCTCGATGCGTCGGGAACGACGAACGCGGTGGCCTCCTTCGAAGGGCAACCCACCGATCTGCAGCGTTACCTCGTGGTCAGTGAGATCCTGTACAATCCATCGAACGACGAGCTGGCTGAGTTCGTGGAATTGCTGAACATCAGCACCAACGTGACTCTGAACCTCGACGGGGTCCGCTTCATCGAGGGCGTTCAGTTCGACTTCTCCGGCGGGGCGGTCATGGCATTGCAGCCAGGTGGACGCGTGATCGTTGTTCGGGACCTCGCGGCCGCGCTTCGGGCCTTCGGACCTTTGCCCCAGGTGGCGGGAGAATTCAGCGACGGCAGCGCGCTGAACAACGCGGGTGAACGCGTCGTTCTCGTCGATTCAGCCCAGGACATCATCCAGGAGTTCACCTACGACGACCAACGTCCGTGGCCGGCGGCCGCGGATTCGGGTTACAGCCTTGTTCTCGTCGCGCCCGAGACCAACCCGGATCCGTCCCTGGCTTCGAACTGGCGCGCGAGCGTTCGGCGTGGCGGAAGTCCGGGCGGATTCGAGGATCCGCGATTTCCGATTGAGCCCTTCGGTGATTCCGACGGGAATCGCGAACCCGATCTGATCGACTACGCGCTTGGGAACGACCTCGGTCTGCCTCCGCTCGCCCCGAGACTCGTTCATCAGCGGGATCCCCTCGGGGGGCCGGCTTCCCTGATCTGGAGTTATCCGGTGAGTCTCAACGCAGGGCAGGTCTCCCTGGCCACCTGGTATTCCGAGGATCTCGTCAACTGGCGGGACGGGACGCCGCATCTCGTGCTGGTTTCGAGCGAGCCACTGGGGGACGGGCGCGGATGGGTGACCTGGCGGGTGGCCGCGCCGCTCAGGAACGCGCCGCGGATCTTCCTTCGGCTTCGAGCGCAAGGCCCATGATTCCAACCGGCAAGCCCATGGCCAACCCGTCCGCGCGTTGCGCGCTTCCATCACGATCCGACCCGCCGGAACTTTTCCCGGGTGTTCGTGAATGTGAATTCCGGAGCGGAGGCGCCGTGCCTTGGGCGAACGCCGGGTTTCGGTGGGAACGGCCACAAACGGTCCCGGGCGGGATCCTTCGCTTCGTCACCCTGATCGCAACGACGGGAGTCCTGATTCTCAGTCTGGCGGGATGCGGACGCGAGCGGGCGTCCCTTCCGGCGGAGAACGGGAGAAACGCGGATGGCGCCACCGGGGGCTTGCCGGAGCGGTTCTTCAGCCTGATGACCGCCGGGAAGAACCATCTGGAACGGGGGGATGCGACCAACGCCGTTGCCCTTTACCGGGAGGCGGCGGGACTGGTTCCCCAGGATGCGGACGTTCATCTGAACCTGGCCATCGCGCACCTGACCTCCGATGAAGGGACGGAGGCGCTGCGCGAAACCGATGAAGTTCTGCGACTCGATCCCAATTCCGCGGCCGCCTGGTTTGTCCGGGGATCCGCCCACCTCCGGCTGGCGCAGGCCGAGGAAGCGGTGAAAGCCCTCGAAAACGCGCGACGAATCGACCCAGGCGAGCCGGCGTCGTGCTTTCAGTTGGGCAAAGCCCGGATGGAACTGAAGCAATGGGACGACGCGATCGTCGCCTTCCGTGAAGGCCTTTCCCTGGATCCCAACCACCTCCACGCGGCCGTCCATTACCTGCTGGGCCAATCCCTGCTGCGCGCGGGCCGGACCGAGGAGGCGCGGAAGGAACTCGAGCAGCATCAGGCGGGACTCGAAGTCGGAGGAGCACCGACAACCGCAGCGTCCTTCGAGCGATCCCGGCACACCCAGCCGCGGGTTCCGTTTCGGTTGAACCAACCGGATCCCGGCGGCATCGCCGTCCGGTTTGTAGATGCGACACGCGAGGTCCTCGGCGAGGGCGCGGACCTGTACGCGGGACCCGCCGCCGTGATCGATGTCGAGCACACCGGGTGGAACAGCATGTTCGTTCAGGAACGGGGGAGGGGATTTCGCTGGCTTCGCAACTCCGGAGGCGTTTTTCGACCGCATGAACCGGCGCTCCCAGCCGTTCCGGGGCGGGTTTGTGCGACCGCGTTGGTGGGCGATCTCGAGAACGACCGCCGGGAGGATGTCATCGTTCTCGGCAACCCCGGCAGCCACCTGTTCCGCTGGAATACCAACGGCGTCGTCGAGGACGTCTCCCAACGGGTCGGATTCGATTCGATCAGCGCCACTCATGGCGCCCTCATGGACCTGGATTTCACCGGCAAACTCGACCTGATCACGGTCGACGCCGCCGGACGGGGCGTGCGCCTCTTTCGTCAGCAGGGTCCGTTGCGATTCACCGACATCACCGCGGAATCGGGAATTCCCGAGGGGCTTCGGAATGTTGGGGCGGTCGCGTTCGAGGACTGGAACAAGGACGGAAGCCCGGATGTCGTCGCATCGGGAATGGAGGGGCCGCCCGTCCTCCTCGAAAAGCAACGGGGTGGAAAGCTGGCCTCGCGGTCTCCGACGAACTGGGTCGCGGGCGGCATCGCCTGCACGGGCGACTTCGACAATGACCTTCGCCCGGACCTCGCGGTGGCGGACGCGCGGGCGATCCGGATCTTCTTTCAAAGCGGCGCTGTCGCCGAGATCCCTTGGACCGGTTCAGCCGAACCGTCGGGGCTTCTGGCGTTGGATCACGACAATGACGGCTGGCTCGATCTGTGGAGCGTGGGGCAGGGGGTCCGGGCCTGGCGAAATCGCGGACTGTCGGGGTGGGACGAGCGGACGACGGCGCTGGGGCTTGACGGTCTTGGAGCCGTGGCGGTGTCGTCGGTGCATCCCGCGGATTTCGACGGGGATTGTGATCCGGATCTGGTGATTGCCCTCGCGGGCGGCGGGCTACGGTATCTGCGGAACGAAGGCGGCAACGGGAACGGGCAGGTGAAGGTGCGGCTGATTGGAAACCGTTCGAACGCCAGCGGGCTTGGATGCCGGGTTGAAATCGAAACGGGTGGCCTGCGTCTCATCCGAACCGTGACGCAACTGCCGGTGGAGATCGGCGTGGGTCGCCATGCGCAGCTGGATTCGTTTCTCGTACATTGGTTCAACTGGCCCCAGGGATCCGCGGGCGCGCCCGTCGATTGCCGGGAACCGTTTCTGGCGCTGGAAGCGACTCTTCAGGAAGGATCCTGTCCTTACCTCTATGCCTGGGACGGGGGGAGGTTCCGGTTCGTCACGGACATCCTGGGGGCGGCTCCGCTGGGTCTGCCCATGGCGCGGAATCGGTATATCGAGGCGGATCCCGAGGAATGGGTTTGGATCGGCGACGAGAACGGGTTCGTACCGCGGAACGGCGCCTTCGAGGTCCGGATCACGGAGGAACTGCGCGAAGTGCTGTACCTCGATGAAGCCCGATTGGCGGTCGTCGATCATCCGGCCGGGACCGAAGTGCATCCGATCGACAAGCTCCTGCCGGGTGGGCCGTTTCCGGCGGGAGGTTGGAGGACGCTGCATCGGGAACGACCTCTCCGGCGCGCGGAAACAATCGAAGGCGACGAAGTCACCGCCGCTTTGCGAAGCGTGGACGGAAAGAGGGTGTCGCCTCCGCGATTGCGCGTCCCGCAGTTGCGCGGACTTGCGGAGCCCCATGGATGGATCCTGGATTTCGGGCCGCTCGACGCCGAGGCGCCGTTGGTGCTGGTGATGAATGGCTGGCTCCGGTTCGGAGGCGGCATGGCCAATATCGCCGCCTCCCACGATCCGTCGCTGCCGTTCCCTTTCCCCGAGCTGGCGGCCGAAGTGGCGCCTGGAATCTGGGAACCGGTCGATGTCGTGGTCGGAGCTCCCGCCGGGAAGACGAAGACCATCCTGGTCGATTTGGAGGGCCGTTTGAAACCCGGCACGCGAAGGTTGCGATTGACGAGCGCTTTCGAGATTCACTGGGATCGCATCGCTCTCCTCGAAAAATTTCCGGAATCGCAGGTGTCCGGCGACGGGCGTGGGAATTCGGCGACGCGAGGGACGATGCGGGCGCCTTCGGAAGCTTCGCTTGGTTTCCGCGGATTCAGCCGGCTGCTGGATCTGCCGCCGGATTGCCCGCCCACCCCGGACTACGACGATGTTCGCGCGGAGTCGTGCTGGACCGTTCTCCCTGGGGGATGGTGCACCCGGTATGGCGACGTGGGCGAGTTGGTGGGCGTCCCCGACGAGGGTCTGGTTCTGGTGCATTCCGGCGACGAACTGAAGCTCCGGTTCAACGCCGCGACGTTGCCTCCGAAGCCCGCGGGCGCGGTTCGCGACTTCTTTCTCGTTGTGGATGGATGGGACAAGGACGCCGACTTCCATGTCGCGGCCGGGACCCGGGTCGGGCCGTTGCCGTTCCACGGAATGAACGGCCAACGCTACGGAGAGGAACCTCGTCCGGCATTCCCGAGCGATGAGCTGCACCGGCGCTACAACACGCGCTGGGTTGACGGGAAGGCGCTCCAGCCCGCGGAGGAGTCCGGACGCTAAGGCGCGGTCGCCGCCATCAGCGCCCGCAGTTCCGAGATCGAAGGGAGGTCCGTTCGTCCCGCGAGAATTCGACCGCTGCCATCGGTCAGGACGGTCGCCAGCGGGGTGGGTGGCCGGCCGAGAACCTGGGCGAAAGCGCGGGCCGCGTCGCCACGTTGGGATGCGGGGAGGTTGACGAGACGGGAGGACGGCTTTTGTTCCCTGGCGAAAGCCGCGAGCTTGGGGTTGTCGTCGGCCGGGTCCACCGGAATGAAAACGAAGTCGACGCCTTCCGGCCGGAGGGTCTCGTGCAGCCGTCGCAGCGCCGGCAATCCGGTGGTGCTGGCGGGATTGGACGTTGCGAAGACGGTATAAACCCGCAGCCGCGCCGGTTTGGCGGCGGTATCCAGGGTGTGAACGAAGAAGACCGGCCGCGGGTCGGTTCCGACGCTTGGCGTTGTCTCGGCGCTTTTCGCCCGACTCGCAAACGTCGAACTCCCGGCTGCGCCCGACAAGGACTCCGTCCGAATCCGATACGGCTCCGTGGAAAAACTCTGACCGTTGGCGGAGTCCTCCGGGTTCTCGTAGGCCGTCAGCAACGTTCCTTCGGGCACGGATTCAATCCGGGAGGTCTGACCGGACGGCCAACGCACGGTGACGGACTTGGCGGTCGCATGGGATCCGATTCCGACGATCATCGTCGCGGAGTTCTGAACCGACCAACCTTCGCCGCAGCGATGCTCGCGGCTGACGGCGACGACGCCGAGGTCGACCTGGACCCTGGCCCCGTAGCCGTCCCTCGCGGCGTATTTCGTCCCTGGATGGGGAGTCCGGCTGCCTCCGACAAACCGGAGCGCGATCATGCCCCCCGTGATGCCCGCGGAGGGCATTTCGTTGCGATAGAGATTGAAGAGGGGCTGGTTCGCGTTGACGAGGGCGACGTCCTGCCAGCCGTCCCGGTCGAAGTCGAGAATCGCGAATCCACGGCTGTCGGCGGGGGTGTCGAGGCCGGAGATTCCGGAGGCGTCGAGAAACGTCTTGCCCCCGCGATTGGCGAAATAGCGGTTGCGTTCGCCTCCGTGGAGCGAGTGGACCAGAACCGAGTCGCCGCGCCGCTCGACGCCGGCGAGTCGCGCATCGATCTCGGGTCCGAGGTGGTCGGGCGCCGGGGTTCGCCGCCATTCGGGAGAGAAACGGAAACTCGGGCGCGACAGGTTGGCGTCCGCGCGGACCATCGTGCGCCAAAGATTGCTTTCGAGGTCCAACCCGGAAGCCAGTTCCTCGGGGGCTGTGAAGTAGCCGTTGAGCACGTAGAGATCGAGGAAGGTGTCGTTGTCGAAATCGGCAAAGCAACCGCCCCACGACCACCCCGCATTCATGACCTTCACCGCGGGCGCTTCCCGTCCGGCGACCTGCGCGAAGGAGCCGTCGGCGCGAGAGTGATAGAGGTAATTTCCGGCGGCGGATTCGGGAAACGTCCGGTCCAGTCCCTCGATGCGGCCGACGATGCGCCTTCCGGCCTCGCTGTGCATGTTCGAGACGTAGAGGTCGTCCCGTCCGTCGTTGTCATAGTCACCCCAGGAGGCGCCCATCGAGAAACCGTAGTAGGTCAGTCCCGACTCACGGGTCACGTCGGTGAAACCGTCGGGGCCGTCATTCCGGAAAAGCACGTTGAGCCCCCAGTCATTGGGGATGTACAGGTCGGGCCTGCCGTCCTGGTTGAAGTCGCCCCAGGTCGCCTGCAGGGAGTTGCGCCACAGCCCCACTGTCGCGGTCTCGGGGGCGGGTTCAAACCGGCCTTCGCCGCGATTCACGAGGAGAAGATTTGGCGGCCCCAGCTGATCCAGGACCGTGACGCCGGTCTTTTGCTTGTGCTCCGCGAGACGCCGACGGAAATCCCGGGCGACTTCGGGGGAAAAGAATTCATCGGGCCAATCGAAGTCACCTTCCTTGGCGACTCCCGCGAATCCCCCGCCGGCGCCCGAGCCCGCCGGCGGGGCGGGCCGGTAGGTGCAGAGGTAGACGTCCAGGAGCCCGTCCCCGTTGTAGTCGGCGGCGGCCATCGAGATCACCGCCATCGGCATGAATTTGGGAATGGGATGCTGAAAATAGACGCCGTCGCGGTTTTCCAGGTAGGTCGACTTCAACAGGCTCCGTCCCAGCATCGCGTCCAGGTCGCCGTCGTTGTCGAAATCGGCGAACAACGCGCAGGTCGTGTGGCCCGGGAGATCCAGGTGATAGGCCGCCGCCTCCTCGGTGAATGTGCCGTCGCCGCGATTGATCAGCAGCATGTTCTTCCCCAGGCGGACGGTGATGTAGATGTCGTCCAGTCCGTCACGGTTCACGTCCGCCACGGCGATGCCCTCTTTCTGGTTCACGGAGATGGGCGCGAAGTACGGATGCGGGAGCGCTTTCATGCCCTCCCGGTAGTACTTCACGGTGGCTTCGTAGTGCTGCGACCGCCGAAGGGCGGCCGCTCCAGCGGGCCCGGTGGATGTCTCCAGCACCTCGGAGAAAAGCCGCCTGGGTGTTGTGTTCCACCGGAGCGACTCCGTCGTCCAGGCGCGGATCCGCCACTCACCAGGGGGTCCGTCGCCGGAGGCTTCCCGCTCCCACGACAGTGTCAGCGAAGCTTCGATGGACCGCCATTCGCCTGATTTCATGCGCGCGAGTCCATCGAATCGGGCGGTTGAATCGAATTGGAGCGGGCTTCCGTTGGGGTGGTTGCCGGCGA
>JBFWOK010000041.1:0-42491 GCA_050250555.1 Limisphaerales bacterium
CGTTCCAAATCAGGTCTCCGGGGTCCGTCGTAGGGTCTGGCTCCCAGCACCCGATCGAGGCTGTGTTCCACCGTCAGCAAGGCCGGATCCTACTCCGTGGGCGCCGCACTGAACCCGTGGTACCTCCCCATCCAATACGCCAGCAGCCACGCGCCCGGTTCCACCACGTCATTGCCGCCGGCCCCCCCGTCCGCCTGCATCAGCCAATGGTCCCAACGCAGTGGCTCCGTCTCCCGGGGTGGAAAGGTCCGGCTCCCGCCCTTCAGCGCGACGTACCCCGGCGGCGTCCGCAAATCGGTCCGATCCGAATTCCGGTACGACCAGACCCGCAGGTCCAGGGGCCAGCCCCGCAGGTGCTCCACGGATGCCTCCGCCTCGGCGTCGTTTCCGGTCAGGGCGCCATACATGAAGTTGAACCAAGGATTCCGTTCCACGCGGACGACCTCGTAGCTCCGTTCGTAGCCTCGCCGGTAGAGCGCGCGGAGTTCCGCGTCCTGCTCGTGCCTCAGAAGATTCCACCAGCACCAGAACCCGAGTTCATCCAGGAAATGGAGAACGCTGTCCGGCGGAAAGGTGTTCCGGGCCCGAAGCGTGAAATCCGGATAACCCAGTTCCACCAGCCGGCGATAGGCCCTCGTGAATCGGGCTTCCCCCGTCAGAACCTCCACCGTCTTGATGAAGGAGAGAAGTTCGACGGCCTGGAGGCCCCGATCGTACTTGCCCTCATCGGTGGTGAAGTACTCCGGATCCCAGCGGCCCCACCGCGTCGGTTTCCCATCCCGGTCGATCAGCTTCCAGTCGTTGTCGATGAGGTGATCCGCAACCCGAACCAAGTGTGCCCGGGCCAGGGCGGCCTCCTCCTGCGTCGCGGCCAGGTCGATGAAGAGGCCGATCGCGTAAAAGTGGGAGCAAAGCTCGTCGCTGGAGGTGTCCCCCTTCCACTCGAACCGACCGTCCTCCGTGTCGTGCCACTCCGCCGCGTAACCGCCGGACCCGTGACCCGCCTGGTGTCCCGTTTCGCCCTTGGCCCAGACCGACCGCGCGGGGAGCCCGCGGATGCCGGTCATCCGTTCCAGCCATCGGAGGGAGTGGAAGGTGTTCGTCGCCTCACGCCGCGCCTCGGCCTCGCCCGTCACCGCGAACCGGTAGGCCTGAGCCGCGAGGTAGTTCCCGGTGTAACCACCGTCGTTGTCGCTGATCTCTCGGACGTACTCCTTCCGTCCCGCGTCCCATTCCAGTTTGTGCACGAACCCCAGCCGCTTCTGCCCCCATTCCTCCAGGTGCCGCTCATAATACGCCGCCTTCTTCAGAAGCGTGTACGGCTCGTGGTCGATGACCCCCATGCCCTGGTCCGTCGCGATCCAGACCCGCCGGCCATCCACCGCGATGCCACGGACGTGATCGTGCGGAAGCCAGCGGCGCCCCGCGTAATAGCGGAATTCCCCGTTCACCCACCGGATCGCACCCCGTGTCGTGCCAATCCACAGGTCGTTCGTGAATCCGCGCGCGAGACGGGTCGTGTCCTCGAAAGGCAATCCCTCGGGACCCCGAACCTCCGTGAGGGACATTCCCCGAAGCAACCCCAGACCGCGATCCGTCGCCAGGATCAGGGCCGAACCCAGACTCACCGCATCCCGCGTCGTCGTCGAAGGAAGCGCGCCCCAGTCCCACGCCTGGTCCGCCTGAAAGCCGTAGGCGTCGAGGCCTCCGAATCGACCGAATCCGAACGTGGTCAACCGGCCCGCGCCATGAACGAACAGGTTCTCGTTGTGAACGACGAGACGCGTCACAGGAAACTTGCAGGTGTTCGTCGACCACACCTCGAAAGCGTCCCCATGGATCCGGAGGAGTTCGTTCCCGGAAGCGGCCACGACTCCACCTCGGAATTCCGCGACATCGCCGATGGGCCGCGTCGACACCCGGGTCCAGCCGCCGCCCGGGCTCCGACGATGGAGGCCGGCCCGGGTCATCGCCCACAGGGAGTCGCCGGCAACCACCAAGCGCTCGACCGCCGGGTCCATCTCGTGCTCCGGAACGAACGCGGTTCCCGTCCATCGGAGAACCCCCTCCCGGGTGCCGACGAAGGCGTCTCCGGCGTGGACAGCCACTGCGGTCGCGGGAGACGTCATCGCGATTTTCCAGCCGACCTCCTGAAGGTAGACGTCATCGGAAACCGATCGTGGGGCCCGGAACGTGCGAACCAGGTCCGCCCCGGAGGTCGCCATCGATATTCCGATCATCCATGTGAAAAGGACCCCAACCGGACAGCTTCCCATGAGCCCCAGCCGAGGGAGATCCAACCGTTCTTTCATGCTCGTGTGAGTCTTTCTGATGAATCGCATCCTGGACCCGAGTCGGCGGCCATGTCCAATCGCGACTTTTCCGGTCGAGCCAAGCCCGGATCCCGTACCGCTTCCCGCCTAGGAGAAACGCGAATAACCGGCCTTTTTCGGGCCCGACCAGCCGAAATCCCAAGTCGGCAAATCGTGTACGCGCCCGATTCCGGGGAGGGAATGGAAGTCGTCGAATCTACTTCGTTCGGCATTTCGCCGCGGCCCAATTGTCGAGCAAAAGAAGTGGTGGTTATCTCACCGCGTCAGCCGCGACGCGCGGCGTCGGACTCTCGACGCCGCCGACTGGCAGGCCGGCAAGGAGGCCACCCCATGTATTCGTTCCCCGATTCGCCGCACGCGACGCTTCGTGCCCTCGGTTCGGTCCAGTTGCGCAACCTGGTTGCCTCCGCGTTTCGACGTCAGGGGAATGAGGTCCGACCCGTCCGGCGTCCCGATCCGCTCGCCGGCGAAATCGACCTCATCCTGCGCCGCAACGGAGGTTCGGTCGCCGTGCGGTGTTCACCCGGACTCGAGCCACCGGTCGGCGTCCTGTTGCTCCGTCGGTTCGCCCGGGCCCGGGACGCGGCGGGAACCGCGCAGGGCGTCATGGTGTCCGTGGCCGGGTTCACCGACGAAGCGCACGATCTCGCTCCGGCCCATCGGATCCGACCGTGGTCCGTGCCGGAGGTCGTCCGGCTCCTCGAGGACACGTCCACCCTCTCCGATCCCGCCGCCCTCCGCTGGATTCTGGATCGAAGGACGATCTGCGCCGTGTGCGAAGCGGAGATGCCCCATGGGAAACCCCGGTGCGGGTCGCCGTCGTCGGTCGACGGCCAATGCCATCCCTGCCCCGAGTTCGCGCGTTGCGCCCTGGTCCGAGGTCTCCAGCGGGAACACGAAAGGCTTGGCCGCCTTTGGCCGGAAGGATCGACCCCGGTCTCGCATTCCCTCGGCCCGGCGGGCAATCCAATGCACCGTATTCCAGCCCCGCTCCCCATGAAGCTGGTCATCTGCTCCCGCGAAGCCGCCCGCGCCCCCACTCGGTTCCAACCGACCCACGTGGTGTCGATCGTCGATCCGGGTTCGGACGTCCTCGGTCTGCGTCCGTCGGGAATCCCGCCGGAGAACCATCACATCGGCGTGTTTTGCGACATCCGCGATCCAGCCAGCCCCGAGGCCCCCGCCGAGTCCTCCGTACGTTCGGTGATTTCCTGGCTCGAACCCCGCTGCCAGCCGGACTCGAACCATCATTTCCTTGTCCACTGCCAGGCCGGCGTCGGGCGCTCACCGGCGGTGGGGTATGTCGCATGGGCGATTCATCTCGGGCCGGGCCGCGAGCAGGAAGCGTGGGATCGGATGCTCGATTCCTGCGTCAAACGGTGGGTGGCCCCGAATTCCCTGGTCATCCGTCACGCCGACCGCCTGCTCGGACGCGACGGCGCGCTGTGCGATCCACTCCAACGCTGGAGCCTGCCCCTGCCCTGGTCCCGTTTCCTTTGATTCCATAACCGGCGGCAACAACCACGGAACGCGTGGCATGCGAATAGGATCCGGAGCGAAGTCGAGTCGCCCCTTGGAGCATGCCAGCCACTTCTCCAGCGCCCTTCCCTTCCGTGTGTTCCGAGCCTTCCGTGGTTGAAACTTCCCTTCCCGGGTTGATGCGGCGCCCGGCCTGACCGCCCGCTTCGCCGTTAGCGTTGTCCCGGGCTCCTGTTCCGCGCCGCCCGGATGGCCACGTCGAGGTTCTGCCGCGCCAGCGTGTCCTCCGGACGGAGTCGCAGCACCTCCCTGAAATGCGCCTCCGCCTCCCCCAGGCGCCCGGTCCGCAGACAGGCGAGTCCGGCGTTGTTCCTCGCCTGATAATGCCCGGGATTCAACCGGACGGCCTCCAGGAACTCGTGTTCGGCGGCGGTGAACTGCGATCGCGCCATCAGCGCCAACCCGAGGTGATAGTGGGCGTCGTCGAGGTTGGGTCGGAGATGCAAAGCGCGTCGCAGAACGGCTTCGGCCTGGCCGAGTTCCCCAAAGGCCAGGGACACCTTCGCCATCTCGGCCATCGCCTCGGCGTCCTCCGGATTCTCGCGGAGCTTGAACTGACTGAGTTCCGAGATCGCCTTCAGATTTCTCATCTGCGCCGTCCGCTCGAGCGCGTCCGCGCCCGCGGGATTCCGGGCGAGCAACTGAAGCCACAGCTCCGCCATTTCGTCGCGCGTCTGGAGGCCGAACTTCACCCGGGCCGGCGGGTGGTTCGGATTGCGGATGTTGTTCGTGGAATTGTCGAAGACGAACCGCATCCCGAGGGTCGTTCCCGCGGGCAACGTCACGGGGCGCGCGAACCGGAAATCGCTCTGCCAGTTGAAATCCCAGTTCGGGATCACCAGCAGCATCCGTCGGGGCTGGCCCGGCGTTTCGGCGTAGGCTTCGACCCGCCGCGCCAGATAGTGCGCGTGCGGCAGGACCGCGAGCAGATCGGCCTCGACCGGAAGCGTCACCCGCTCCTCCACGGCGTAGTCGCGCGCTCCCGCCGGAATATCGATCGCGTACGACCGCAGGCCGATTTTCACCGGCGTATTCGTCGGCGGAACGTCCGTGAAATAGAACCCGATGCTCGGCCGCACGGCCTCCTCCTTTCCCAGGAGTTGCATGTGCATCAGGAGCACGATGTCGGCCCCACCCGGCAGCGGCCACCCCAGCCCGGGCGGAAGCGCCGCGGGCCGCCGACCCGGCTGCCAGCTCAGAAAATAGCCGCCCGGAGTCTCCGCCGCGGGCGGCGTGTCCATGCCACCGAACCCCAGGCCGGGCTCCTTTTCGTCCATGCGACGCGACTGGCCCGTCGCATCGATCCGAATGAACGCATGATGCACCGCTCGACTGGACGGCCGAAATTCGAACGCCCGCACATACCTCCGCCCACGGGTCGGCACCGGCAGGATGAAGTTCCGGTAGACATCGTCGCCCTCCGCCGGGAGCGGGTAGGCTTCCGAAAGTTTCACCTCCAGGTCCGGCGGACCCAACGCCCAGCCCTCCGTCCATTGGGGGCGTTCCGGCAAGTCCGCGGGATCGCCCTCCGCCATCCCCTCGTCCACCCATCGCTCCAGCGTCGCGAGTTCCCCCGCGGCCAGGCGGCGTTCGTGCATCAGGGGTTCGTGTCCGGGCTCCGGCAGCCACGGCGGCATGACCCCGCTCCGCGTCGCCTCCAGGATCGTCCCCGACCGCTTCCGCACATCGTCGAAGGTCAGGAGATCGAACGGACCCGCCTCACCCGGACGATGACAGTCCGAGCACCGGGCATACACGATGGGCGCCACATCGCGATTGAAAGTCAACGGCCGCCGTTCCGAACCTTCCGACCCCGTCGCCGGTTCGCTCCGGACCTTCACCACCGTCGCGGGCGCCGTTGTCGTTGCCGTCGCGGGCGCTGGAGTGGGACCGGGAACCGCCGAAGCCGGCGCGGACGGACGGGGTCCACGCATCAGAACTGTGATGGCGAAAAGCCCCGCCAACGCCGTAGCCGACACCGCGATCATCCTGGGCAGCGCGCGACCCGCCAGGGCTGGTGCCTCGCGATGTCGACGCGAATCCCGATTTCTCATGGACGAGCCTCCGCGGCCGCGGCCGGCGGGTTGACGGGAAGGCTGCATCCCACCGCCTTCGTCCGGGGCGCGTCAACGGGTTCGCCGGCCAGGACCGCCGACAAGGCCTCGACCAGATCCCGACGCGTGGGGCGACGCCTCTGCTGGCCCAGCGCGGGATAACGGTCGTCGATGCGCCCGCGGTACAGGATCGTGGTCTGGCGATCCACCACCGCCACTTCCGGCGTCACGGTGATTCCAAGACACCGGGCCAGGGTTCCGCCTGGGTCGTGAACCACGGTTCCGGGGAGCTCGTACTCCTTCGCGTGCGCCCGGATCGACTCCAGGGTTTCGCTTTCCAGCGGATGAACCATCCAGAATCGCACGCGCTTTCCCTCGAACTTCCCGGCAATCCGCCGGATCTCGGGGGCATACCGGTTGGCGACGGGACAGTCGTTGCTCAGGAACACGAAGACGCCGAAATCCTCGGCGCCGAGATCGAGGGGACTCCGACTCCGACCTTCGAGATCCGAAACCGTGAGTTTCCGGACATCCTCCCCGCATGGGGACGTTGGATGGACAGCCCTGGACGGGTCGGGTTCCAGGGCGAATGCCATCGACGCGCCAACCCCCAGCGCGAGGCAGCCCAACCAAGCCGCGCGCAGGCCGGGTGGAAGGGGAAATGGAAGGGGACGTCCGTCCATGACCGCAAACCTTTCCAGCCACACCTTCACGACGCAACGGTCTTGTGATGTGATCGGCGCGTGGGTTCCCTACTACCGACGGAACGGCCGAAGCCGTTCTCAGGGAACCGGGAATCCGCACGGTTCCTCGTTGGATCCGGCTTCTTCGGGAACTCATCGCAGGAGAGCGGCCCACCAGGGGCGCCCCTGACCGCACCGGCGGGGGGAATCCCGACCCGTAGTCCGGTATTGGTCAAAGCGAGGCTTACCGGCAGAGTTTTCGAAGGGAACTGGCGGAGGCCGAGACCAGACCCGGATCCCGGCATGCTTCCAATTCCACCGAGACCCAGCCTGAGAATTTCGGCAGCCGAGCGGGACGACCGAAGTCCAGGCCTTCGAGCAGACGAATCCACGGGATGAAATCCTCAGCGTCGTGGCTGGTGTAGAGCGGGTTGTCCGCCCAATGGCCTTCGGTGTGGTCACTGATGTGGGCGTGGACGATCCGTTGGACCACGGCACGTCCCTGAGGGGTTTCGGAAAGCCGTTCGATCGTGACATCCGATAGGAATGCCCAATGAGGTATGTCGCAATTCAGGCCGACGAGTCGATGGCGCGGGTCGGATTCGGGGAGATTGTCGAGCTTGTCCACGAACCGCACAAGATCCTGAAAGGTGTGGAGCGCGAACAAGGCACCGGGTTCGGACTCGAACGCGAACTGAACGCGCATCTCCGGCGTGTTGATACGATCCGCCAATTTGACGGCGGGCAGGATGTTCCTGAGGATGCGCCGATGGACTTTCTCCTTGGAAATGAGGTTCACCCCGTAACCGTTGTTGTCGGGACCATACTTCGAGACCGCGGGCCAGAGGCCGTCGAACACGGCCCCGGCGACCAACTCGATGGTGAACGTGCCATCCACGGCCTGAATACGGTTCAGGCAGGCCGCGGTTCGGACAAGAAACTGGAAATAGCGTGACGCCATCAGGGCGATCTCGGGGACGGGCGACCGGAGTTCGGGCAGGTAGGTGGCAAAGCCGGTGATGGTTCTACCCGAGTAATGCTGCTTCAGCCTCTCCGCGATGCGGGCCGCGACGCGATCCCGCTCACGAGGGTCCTTCTCCTTTTCCGCGAGAACGTGAACGGGATGCCGCAGGTCGGAGGTGACCCCGAGGTCCTGCAAGTCACGGGACATGAAGGCGTAGACCTCAACGCCGCGGAGGGCCGCGGGAAGCTGGCAGGGGTGGCCGTAGGGACGGGTGTCGAACGATGAGATCGCGCCCACCTGCAGCCGCAAGGACGGCTTTGGCCAATGGTCGGGAGTCGAAGACCGGGCCGACGACGCGGGCCTTTCCTCCTCCACGCGGAGAGTGGCGCCGGGGTTGATCTGCGGGAGGATTCGTCCGTTCGCCACAAGGATTTCAGCGAGGCGATTAGCGGGGGCCTCCACCCTGGAATCAAGACTCTCGTCCAGCGGGGACTGCGCGTCCCAGACGACCACGCGGTCGTTCCGCCGTTCAAACCAGAGCCAGTGCCGGGGGGATAGCCCGAGGCGTCGACACAGCAGCGCACGCAGCCTCTGCGTGCAGAATCCGGCCAGAAGGTGCCGCACCTCTGGCCAGACCGAGTAGGGTCGGGTGATTTCGAATGACGCGTGGGCGGCGCCGGCCTGCGCCAGACAGAACCCCAGATGCCGATTGGAATCCGGGCCGGCAGCTCCAGCGAACTCCATGAGTCCCACACCGCTCCCCGAAGTCCGCAGAAGCGGAACCCGCACCGCCCCGGGAACAACCGGCATGAGACCAAGGATGGGAAAATTGCGATCTTGGTCCGCGTCCGCGGCCGAGGCCACCAGGTCCCTGCCACGGATCCGCATGAAGGGCATTCCCGAGGGATCATGGACGACAAAAATCGTGCCCTGGAGAAGGGTGAGCAGGGAGGTTTCCGAGACCGACCCCGCGTCCAGAGTCCGTTCCGAGCCCACGCACAAGAGTGTGTGCAGCACGGGCGAGCCTGGACTGCGACTCACCAGGGGCTCGAATCCATTATGATGATAGAAACGGTGTAGCCTCCTGGCGTCGACGATGAGAATCGTCGGAATGTCGGAGAGAGTGTACTCATAGAGGCAGCGCAGCATCTGGGTTTCCGCCACGGGCAGATTCGCCTCCTGCATCTCCCCGCGACGGAAGAGTGCCTTGTTGGGAAATTGGACCGGAGCGGCAAGTCCCGCTTTCGCGAAATACCGGTTCATTTCGTCGGGATCCAGGCCGGAAATGAAGACTTCCTGCGCACGGTCCGTCTTGGCTAGGTAACTGATATCCGCGATCCCGCACACCGTCTTGGCATGCTCATGCAGGAGCGCCGTGGCCATGAAGCAGCAGGACTGGGCGCAGAGCCCGCCGGACCGATGCGCGGTGTAGGCGTAGGGGGTGGAATGCGGCTCACCGTCTCGCGACTTGTTCGAGTACTCTCCCGTGAAATGGTGAAGCCGTGTCCGAATGATATGGTAGTCCCGCAGGGAAAGGTACTTGCTCGGCAGAGTCAGCAAACTGTCCGCGATCGCGAATGGCGGCTCCTTGGCCAGGACGTCGTGGAGTGGTTGGCCGGCGAGATGGCCGTTGATCGATGCGATCCCCGGATGCCGCCCACGTTCCCTGGCAACGCGGTCAGCGAAACGGAGCGCGGGTAGCTCACCCACGTACTGTTGCCAGATCGCTAGCCGCCGTAGGTGGAGGATCGACGCATTCCCGGGGTCGTTTTCAAAGCGTGTCCGCAATGCAAACCGCGGCATGCAAATGTTGAGCGGCTGTATCTCGGACCGTACGACGATGGATTGGGCGAGTTCAGCTCGTGACGGTGTGTGGAGCTTCCACGAATCGTCGGCGGGATCCGGGACCCAGTAGCCTTCCACCCGTTCCGCATAGTAATGGCGCGCGAGCAGAGCCAGATCCTCCAGACTGGCCTTCCCGGCATGTTCCTCAATGTCCTGAAGGTTCAGACTGTTCGGCATGGACTTCCGGGTGCGTGGGAACAGCGAATCTCCCCCTGTCATGCAGACCTTGCCAAACGAAAAATTCCGAAACCCCGCGGGAAACATGAAGGGCCGAAAAGCCACGCCACGGGTACGGCCGCAGAGGGCACGATCGGGCTGGAAACCGCGCCCGAACCGCCGACTGGGTGCCATCAACAAGCCCTGTTAGCCTGAGTGGAATCTTCAGACCGTAGGCCCGGTGTCAGCCGGGGGGAGGGGACGACGTGGATCCGCAACGCCAAAGTGCGGGGCGACGGGATGAAAACGGCTGGAGCTTCCGAATTCGCGCGGTTGCCTCGCGGTCCGACACGCCCTTCCCGGAATCCTCGAACAACTCAGTGCTCAGGGCCGTTCTCGAGGGATCCGGCCATGGAATTTCAGGCGGTTGGCCCCCGGGCTGGTCGTCGCGCCGAAACGCACCCCTTCGCGGTCCTTCCGATCGCCTCCAAGGGCGCTGTCAAGCGCCGAAAAAAGTTGTCGGTAACTGGGAGGCCGATCTGTGGGGACCTTCTTCTGAAAACGTTTCGCTGTATCCACGCCATATTCGCGATGGACCCATTCAGAAAATTTTTTGAGCATGGCGTCCGAGATTTTTCGGTGCGATCGCACCGCCCACCTATTGGTCGTCTGTCGGTTTCGAGCCTTATCCGCTCGGACGGCTCGTTCTGTCCCGATCGGAAACAATTCCGAAAGTGGGCGACAGCATAGGCTTGGACATCCACGTGGCAAGGGAATTGTTGGCAACAACCCGATCCCACACCGCTTCCAGGAAAAGCCACAATGGCCACAACTAATTCTCAATCCATTAGTTACGACGCGACTAAAGGCCGGGCATTCGTTCTAGGCAAATCGCTTAAGCCAATGACCTGAAGGAACGTGCGAAGCACCGTTTTCGCACCGGCCAGGCTACATGTCCCTTCGGCATGACGCCCGGTGCCTTCTCCGAACTTGAGTTCGATCGTGGAATCGAGCGAACTCCCCGGGATGTCCGATTGGCTGGCGGTTGTCATTCTGGGTCTCGTGGAGGGGATCACCGAGTTCCTGCCCATCTCATCGACCGGCCACCTCTTGCTGGTGGAACACTGGCTGCCCATCCGTTCGGAGTTCATCCGGTCGGACCTTTTCACGATCGTCATCCAACCCGGGGCCGTGGCCGCCGTGCTCGTGCTTTTCTGGCGGCGTCTTTTCAACCTCTTCACCACCTGGCGCCTTCCCGAGTCGCGGGACTACCTGCTCAAGCTGGCGGCGGCGTTCTTCGTCACCGGGGTCGGCGGCCTCACGATCAAGAAACTCGGGTTC
This sequence comes from Limisphaerales bacterium, assembly GCA_050250555.1. Classification (GTDB taxonomy): domain Bacteria; phylum Verrucomicrobiota; class Verrucomicrobiia; order Limisphaerales; family CAIMTB01; genus CAIMTB01. The sequence goes on from JBFWOK010000041.1 coordinate 10,916, forward strand.
GAACTCCCGGAGGACATCACGCCCGTGGCGCTCGCGACGCTGATCGGAGGGGTCCTTTTCCTGGTGATCGAAGCGTGGCTGAAGTCGCGGCCTTCGGTGACGCAGGTGACCTGGACGATGGCTTTGGCGATGGGTGTCGCGCAGATCCTCGCCGCGGTCTTCCCGGGATTGTCGAGATCCGGGTCCACCATCCTCGTGGCGCTCGCTTTCGGCCTCGCCCGGCCCCAGGCCGCCGAATTCTCGTTTCTTCTCGGCATCCCCACACTCCTGGCCGCCGCGGCGAAGGAGGGCTTTGACGCGTTCCAGGATCCCCCTCCCTACCCGATCGACTGGGGAATGGTCCTCCTCGGCGCGCTGGTGTCCGCCGTCACCGCGTTCATCGCCGTGAAGTGGCTGCTGCGTTACGTCCAGTCGCACACCTTCAACGCCTTCGGGATCTACCGGATTCTCCTGGGTTCCGTCATTCTCCTGGCCCTCCGGTTCTAGGTTTCGCCTCCCCTCCGGGCAGGCGGCCAATCTATCCGGGTTCAATCACCGCCCGCAGTCGGGCCTCCACCTCAGCGAGGCGTGCCGCGTCCGTCACGGGCCCGCCCATGGACCCGCCCATGGGCCCGCTCTCGCGAACGTGGAAGGTGTCCACGGCGGCGCCTTTCTCCGTGTTGATCCGGGCGAAATCCACCTCCAATCCGAGTCTCGAGAAGGTCCGCGTCAGGTCGTAGAGCAGGCCAACCCGATCGCGGGCCTGGACTTCGACGACCGTCCGGCCGGGGGCGATCTGGTTGTCGAAATGAATCCACGTCGGAACGAGTTCGAATTCCGCGGGCCGGTAGATCGGACCCTCCTGCGGTCGGGCGGCGATGAGCGCCGCGAAATCAATGGGCTCGCCCCGCAGGGATCGGGAGAGCCATTCCTCGAAGGCCTCCCGCGCTTCGCGGCCCGGGGGACGGCCGGTGCGGGGATCGTTGACGAAGAGGGTGTCGAAGACCGGGCCGTCGGGGCGGGAAAAAATGCGGGCGCCGAAGATGTTGAGGTGGGCTGCGGCCAGGGCTCCCGCGACCCGGCTGAAAAGGCGGGGGCGGTCCCAGGTGCACACCTTCAGGATGGAATAGCCGCGATCCCGGTCCGCGTGCCAGGCGACCACCGGTTCGAGCGCCCGGTCCTCGAGAACGATCTGATTCCACATGAACCGGTGGGCGAGGGCGATGTCCGCCGAGATTTCGCGCGGTGTGTGGACGAGGAAATAGCGTTCCGGGAGATTGGCGAAATGGGCTTCGACCTCCTCGGCGTGGAAAGTCTTCGGCACCAACCGCCGAACCTCGGCCTGGAGGGATTTCCGTTGCTGTTCGATGACGGCGCGTTGTTCGTCGGTCCCCGACAGCCATTGCTCGGTCCTGCGATGCAAGGCCCAGACCAGGGAATCCTTGAACGACGTCCAAAGGCTTTCGCTCGTTCCCATCGTGTCGGCGAACGTGTGCAGCGTGAGCAGGTTCAGGTGCTCGATGGTCTGGACCTTGGCGGCGAAGTCCCGGATGACTTCCGGATCATCGAGGTCAAGCTTCTGCGAGAGGCGCACCATCAGAAGGTGGTGTCGAACCAGGAATCCGACCGTCGACGCCGCGGAGGGCTGCAACCGGAGTCGTCGGGTCTGGGACGCCGCGACCCGCGTGCTTTCGATTTCGTGGGCCTGGTTGGCGTCGGCCTTCCCCACGTCGTGCAGAAGCAGGGCGAGATACAACACGTACGGACGGTCCAGGGACCGGAACAGCGCCAGGAATTCGTTGAACGGCGGTTCGGCCGAGTCCCAGATCCGGTCCAGCATCTCGAGGCAGACCAGGGTGTGCTCGTCGGCGGTGTACAGGTGGAAGAATTCGTGCTGGACCTTGCAGGTCAGGGCATGGAACGCGGGGATGTATTTCCCGAGGAACCCCGTCTCATGCATCGCGCGAAGGATCCGCGCGACGTTGCCGCGCTGATTGATGATCTCGAGGAACGTTTCGTGCACGTGCGGATCCGCGAGGAACGCGCGGTCCACCAGGGACAGATTCTGGCGGATGAGATCCTCGAGATCGGGATGAAGCTGCAGGCCTCTCTGCTGGATCACGAGGAAGGCCCGCATCAGGCGGCGGGGTTGTTCCTTGAAGATCCGCGGCCCGTTCGCGAGGAGTTCGCTTTCGCCGATCTTGAAGCCGTCGACGCCCGCCTTGCGGAACGGCGTCGCGCCTGTGATCAGGAGGCGGCCGAGGCGCTGCAACCGGCCCGGAGCCTGGAATGCCAGCCGCCGTTCCAGGTTTCGCGTGATCAGGTGGAGATTCCGGACGTGCCGGTAGTAGACGCCCATGAACCCGCTCACGCGCCTCGCCAGCGACCTGTCGGTGTACCCGAGATGCCAGGCCACGGACGGCTGCATCGCCCGGGTCAACACGTCGTTTCGCCGGTCCTGCTGGTAGTGCATTTCGTTCCGGACCTGCAGCAGGAAGTCATACGCCGCGTCGAGTTGCTTGGCATCCGAGCGGCTCAGTTTTCCCAGTCGAACCAGGTCCCCGAGCGATCCGACCTCATGCTTCACCCGGGCCATCCAGGTCAGACTCTGATAGTCGCGGATGCCGCCGCAGCCGCTCTTCAGATTGGGCTCCAGCCGGCAGTAGCTGTGCCCCCATTTCGCCCGACGCGCCTCCTGGTCCTTCAGGCGCGCCGCGACGTACTCATCCTCGTGGCCCCGCACGCAGCGATCCCGGACCACGATCCGCATCTGCTCGAACAGGCGCGCGTCGCCCCACACCCGACGCGCTTCGAGCAGCGCCGTCTTCGAGTGCATGTTGGTCCGCGCCTCGCGCTCGCAATCATCCAGGTCCCACACCAGCGGATGGCATTCGATCCCGATCGCCCACAGGAAGGGAACGAACTTGCTCATGAGCGCCTTCACCAGCGGGCTCGCCGCCCCCGCCCGCCGGTCGTGGAGCAACATCAGGTCCACGTCGCTGTTCGGACTCAGTTCGGCCCTCCCGTAGCCTCCCAACGCCACCAGCGCCAGCGACTCATCGTCCGCATCCGGACCCGCGCCCGCTTTCAGACCGGCGATGTACGCGTCGAAGATCCGACGAAACATGGCGTCCATCATGTCCGACCGCGCCCGGCACACCTCGCGTCCGCCGGCCCCGCCCCGGTGCAGGATCCGGATCCGGCGGGTCTCCACCTTCAGGAAACGCCGGAAGGTGTCGGGAAAATCACACGGAAGACGACCCGCCGGAATTTCCAGCCTCGCCTTCGCGCTAGCCGCCACCTTGTCAGCCCAACGGATCACGTGCGTCAACGCTACCGGCCGCCCACCCGTCTTGGCGAGTGGCTGGAACATCCCCGTCCGCAAAGGAAAAGGGGTCAGTTCTTGTTAATGTCGCCTTGGGCTTTAGGGATTCGTCGCGGTCGGGGCGGAGGTGTTGTCAATAACAAGAACCGACCCCTTGGGAGAACCGACCCCTTGGGTCGTTCAGACCTCCGCGGCCGACAGCACCGTGATATGACTCCGGATCTCGCGGATCAGCCGTTCGACATCGGCAATCCCAAGGCGTTCCAGCACGTGCTCCCAGCGGCAGGCGAAATTGCCGGCCGGATCGTACTCCAAATGCTTGAAAAGGCCGTCGAAGGCCTGCTGGCGGCGGAAGTAGTCCGAGTGGATGCGCCGCAGTTCCTCGTGGAAACCGGCCAGGTACTCCTCGGCGAAGGCCCTGGGATCCGGCACCTGGTCGGCCCTTCGGTTGACCGGCGCGGCGTAGGCCCTGGCGAAGGGCAGGAGGGAGGGAGTGCGCCAATCGGCGAAGGCCCCTCCGTGATCGACGAGAACCACCTTGACGGGCAGGCCGTTCGATCCTTCCACCACGATCTCGTCACCGTCGTCGAACAGCGGCTCGCCGACCGCTCCCGGCCCCTCCGGGGGCCGCGTTCTTCCCACGACCAGATTGGGCGCCGCCGCCTTCCCCATCAGGCGGGCGAGCGCCAGCGCGTAGCGCGAATCCGCGAGCTTCCTCACCGGCAGTTTGTCGGTGGCGATCCCCGGCAGGTAGTCCCGTTCGAAGTAGATCACCGGAAACCGGCGACCGCGGAACTCGGCGTGCCGTCCCTGATACAGCTCGGTGACGCGCCGCATGTTCACGCGCGACGGGAGGTGCATGCCGAACTGCATGCACCCGAGCCTGCGGTCGAGGGTGTAGTCGACGTACTCCTCCGTCTCGAACACGGCCTGCATCAGGTCCGGGCGCCCGCCCGCCGGACTCGGACGGTCCAGCCGTTCACGGATGCCCCACCGCAGAACGCGCAGGAAGAGGACCTGGGGCGCCGCCTCTCCGCGCGCCTTGATCTCCGCGAGATAGACGCCCCGCCGACCGACCCCCGGCGCCGCGGTCGCCGGATTCGCCTCGATGCGACCCAGGTTCAGGTACTCGATGTTCCCGTACTCGCGGATCAGGTTCGCGATGAACCCGCGAGCGAGCGAGTCCCAGAGCGGTAGCAGGTCCGGATCCGCGGGCGGACGATTGCCGTCCGGGAACACCGGAGCGAAGACGAACTCCCCCTCGTCGAAGTGCCCTCCGGGGAGCCATCGGATTCGGAGGAAAAACTCGGGATTGAGCCCATGGAGCAACTCGGAGGTCGCCTCCTCCCGCTTCTCGCTGGCGATGCTGGCGAACATCCGGGCGCGCCAGACCGCCGACTCGACCCGGTCGACCAGAAGGTCCGGCTCAGTCGCTTCGCGGAAGCGCCCGGCCAGTTCGAGATGTCGCCGCCGCAGCGTCTCCGAAGGAAGTCCCTCGAATCGGGCGCCGGCGAAACTCGGGCCGCCGAATTTCAGGGAATCGACGCCGAAGAACGCGACCTCCGGATTGCCAAACCGATTGCGCTTCAGGCAGTGCTCCGCGATCTCGTCGAGGTGACCCGCCAGATCGGCATCCGACAATCCACCCAGGTGCGCGAACTCGTCGAACGTCACCCACCGCGTGCCGGTGTGGGGATTGTAGTAGTAGATCGCCCGGCCCCCGATCCCCACGCGTGATTCGGCGATCGCGAAGTCGATCTCGGCGCGCCCATGCGGCTGGGAGCTGATTCGCCAGAGGGCGCCCTGTTCGCGAAGGGCCTGTCGAACCCGGGGATCGCGCACGGAAAGGAACCGGATGCGATGGATCGGGACGTTCCACAGGGTTTTGAGGTCCTCGTCGGCCTTGAGCGCGAGGTCGAGTCGTTCCAACTCGGGCCGTATTTGGACGACATCGCCCTGGGCGATGATCAGATCCACGCTCTCGTCCATCTCCCAGGCGAGGGTTTGGTCGCTCAAAGGCTCCCGCCGACCCTCGGCGGCTTCCTTCACCAGCGAGTCCTTGAAGACCTCCCGTTGGAGGGCGTGCAGGGGAGCCGAGGTGACGAGGACTTTATGGCGCGGGAAGTAGGTCGCGATGGCCGAGGTGTACCGCCCGTCGGGATTCCTTGCGAAGAGGTTCGGACCGATGGTTGTCACGGCTCGAAACTACCCCGTCGCCCCGGTTCGTCCAAGGCACCGCACCTATTCAGTGATTCCTCGGCAGGATCGGCGGGGGGCTCGATGGAAATCGCCAGACTCATCAGCAGTGCAAACGCATTGCACGGGCGTTCCTTCAGGTATTTTCAATCACGGACCGCACGGACCCCGCGGAGGGGACGAGACAAGGGGAACGAAAGCTTCCCAGGTTTGGACGCGCTTGGAAGCCTTGAACATGCGGGGGCATCACACGGAGGCGCGGAGGCACGGAGGGGGATCGAAGCCTGCGCGAACGGTTCTGGCGCGGGCCCTGCTTCTCCCGCGGGGATGGGACTCCGACCGAGCGGAACCTCCAATCGGGATGGATACACGGCGGGTCCACGGATGCGGGCCCGTCCCAACTCGGCAACCCACGACGTTTCATGGACCGATCCAACACCCTCCAGTTCCTATCCCACGATCCCGGCGCGCGCATCGTCTCGCGATTCGAAAAGGCGTTCGCGTTGGGTCTCCACCGCGACGGCCTCGAGCCTTACCCGGCCCTCGTCCAGGCCTGGGATGAGGCGCTCGAGTTCCATCGGACGATCGAACACGAATCGTTCGAGACGCCGGCGACGCGACGCGTGCGCGACACGATCTGCCGGCTGTTCTCCCTGATGCCGAATCCAGAACGTGCTGGCCGGCACGCGGCGCGCGTGGCGTCCGCGTTCGCCTCGCCCGCTTCGCGCGGTTCGCAGCCTTCGATTCAGGCCCTGTCGTACCTTTCCCTGCTCTGCCACGCGGCGATCCGCGAACCGGCGCGGTGCGATCTCCTGTTCGGGGAGGCCAATCCCAGGGCGCGATCGGCGGACTGGCAGCGTGGCCGGCAATCCTTCCAGCACGCCGACATCTCCCGACTCTTGAACCTGCTTGCGCCCTCCTCCCGCGCGTCCGCGGACAGAGCAGGGAACTTTGGAGATTCCCCAACACTCCCGCTCAGCCCCGTCGGGGCGACTGGTCTATAGGAACGGTTGATCTTCAAATCCGAACCAAGCCCCAGCGGGCCTGCCCTTGGCGGGTCGAGCTCCCGGAATCCACCTTGGATGGGCTGCGCGCCTGGGCCGCCCCGATGGGGCTTGGGGTACATGGCGGGGCGTTGGCTACAGACAGGCCGGCCCTACGGGCCTTGATTCCGGGACACGGTTCGATCTGCGGAGCGGATGCGCGTCGCTCACCCGAAGTGGCGTCGAACCTGATGGTTCCAGGTGCCTTGCTCTGTCAGCGGAGGTAGTCGAGGAGCGATCGGTTCAGGATGGATCCACCGCTTTGAAGGGCGGCCTGGTAGGCGGTCTGAACTTCGCTGAGCCGGACCAGCGTCTGCGCAAGGTCCGCGTCGGCGTCCTGGGAGACGAGCGCCTCGATGGACAACGAACGGTCCTTGAGCAGGGTGTCGGTCGTTTCGAGGCGGGCCTGCAGCGCGCCATTGGCGCCGATGTGCATGAGGAGATGGTCCTCGTCGGCCTTGAACTCACCCAGGCTGTTGTCGGTGATCGCGGCGACGTCCCCGGCCTCCAATCGATCCCTGAGCGCGATCAGGTGCTGGAAGATGTCGGCGCCGGTCCGGGAATCCGAGGTCAGTCCGCGGGCGCCGGAGCCCGTGCCGTTGGCGCCGGGAACCTGGGCGCTCAATTCGACCTGGGCGGACACCTCGCTTTCCGGAACGTCGGTGTTGCCCTGGTAATTGACGGCGGTGATCTGGCCGTTGGCGTCGCGGACCGCGGCGAACGCGGGCTGGTCGACGACGGTTCCCGCGAACAGGTAATCGCCGCGGTTGCGGCTGTTGGCGACCTGGAGGGTCTGTTCGATGAGGCTGTTGACTTCGGTCGCGTACAACTTGAGATCGCGACCGGGCTGGATTCCGCCGGCGAGCGTGGCGATCTCGCTGGCGCGATCGACGACGGACCGGAGCGACTTGAGGCCGGAGTACGTCGCGGTGGCGAGCTCCTGGTGGCGGGCGACATTGTCGCGGTACTGGGCCACGGACCCGGCCTCGTTCTGAAGGTCAAGGATGCGACGCATGGCCGAGGGATTGTCCTCGGGCAAGGTGAGCAACTGGCCGGTGGCCGCCTGGTTCTGAAGGCGGCTCTGTCGCTGGTTCAAGCGCGCGAGCTGTTCCTGAAGCGTGTTCGGAAAGGAATTGGAGGTGACGCGCATCATGGGCTGGGCGGGTCGGAGTGGTTCGGTGGTTCGCGGGCTCGTGAACCGGGTCGGGCGTCGTGGTCGGCGGAGATCACCCACTCAACCCGGGCCGGGACCCGTTCGAGGTGGCGTCATCGTTCATCGTTTCATGGCGACCACGATCTCCAGCATTTCGTCGACGGTTGAGACGAGGCGGGCGGAAGCCTGGAAGGCGCGTTGGAAGCGGATCAGGTCGGTCATTTCCTCGTCGAGGGAGACTCCGCTGACGGAGTCCCGTTGGGCGCGGAGCATGTCGTCCACGATGGCCTGGTTGTCGATCTGGCCATTGACGGAGGACAGTGCGGATCCGAGGCGGGTGACGGCCTGGTTGTAGCTCTCGCCGAAGGTCTGTCCCCCGAGACCGGCCTGGGCCTCCTCCGAGAGGCGGGCGAGGGAAAGCGCGACCTGATTGTCGCCGACGGCGCCGGCGACGCCGGACGCCTGGACGCGGCCGGGTTGGTCGAGCAGGAGGGAATTGACTCCGATGGAGGCGGCATCGGTTCCGGTGAACAGATCCTCGCCGGTGGAGCCGTCGAGGGCGTAGCCGGCGGAGTGGATGGCGTTGACGCGACCGATGAGTTCGGAGGCGATGGTGTCGATGTGGGTACGGAGGCGGGCGACCTCGCCGTCGCGGGCCTCGATGGTTCCCTGGAGGGAGCCGCCGGAGAGGTTGACGGGGGATCCGGACGTCTGGCCGCGGAGCAGGAGCTGGCCGTTGCCTGGGTCGTAGGCTTCGAGTTGTTCAACGACGTTGCCGCCGGCGTTCATCGCGACGCCGCCGACGGTGATGTTCAGGGAGCCGCGGGTGGATTCGGTCACGGTGAAGCTGGCGAGCTTCCCGAGATCCTCGAGTCGCGACTGGCGGGCGTCCCGCAGGTCGTTCGCGACGCCGCCGCTGCCTTCGACGCCGAGGATCTGGAGATTGAGGGCGGCGATGTCGCGGATCGCGGCGTTGACCTGGTCGACCTCGGCGGTGAGGGACCGGTTGAGCATGGCATCCACCTGTCCGAGGCGTTCGGAGGCCTGGTTGAACTGAATCGCGACGCCCTGGGCCTTCATCATCACGTCCTGGCGTTCCGTCAGGGACGTCGGGTTGGTCGAGAGACTCTGGAACGAGGCGAAAAGGCCGGTGAGCGATTCGGCGATTCCCTGGGCGCCCCCGATTCCGGTCGCGGCGGCGGCGCCCTCGGTTCCTGAAGCCTGACGGTCGAGCCGCTGGCCGAGATTGGCCTGGGCATACTGCAACGCGCGTTGCTGCGCCGTCAGCGATCCGAGGACGCTCGCTTCGCCGACGATCTGGTCGTCGAGCAGGTTGTTGCGAAGCTGTTCGATCGAAATGCCATCGGCGCCGGTCCCCTGCGGTCCCAGTTCGGAAAGCATGGTGACCGACGTTTCGATCCGCATCCGCTGCCGGGCATAGGCGGGATTGCTGACATTGGCGAGGTTGTGACCGGCCACCTCGGTTCCCCCGCGTTGGGTGGCGAGCGACCGGGTGGCGAGGTTGAGGGTGCCGAAGAGGCCGAGCATGGCGTCGTTCCCGGGGGTGGGATCAGCCGACCGCCTCGTAGAGGGGCCGCAGCGTGGGCGCCCAGATGGGGCGGGTTCCGTGATCGTCGTAGACCTGGCTGTCCCGGGTGGGGAAGAGGGTCGCGAGGAACCGCTGCATCAGTTCCATCGAGCGGGTGAGCAGCAGGTGGTTTTGGCGGGCGCGCTGCTGGACCCGGAAGAGCAGCTGGTTGTTTTCGCGGACGAGGGCGTCGAGAAGCGGGCGATACTCGGGCGGCACGCGGGATCCGAGCACCTCGAAGGTGGAGTCCTCGGGAACCTCGAGGCTCCGGGCGAGGGCGGCGCGGGCCTCATCGCGGCGGACGCGCGCGTCCTGGATGAAGCCGGCCTGGGTCTGGATCGCGGCGACCGTGTCGAACAGTTCCTGGCTCGAGCGTTGGACGATGAGTTCCTGCTCGCGATCCATGAGGGCGAGCATCTCGCCGTACTGCTGGAGCTCGTTGCGGAGCGATTCGATCAGATATTGAAGTGGGTCAATCATGGCGGACCTGGTAGCCGTCGTGGGTGAATCCTGTCACCGACCTCAGATCCCCGAGGGGTGCTGTCGGGGTGAAGTCGGTAGCTTTCTGAGTTCCTGTCTGCTTCCCCGCCTCCGACTCCGCCTCCAGTTCCCGGGCGGGACGTCCCACCTGGACCTGGAGGCTGCGGGCGAGGCCGAGGCCGCCGGCGCCGGTGATGGCGTCGGCGAGCTGGGAATTGATCATGTCCTGATAGATGCCGTGGGCGGCCGATTCGTTTTCGAGCCCGGAATGGATCACGGTCTTGCGGGCGGCGGAGAGGATCTGCCGGACCAGGACGGCCTCGAACTGGCGCGACGCCTCGGCGACCTTTTCGGACTGAGAGACACGCGGGTTCCGCGCGTACTCGGCGAGGGCTTCCCCGGTGAGATCGCCGGAGGGGGGCCGGGTGGCGGGCAGCTGGGGGTGGACGTGGGTGAGGCTCATGGCGTCGCGGCGGGGCCGCGTTGGGTTGGAGGGTTGCCTAGGGGTCGTCAGCGGAGGATGAGCTCGGCCTGGAGGGCGCCCGCCTGTTTCAGGGCCTGGAAGATGGACATCATGTCGCGCGGGGTGACACCGAGTGAGTTCAACGCGGAAGCCACCTTCTCGACAGTCGGCATTTCGGGGAGGGGGATTAAGCGGGCCTTGTCCTCCTCGGCGCTGGTTTCCGTGCGCGGGGTGACGACGGTCTCGCCCTGCTGGGCCAGCGGGGCGGGCTGGGACACGTCGAGGGAGGAGGCGACGGTGATGGTGAGATTGCCGTGGGAGACCGCGCACGCGGCGACGCGGATGCGGGAAGTCGCCACGATGGTTCCCGTACGTTCGTTGATGATGATCCGGGCGGGGTTGTCGGCGCTCACCTCGAGGGCTTCCAGGCGGGCTATGAAGTCGACGGTCGAGCCCTCCATGGCTTCGGGAAGGCGGACGCGGACGGTGGTGGAATCGACGGCGACCGCGCTGTTGGTGAAGACTCCGTTGACGACGAGGGCGAGGCGGGCCGCCGACGTGAAGTCCGGTTCGCGGAGGAGGAGTTCGACGGTGTTGTCGCGGACGATTTCGATCGGGATTTCGCGTTCCACGAGGGCGCCGCCGATGATCTGGCCGGTGGTGGGATGGTTTTTCTGGACGCTGGCGCCGCCGCCACCGTCGGTCCCGGCGGCAAAACCACCGATCGAGAGGGGGCCCTGGGCGACGGCATAGACCTCGCCGTCGGCGCCGAGGAGCGGGGTCTGAAGGAGCACTCCGCCCTGGAGGGTTTTGGCGTCGCCCAACGACGAGATGGTGATGTCGATGCGGCTGCCGGGCTTTTTGAAGGCCGAGATGTCGGCCGTGACGATCACGGCGGCGACGTTTTTCGACGACAGGGTTGTCGCCGGGACGTTGATGCCCTGGCGCTGGAGGAGGTTGGCGATGGCCTGGAGCGTGTAGATCGGATTCTTGTCACCGTCGCCGTTGATGCCGGCGACGAGTCCGTATCCGACGAGTTGATTGTCGCGGGCGCCGGCGATCATCGCGATGTCCTTCACCCGGGCTGTGATGCCGCGGACCGGCGCGGCGGTCGCGAGGCACATCGCGAGGGCGAGGGTCCAACGCAGCAGGCGTGTACTCTTCATCGGTGTCATGTCATCCCATCTCGGCATGGCTCGAATCCTTCGTGGGTGGTTGTTTGTCAGAACGGGGAGACCTTGTCCCAGATCTTCGAGAACCAGCCCTTTCGCTGGCTGTCGGAGACGGCGCCCTTGGAAAGGTACTGGATCGTGGCGTCGGCGACGTTGTAGCTCATGACGGTGTTGACGGACGTGACGTCCTGGGCGCGGACGACACCGCGGAGGACGGCGTCGGTGCTTTCGCCGCTGAACTTGGTCTGGCGCCGGCCTTCGATCACGAGGCTGCCGTTCGGGAGGACCTCGGTGACGCGGACGGCGATCCGGGACGTGATTTTCTCGCTGTTATTGATCGAACCGCCGCCGTCGAAAGTATTCTTGGACGCCATGTTGATGGCGGGCATCTGCCCGTTTTTGGTCAGGAAACTGCTTCCCGCAGGGCTGTAGAGGAACGTGTTGATGGCCGCGTCGAGGCTGGTGTTCTTGGCGGTCTTCGTGGTGTTGGCCTTGGTGGTGGAAGCGGATTCCTGGACGACGATGGTCAGGATGTCGCCCACGGCCCGGGCCCGGGGGTCGGCGAACATCGAGCGGGCGGTTTCATCGCGCCACAGGGATTGGGCGCCGGTCTCGGGCGCCTGGACGACGAAGAGCGCGGCCAAGCCCATGGTCATGGCCAGCGCGGAGAAGGGTTCACATCGGGATGAGAATCGTTTGTTCATTTTTCACCTTTCCTGTCATTTCGCGTCGGGTTCGAGGATTCCGGACACGAACGACGTGCCCGGGGAGGCCATCCTCCAGGACCTCCACCTTGAGGGTGATGGTCATCCCGGAGTGTTGAATGGTGCCGTCGACGATGCTCCCGCGGAACACGACCGGTCGGACGCGGAGCGACCGGGCGTAGATCGGCTGGCCGGACGACACGTTTTCGCGGAGTTCGAGTTCACCGACGTCATCGCCGACGTTGACGACGGCGGCGTCGCGGAGGCTGAGGACATCGCGGCGTTCGCGGGAGATGGGAGCGGCGCTCAGGAGTTGGCCCCGTTTGAGGGGGCCGTCGGCGACGAGGATCTCGGCCCAGACCTTGGCGGAGGCGGAGACCTGCCATCGGCCGAGGCGCTCCTCGCCGGCGAGCAGTTCGAAGCGGGTGATGAAATTGCCGCTGACGCCGGTGGACGGGAGATCAATAACGCGCAGCGTGATGGGTTCGTCGGCGACGGCGACGGTGGTCCAGGGCCGGGTCAGGCGCAGTTCGAGTTCGCCGCGATCCTTGACCGATTCGCGCTGGAGCGCTTCGCGGAGCATGTCGCGAAGTTCGAGCTCCTCGAGCGGCCGGGTCCTGCGGGCGATCTGGACGCTTTCGGGTCCTTCCCAGCGGGTGGAGGCGTAGGCGGGCGCGGTCGATTCGATCCAGGCCGCGATTTGGGTCCGCGAGAAATTGGTGATCTGACCGACGGCGGGGGCGGGGGCGAGGCGGACGTGGGGCAGCGGTTCGCGGGTGGACACCGAGACGATCTGGTCGAGGAAAATGCCGGCGCCATCGACCGCGGCGGATTCCGCGAGCGCGAAGGAAGGAGCGGGTGCGGGTGCGGGTGCAGGTGTGGGTGCTGGAGCGGGGGCGGGTGCCTGGGACACGCGAGGCCCGGCCGAGCTTGGGGAGCGCGGCGAGCCCAACGACGCGGCGGAAGCCTGAGCATGATGAAGCGGGACGGGCGCGGTGGCGGCGTCGCCTGTGGGCGTGAGCGCGAGCGTGAACGTGAGCCCCAGCGAAAGGAGGCCGAGGCCAAGGCCGGAGCCGGAGGCGGGACGGGCGCGGAGGCCGGAACGGCGGCCTTCGTTTTCCCGACGATGGACGACGGTCCGATCGGAGGTTGCCTGACGGGGAACGAGGAGGCGTTGGGCCTCTCCGGGTTCCTGGCCCGACGGTGTTTCCTGGGTCAGGATGGGGGTGAAACGGCGCTTCATGGGGGAGTATCAACGAGTTGCGGCTCGCGCGTTGGATCCATGCACGGCGGGGGATTGCACCACGAAGGCACGAAGATCACGAAGAAGGCGGATGGATGGGATGCGCTCCCTTCGCTCAGTCTTCGTGTCCTTCGTGCGCTTCGTGGTTGAATGCCGGTTCATGGAGGGGGAGCGGGTGCTTTTACGGGATGGCGGCTTACCTGCGGAGGTTGTTGCTGAGACCCATCATTTCGTCGGAGGCCTGGACGGCCTTGGAGTTCACCTCGTAGGCGCGTTGGGCGACGATCATGTTCACCATCTCCTCGACGACCTTCACGTTGGACATTTCGAGGTATCCCTGTTCGAGGGATCCGTAGCCGTTCTCGCCGGGGTTGCCGATTTCCGGGGGACCGGACACGGGGGTTTCGCGGTAGAGATTTCGGCCGAGGTTCTCGAGGCCGGCGGGGTTGGCGAAGCGGACGAGCTGGACGCGGAAGCTTTGGGAATCGCCGCCACCCATCGTGGTGATGTCGCCGGTGGGGGCGATGCTGATGTCGGTGGTGCCGGCGGGGATGGGTTGGAAGCCGCCCTGGAGGACGAGGCCTTCGCTGGTGGTGATCCGGCCGTCGGAGGCGAGTTTGAGGGCGCCGTCGCGGGTGTAGGCGCGGCTGCCGTCGGGGAGTTGGACCTCGAAGAAGCCGTCGCCCTGGACGGCGACGTCGAGGCGTTCGCCGGTCTGGGTGAGTTCGCCGGAGGTGAAGACCTTGGCGGTGGCGACGGGTTGGGAGCCGTGGCCGATCTGGACGCCGGTGGGGACCTGGTTGCCGGCGCCGAGTTCGGCGCCGGCGGCCTTGGTGGTCTGGTAGAGGAGATCCTGGAACTCGATCTTGCTCTTCTTGAAGCCGGTGGTGTTGACGTTGGCGAGGTTGTTCGCGATGACGTCGAGATTGAGCTGCTGGGCTCGCATGCCGGCGGCGGAGGAGTAGAGGGCGCGCAACATGGGATGGGTGGGGGCTTCTAGGCGTTGGAGAGTTCGCTGATGACCTTGCCCATCCGCTCGTCATGAAGCTGGATGACGCGCTGATTGGCTTCGTAGGTCCGCATGGCGGTGAGGAGATTGACCATTTCGCTCACCGCGGTGGCGTTCGATCCCTCGATCCATCCCTGGCGCACGGTGGACCCGGCGGTGCCGGTCGGGAGCAGGCCGGAATCCTCGGCGAGAAAGAGTCCGCCGCCGTGGGGCGTGAGAAGGTGCTCGTCGTTGAAGGCCACCAATTTGAGGCGGCCCTTGGTTTCGACGCCCTGGCTGACTTCGCCCGAGGCGGAAATGGAGAGGGGTTCCTTGCGATTGAGCTCGACCGTGATGGGTCCGTTCTCGCTGAGCACCTCGTAGCCCTGCTTGGTCACGAGCTGGCCGCGCGCGTTGAGCTGGAAGGAGCCGTCACGGGTGTAGGCGAGGTCGCCGTTCGGAAGCTGCACCTCGAAGAACGCGCGGCCGTCGATCGCGACGTGGGTCGTCTCGCCGGTGAACCGAATCTCGCCGGAATGAAAATTGGTGGTCGTCCGCGCCTGGGGGATGGCCAGCGCCTGGGGTCCGCTCAGCGCGTTGGGCGTGACGCCCGGGCGCATTCCGGCCGACGTCGCGAGGAACGAGACCTCCTGTTTGCGGAAACCGGGGACGGGACTGGAGGCGAGATTCTCGGAGATCACCTCTTGCCAACGGGAGGTTGCGTCGAGGGCCGACGCCGCCTGATAGAGGCTCACATTCATACGTCCACCCGCTTTCAGCAGAACGTGTGCCAACCCGACGAATCGCGGAAATCCTCGAAAAAACGCGGGAATCAGTGAATGCGGCGGAAGAAACTGCCCTGAAGCCGCGGCCGTTTTTGCCGCACCACCCCGGACGATTCCCGTGCGCGCGCACCGTCCGAGTCCGAGTCGGCGCGGGGTCAGTACGTGCAGGCGAGCTCGATCACCTGGCCGCAGCCGCACTCGATTCGGATGCCGGTGACATGCTCACCGTCCTTGTGGAGCGTGACGACGGGTTCGCGGGCGGGTGCCGTTCCGTTCCCGGACTCCTTCGCGCAGGAACCCGCGGCATGCGGGCGCATCGGGGTGAAGGCGGGCCTGGGCGTCGCCGCGGCGCCGGGTTGGCCGGGATTTCCGGATTTGCCCGCGCCTGGGACCAGCGGGACGAAGTTCGAAGGCATCGGCGTGGGGCTGGGTGGCTGGGTGGGTCAGTGGGGAGCGCGAGGCGGGAAGGCGGAGCTCAGATCAACCCTTGGAATTGCCCTGGGGTCGGAGGAGGACGCTGACCCGGCGGTTGACTTCGTCCTCGGGTTTGCGCGTCGGCATCGGGCGGGTGTCGGCGAAGCCCGTCACCTCGCGGATCTGTTTTTCGAGCACGCCGTGTTCGAGCATCTTCCGCCGGGCCGCGTTGGCGCGATCGGCGGAGAGTTCCCAGCCGCCGTACGATTCGGTCACCGGCGGGTGTCCGTGCTCGGTGTGCCCTTCGACGTTGATGTCGAAGCTGGGATAGCGGGCGATGGACCAGGAGAGGGTGGACATGACCCAGTCGCCGTAGGGGGTGAACCGGATGGACTGGGTTTCGAAGACGGGCCGGTGGGAGCGATCGAAGATGGTGATGCGCAGGCCTTCGGGCGTGAGTTCCAGTTCGACGGTTTTCTCGTCGGGATCGTGGTTGTCCTGCATGAGGGACTTGAGCAGGTCCTCGTTGAGTTTGCGCAGGATGACCAGTTCGATGGCGGAGGCGGAATCGTAGTTGCCGCTGCGGTCCTTGGCGAACTGGTCGTTCTCGTTGGGGATGATGCCGACGCTCTGCTTGGTGAGGGAGGCGAAGGGATTTCGAAACGCGCGTTCGACGGCCTCCTTGAGCTTGGTGTCCTGGGCGGCGAGCCAGAGGACCAGGAACAACGCCATCATGGCGGTCACGAAATCCGCGTAAGCCACCTTCCAGGCGCCGCCGTGATGACCTTTGCCAGCCATGATCGATGTCGATGGGTTCGGTTCGGAGTCGGTCGGCGCGAAGCGGCGCGGCCTAGCCCTTTGAATTCCCGACGGACTTGAGCATGGCCTCGAGGGCGTCGGCGGCGGGCTTGACGTCGGCGGCGAGTCCGCGGCGGGCGACTTCGATCGCCATGATCGGCGCCATTCCGTTGGCGAATCCGGTGACGGCGGTGGCGATGCACCGGAGGTACGCCATGTGGGCGTGGTTGAGGAACTCGATGTTGACGGCGAGCGGGTTCATGAAGCCGTACGAGATGAAGATGCCGAGGAACGTTCCGACGAGCGCGGCGGCGACCTTGTGGCCGACCTCCTCGATTGGGCCGGCGATGGCGCCCATCGTGATCACGATGCCGAGAACGGCGGCGACGATCCCGAACCCGGGCATGGCGTCCGCGGTCTTGGTGAGGACATGGACCGGGTGTTCCTCCTCGGCGGCGAGCGTGTCGAGTTCGATGTCGAGGAGCATCTTGAGCTGATCGGGTTTGATCTTGCCGTCGATGATGGGTCGTAGGCCGCTGCACAGGAACTCCACGGCGTTCTTGTGATGGGCGAAGCGGGCGTACTTGGTGAAGATGCTGCTGGTCTCGGGGCCGGTGACGTGTTCCTCGAGGGCGATCATTCCGTTGCGTCGGCCGAGCATGAAGAGCTCATACAGCGCCTTGAAGAGATCCTCGTAGTCGACGGCGCTGTAGGGCGCGCCCTTCAAGGCGCCGACGCAGAGTTTCATCAGGTCCACGAGGACCTTCTTCGGCGACATAATCACCATCGCCCCCAGGGCGGCGCCGCCGATGACGACGAACTCGGAGACATGGATGAGGGCCCCGACGTGGCCGCCCGCCATCATGAAGCCTCCGAGGACCGATCCGATGACGATGATGCAACCGATCAGGATAATCATGATCTTGTCGGGTTATCCATCGAGGGAAGCCTCCGGATCGTGCCGTCGGAGGAACGCCTTCAGCGCGAGGATCGCCTGGGCATGGATCTGGCAGATTCGGGATTCGGTGACACCGAAGACCGCCGCGATCTCGCGGAGCCTGAGGTCCTCGAAGTAATAAAGGGCGAGGACCTTCCGCTGCATCTCGGGAAGCTGGGTGATCCGTTGGGCGACGAGATCCGACAATTCGCGGATGGCGGTCTGGTCGCTGGGGGAGCGTTCCGCGTCGTTCGAGATGCTTTCGGCCTGCCGCACGCCGTCATCGCCGTCGCCGGCGCGGACGGAGTCGAGGCACACGAAGGTGGCGGGGCGGATTTCGGTGAGGAGTTCCCGGTAGGCGCCGCACGAGAGGCCGAGAGCGGCGGCCATGGCTTCCTCGGAGGGCACGCCGCCCTGGTCCTGTTCGAGGCGCATCATGACCTCCTGGACCTTGCGCGCCTTCTTGTGGAGGGACCTGGGGACCCAGTCGAGGCGTCGGAGTTCGTCGAGCACGGCTCCGCGAATCCGCAGTCGCGCGTAGGTTTCGAACGCGACGCCGCTGGCCGCGTCGTAGCGCCTGACCGCGTTGAGCAGTCCGACCATGCCGGCGCTGTGGAGGTCCTCGGCGTCCACGTGGGGAGGCAGGGACATCGCGACGCGACCGACCACGGTTCGGACGAGGGGAAGGTGCTGTTCCACGAGCTGGACCTCGGCGGGGCTGCCGTGACCCGAGCCGGCGTAGCGTTTCCAGAGCTGGGCGGTCTCCGGCGGGCACCGAGGCGGACGCGATTCGGTGCCCGGAATCGTGGTGGGAGTGGGTGGGTTCATCGTTTGGTGGCGCCCCCTGACGCCGAGGGCTCCAGTCCGTGCCCGCGTCCGACCGGGGCCGCGGCGTCGGCCACGGGTTGATTGACGGCCTCCCGAACGGCGGCCTGCTGTTTCTCGACGAGGGCCAGCCGGAGGTTCCTGGTCCATTGCCGTCCCCACCAACGGAACATCATCCCGGATACGTACGCCGCGACGCAGGCCTGCCAGACGACGGTCGGCCACGCGCTGGCTCGGAGCAGGCTGAACGTGATGCCGACGGCAAATCCTATCGCGGCACCGCTGAGCATCATCATCTTCATAGCCCGGTCATTCTCCCCTCAGCAGGATTTCTGCCAGGACCTTCCCTAAGCCAATTGAAGCGCCTCATCCTCGTATCAGGATCGAAACTGCCGGGTCAGAAGCCTCTCCGCGGTCGCGGCGTGGAAATCCCCGGGAACATTTTGCCCCGCGCTCAGGAATCGGACGGAGTAATTTGTGCCCAAGATCAGGTTCCAGAACTTCCCCCAGCGCGACTCTTCGTCGAGATGGGTCAGCACCAGGTCCTCCACGGGCAGCCCCTCGAATGCGCGTACCTGAGCCATCATCAGCGCGACGTCGTACGCGCCGTTCAGCACGAGATGAACCCGGACCCTGCCGAGCGCGCTCACCTGGTCCGCGAGCCTTTTCAACGCGCCGGCGTCCCTCCAGTCGGTTCCCGGGAGATCGACAAAGCCCGTGCCACCCGGGTCGACGCGGGCATCCTCCGTCCAGCTCCGAGCCAAGGGAACGCCGAGGACATCGCAGTAGACGGCGAGCGCCTCGGCCGTGTTGGCGGTCTGACCGTCCAGGCGCCAGACCCGGACGGGGCCGCCGTCGCCGAGGGCGACCTGCGTGAGCCATTTGCAAAGGCACGTGGTCTTTCCCACGCCCGGCGCCCCGATCAGCACGTGGATCTCGCCCCGCGCGGGTTCGAGGGGCGCGGGCGAACGCCAGCAGTCCCTCAAAGTTCTCTTGATCAGCGAGAGTTCGCCGCCCAGGGCGGACGGCGGACGATCCCCATGCTCGGCCCGCAATCGGTCGACGACGCGTTGGGCCTCCTTCGGCAGGAAACCCGCCGCCTCCAGGAGTTCCCCCGCCCGCCACTCTCCGCCGCCCGATCGGACCCCCGGCCGGCCCGACCGGTTGGGGAGTCCGGAGATCTCAGAATCGGCGGAAGGTGGATGGGTCGGACCGTGACTGCCGGGATTGGAATTGGGGATGAGGCTGGGGCCTGGGCTGCTGCTGGAGCGATGGGCGGATTCCGGGTAAGGGAAGGCGGGATGATCCCCGGCGACGACGTCGAGGCGTTCGACGGGTCCGGGTGCCGCATCGGGACCCCTGCCTGGATCGGGTCGGTAGGCGAGGACTTCGAACCGCGAGCGGGGTTTGCGTCCGAACCAGCCGCGACCCGCGGCGGGCACGGGCCGGACCTGGACCACGACGGCTTCGGGGCCGAGGCGTTCACGCACCTGCCGCGCGGCGTCGGCGGCTGATTCGGCGATGAACGGGACGATTTCCATCGGGAAGGGGCTGGAGCTGGAGTTGGGGTTGGTGACGGGGACGGGGATGGGGATGGGGATCTAGGGGATTGAGCGGACACCGGTGATCCGGACGGAGTCGGATGGCATCATTCCGGGAACGGGATCATGGCGGCGCTCTGGACCTCGACGCGGGCGGGGACCTCGGCGTACGAGAGGACCGCGAGTTCGGCGAACGTGGATTCGAAGAACCGCCGGAAGGCGAGCCGGATCTGGGGCCCGCAGAGGAGGACGGGGGGTTGGCCGACGGAGAGCAGCTGCTGGATGCGTTGGGACAGGCTGTCGACGACGTGGCGGGCGAGCCGGGGTTCCATGACGAGCGAGACCTCGGTCGCGGAGAGGCGGACGCCCTGGGCGATCTGCTGTTCGAGTTTCGGATCGAGGGTGATGGCGCGGATGGCGCCGTTTTCGAGTTGGTAAGAGCGGGCGATCTGGGCGCCGAGGGCGCGGCGCGCGTGTTCGGAGAGTTCGTCGGGATTCTTGGTGACGGCGACGTAGTCGCCGACGCGTTCGAGGATGCCGGAGAGGTTCCGGATGGAGATGCCTTCGGCGAGCAGGTTTTGGAGGACCCTTTGAACCTGGCCGAGCGAGAGCGAACCGGGGATGAGTTCGTTGACGACGGCGGGGTGGGTTTGCTTGAGGTTGTCGAGGAGGTTCTGGACGTCCTGGCGCGTGAGAATCTCGTGGGCGCTCCGTTTGAAGGTTTCGGAGAGGTGGGTGACGAGGACGGAGGCGGCGTCGACGACGGTGTAGCCGGCGATTTCGGCGTTGCGGCGTTCGGTGTCGGTGATCCAGGTGGCGGGCAGTTTGAACACCGGTTCGGTGGTGGGGATGCCCTTGAGCACGGTTTTGCTCTGGGTGGCGTTCATGGCCAGCCAATGGCCGGGCATCAGTTCGCCCTGAGACACGGGATTGCCCTTGAGCAGGAACCGGTACTCGTTCGCGCCCATCTGCATGTTGTCGCGGAGACGGATCGGGGGGATGACCATTCCCATCTCCTGGGCGAACGTCTTGCGCACGCCGGTCACGCGATCGAGCAGGTCGCCGCCGCGGCGCGCGTCGGCGAGGCTGACGAGGCCGTAGCCGAGTTCGATCTGGAGGGTGTCGAGGGGAAGAAGCGATTCGAGTTTCTCGGAGTTCCCGGCGCCCGTCTTGGCACCGCCGTCGGCCGCGGCGCCGGACGAACCCTGGGCGCCGGAGGCGCCACCGGCGGCGGCCGCGCCGGCGCCGGCGCCGTCGGCGATGGCTGGGACGAGTCCATGGGGATCCTTCAGCGCGCGGGCGAGGATGAGGGAGACGGCGGAGAGGACGAGGAAGGTGACGGTGGGGAGGCCGGGGACGAGGGCGAACACGAGGAGCATCGCGGACAGCGTGTACATCGCCCTCGGGAAGAACAGGAGCTGGCGGCTGAGTTCGCGTCCGAGGTCCTCCTTGGCGGCGGCGCGAGTGACGAGGATGCCGGCGGCGGTCGAGGTGATGAGCGCGGGGATCTGGGAAACGAGGCCGTCGCCGATCGACAGCAGGGTGTACCGCTGGAGCGCCTCGGGGACGGAGAAACCCTTTTGCATCACGCCGATGGCGAATCCGCCGATGATGTTGATGAGCGTGATGAGGATGGCGGCGATGGCGTCGCCGCGGACGAACTTGCTGGCGCCGTCCATGGCGCCGTAGAAGTCGGCCTCCTGCTCGACCTTTCTTCGGCGGTTACGGGCTTCGGTTTCGTTGATGACCCCGGCGTTCAGTTCGGCGTCGATGGCCATCTGTTTGCCGGGCATGGCATCGAGGGTGAACCGGGCGGCGACCTCGGCGATGCGGCCGGCGCCCTTGGTGATCACGATGAAGTTGATGATCACGAGGATGCCGAAGATGACGAAGCCGACGACGTAGTTGCCCTGGACGACGAAGTCCCCGAAAGCCTGGATGATATGGCCGGCGTAGCCATCGATGAGGATAAGCCGGGTGGTGGCGATGTTGAGGGCGAGCCTGAACAGCGTGACGAAGAGGAGGAGGGTGGGGAACCCGGTGAAATCGGCGGGGTCCTTGACGTAGAGGATGACGAGCAGGATGAGGAGGGAGATGGCGATGCTCGTCGCGAGGAGCCCGTCGAGGAGGAACGGCGCGACGGGGACGATCATGAGGAGGATCGTTCCGAAGACGGCGCCTGTGAGGAGGAGGTCGCCGTTTTTGAGCAGGCGCGACAGGCTGGAAGGGGGTGGCGCGGCGGGCATGGCGGGTGTGGCGGACGTCAGTGGGTGGCCGCGGCCTGTTCGCGATAATACCGGTACGCGTTGACGCGATAGACCCAGGCGAGGACCTCGGCGACGGCGGCGTACAGATTGGCGGGAATCTCCTCGCCGACGCGGGCGTGTTTGAACATGAGGCGCGCGAGCGGTTTGTTTTCGAGGATGGGCACCTGGTGTTGGGTGGCGATTTCTCGGATGCGGAGGGCGTTCAGGCGGGAGCCTTTGGCGACGACCTTGGGGGCGCGCATGGAACGTCGGTCGTAGCGGAGGGCGACGGCGAGGTGGGTGGGGTTGGTGACGACGACATCGGCCTGGGTGACGTCCTGGAGCATCTTGCGTTTGGACATCCCCTGGCGACGGCGGCGGATCTGACCCTTCATCTGCGGATTGCCCTCGGAGTTCTTGACCTCATCCTTGAGCTCCTCGCGGGTCATCATGAGGTCGTTGTGGGTCTTCCAGAACTGGTAGCCGTAATCGAGGGCGGCCACGACGCCGAGGGCGAACAGGATCCGGAGGATGATGCGCATCGAGGAGTTCGCCATGAACTCGGAGATCCGGGAGAGTTCGACGGGGGACAGGAAGATGGGGTCCTTGAGGACCTGGCAGATGACGTTGTAGGCGAGGCCGAGGATCACGACCAGTTTCAGGAGGCCGACGGACGCGGTCTGGAGGGAATGGATGGAGAAGATTCGTTTGACGCCTTCGACGGGGTTCATCCGGGCCCAGTTGAGTTTCAGGGCCTCGGAGGCGGTCCGGAAGCGGCTCTGCATTCCGCCGGCGAGCAGACCGGCGATGAGGGTGGCGGACACGACGGGCCAGGTGCAGTAGCCGACGACGAGAAGGCTTTTGGCGAGGGCTCCCTGGATGGCGGAAGGCGTCATGGGGACCTCGTGGAGGTGGCCGAGGGTTCCACCCATCGCCTGGACGAGCCTCTGCCAGCTTTCGTGACCGCTGAACAGGAGGGCGAAGGTGCCGCCGCCGAGCACGCAGACGGTCTGCACCTCGGCGCTGCGGGCGAACTGGCCGTTCGCCCAGGCCTCCTCCAGCCGACGCTGTGTCGGCTGCTCCGTTTTCTCGCCCGTTTGCTCGCTCACGATGCGTTCGGGATCAGGGTTGGGTTGGGCCGGAAAGTTCCGGGTGGCGCTCGCGCGGGGCCGCCGTCAGGCGCCGAGGACCTGGGCCAGGCGGAGGAGGTCGTCCGGCAGGCGTTTCAGATGGTTGACGATGTGCAGGCCCATCACCTGGATGGCGGCCGCGAAGACCATGAGTCCGCCGAGGATCCGGACGGCGAAGCTCGCCGAGAACACGTTCATCTGCGGGACGGCGCGGCCCATCACGGAGAAGACGAGGGACAGGATGAAGGACAGCGCGAGAACCGGCGCCGCGATCTGCATGGCGGCGAGGAAGAGCCAGCCCATCCAGGCGAGCACCCCGCGGATGAGGGTTTCGCTGAGGTGCGCGGCGCCGACGGGAACGAGGGCGTAGGTCCGATGAATCCCGACGAGCAGCCAGTGGTGCATGTCGAGGCAGAGCCAGAGCACGGTGGCGAGGTAGTTGAGCAGGACCCCTGGGATCGTGGCCTGGGAGGCGGTCAGGGGATTGAACGAGGGAGGCAGGCTCAATCCGATCTCGGCGGTGATGATGCTTCCGGACACCTCCAGCGCGAAGAAGAGCATCCGGCACACGAATCCGAGCAGCAACCCGATGCACATCTCCTGGGCCATGGTGATCGCGAGATCGGGGAGACGCCATCCGGCGATGGCGACCTCGGGAATCGCGGGTGCGATCAGGAAGGCGACCATGGCGGCGAGCGCGACGCGGAGCCGGGGAGTCACCACCGGAGCGGAGAACACGGGAAACAGCGCCATCAACCCTCCCGCCCGGAGGAACACCATCCACCAGTTCGCGAGCAGCGCCTCGTCGTTCATGGGAATCCCGCCTCATGACACCGGGCGCCTACCGGACCATGTCGGGCATCTTCTGGATCATGACCGCCGCGAATTCGACGGTGTTCCGCAGCATCCAGGGGAGCAGGATCACGAGGAGAGCGACGATCCCCATGGCCTTCGGCACGAAGGTGAGGGTCTGTTCCTGGATCGAGGTCACGGTCTGGAAAAGACTCACGCCCAGGCCAATGGATAGTCCCGTGAGGAGGATCGGCGATGCCAGCAGCACCGCTTCCATCATCATCGCCTTGATCACTTCGGTTGCGAGTTCAGGTGTCATGGATTGAATTGCGTTCTCCTCCCCTCGTTCATCCCGCGAAACTGAGCACCACCGACCGCACGACGAGGTTCCATCCGTCCACGAGGACGAACAGGAGGATCTTGAGGGGCATGGAGATCGTGGTGGGCGGCATCATGAACATCCCCATGCTCATGAGCACCGTGGCGACGACGAGGTCGATCAGGATGAAAGGGACGAAGAGGAGGAAGCCCATCTGGAACGACGTTCGGAGCTCGCTGACGATGAACGCCGGCACCACGACCTTGAGGGGAAGCTCCTCGGGCTCCGTCGGACCGACCTTCGCCATGCTGACGAACAGCTCCACGTCCTTCGGCCGGGATTGCTTCAGCATGAACGCGCGCACGGGAACCGTGGCTCGTTGAAGCGCCTCCGTTCCCTCGATCTGCCCGTCGCGGTACGGTCGGAGCGCCTCGGCGTCGACCCGTTGCCAGACGGGGTTCATGATGAAGAACGTCAGGAACAGGGAGAGACCGATGATGATCTGGTTGGCGGGCGATCCCTGGAGCGCGAGGGCGTGCCGGACAAAGCTCAGGACGATCGCGATGCGCGTGAAGCTCGTCATGAGGAGGACGATCGACGGCGCCAGCGACAGGAGCGTGATCGCGAAAAGGACCTGGAGGGCCGAATCCACCTGACCGGGCTTGCCCAGTCCGTCCATGCCGATGTTCAGCTGCAGCGGCTGACCGCCACCACCACCACCGGACGAGCCCTGGGCCCAGGCACCTCCGGCACAGGCCCAGACGAGCATCGCGCCGAGAAGCCCCCAGAAGAGCCAGCGTCGCGACGACCGAATCCAGGTCGGCGTCGCCGCCCGGGATCCTCGCCCGCATGGGACAGCCGGACTCATAGGCGCCGGGCCAGCATCTGACGGAAAGCCGCCGCGAAATCCGGTTGGGCCACCCGAACGCCGGAGTCCGGCCGGTCACCGACACCAACGGCGGATTCGTCCGTGACGCGCGATCCCGTCGACGCGGCCACCTCCACCTCCACCTCGGCTTCCGGCAAATGGCTCAACAAGGTGACGCCCGTGGGGGCGGAGGCGAGCAGCATGCGCTGATTGCGGTAGCCGACGACGAAGATCGATTGGCGCCCGCCGAGGCTTCTCACTTCGAGCACGCGGAGATCCGGAATCCCGGCCGATCGCGGACCGAACCGGCGCCAGTTCCGGGTGACCCAAACACCGCCGAAGAAGAGCAGCAGAACGAACGCGAACGCGCCGAGGACCCGGGCCAGCGAGGGTCCGATCGAGGGAAGGTCGGTATCGGGTGTCGCGTCCCCGAAGGCGGTTTCGGCGCCCAGGGCGAATCCGGAAGCCAGGATCAGGAGACCGAACCAGGCGCCGCGAGTCCGGAAGGGTGAACGGGTGGGGCGATGGTCGGGACCTGTGTCGTTGGCCTCGGTCGGCCTCGATTCAGGGCTGGACTCCCCAGGGGCGACGGTCTCGGTCGCGGATTGGGAAAGGGTGGGAAAGCTTTGCCGCACGACTTCCGAGGGAGCACCGCATGTGCCAGGCGGGACGGCCGTGAAAGGCGCGGTCTTCGAGGCGCGGAAGGGAAGCGGACGGGGAGGAAGTTGCCGTGGCGACAGCGCGGCCCGGCAAACTTGAACCTGCGCTTCGAGGAAGACGTGTCCGGCCGGGAAAGACGCGCAAGTGACTACGGAACCCGCCGCTAAGCGGGAGCGCCTACGGCGCCGCCTCCAATGAGTTCGGTGATTCGGATGCCGAAACGGTCCTCGACGACGACGACTTCGCCGCGCGCGATGCGTTTCTGGTTCACGAACAGGTCGACGGGGGCATCGGCGGCCTTGTCGAGTTGAACGACGGAGCCCGGGCAAAGCTGGAGCACTTCCTTCATGGGCATCTGACAGGCGCCCAGCTCGACCGTGAGACGGACGGGCACATCGAGCAGCACGCTGAGATTGGCGGGGGAGTTGGGATTGGGGTCCATGGTCTTGGCGGAGGTTACGGCTTCCACGGGGCGGTGAGTTCAACGGCGAGCTGGTCTCCGGAGGCGCCGAGGCGGCCCCTGAACCGGGCCACATCGGCGAGGCGCACACGAACCTCCTCGACGCACGTGCCTTCGAGGGGAACGACGTCGCCGACCTTCAGGTTTCCGATCTCGCGGGCGGAGAGTTCGAGGCCCTCCCATTCGGCGGTCAGGGTGACCGGGACATCGGCGAAACGGGGATTCCAGGCGGTTCCTTCGGTTCGCACGACCGGGATGCCGGACTGGGAACTGTCGGCGGACTGGCCGAGGGCCGGCACGAGGGGTTCGAGCGTGTAGTGGGGGAAGGCGATCTGAATGGGTTCCTCGCAATCCCCGAGATGGGAATCGAGGGTGAGGACGAGCATGACGGTGTCGTGGGGCGAGGTCTTCAGGAACCGGCCGTTGTTCTCGTAGCCGAGGATGACGGACTTGAGTTCGGGGGTGCCCGACCAGAACGTGGCCCACTCGCTGAGGACGACATGAACCGCCTGGTCGAGGAGGGCGAGTTCGATCTCGCTCGGTGTGTGCTCCGTCGTGAGCGCCTGGGCGGGTCCTCCGAGCAGGCGATCGACGATGGTCATCGCGAGGCGTGGACGGACGTTGACGAGGCCGATGCCGGGCAGCGGTTCGATCCGGAAAAGGGTGATATGGGTGGGATCGGGCAGGCTCGAGATCAGTTCCCGGTAGGGAACGGCATTCACGGGACCCAGTTGGAGCGTGAACTCCATCCTGAGGTACAGGGAGAGGCGGGCGGAAAGGGCCCGCACGAACTCCTCGTGCCGCTGCCGCATGCGGCGCAGAACGACGGGAGAGAACGCGGTGGGACTTCGAAAGTCGAGGGTGCGGATGCTGCCCGCATCCCTGAGTTCCCGGGCCTTGCCCGCCCGGTGCACCCAGACCTGGGCCTCCTCGACGCTCGGGAGATTCGCGATTGGCGGTTCGTCGACCGGACCGGGGAATGCGGGATCCGCGGCGGGGCTCCCGATGTCGGCGTCGGTGTTGGTTCCGGAACCGACTTCGGCACCGGCACCGGTATCGGTGGGTGGAGCCCCCGGTGCCGGAGGTTCCATCGGTTCCGTCGGGGAAGTCATCTGATGGGATTCCTCATCCATCGCGCGCGACTCCCGGGGTCACGAAGTCGAGGCGTCCGAGAACCCTGGGTTCACTGGATCGCGAGCTCCGTGATGTAGATCTCCCGGACGGCGTTCGCGCCCAGGACGGTGTTGAAGACCGAGAGAAGCTCGGCCCGGACCTCGTTTCGGGCCCCGGGTTTCTCCAGGTCCGAAATGGTCTTGTTGCTCAAGGTGCCGGTGGCGACATCGAGCAGTTGGTCCCGGTGCTCGTCGACACGGTTTTTGAAATCGCCGCCGGAACCGACGAGGGTGACGCTGGCGACGAGATAGCGTGTCCCCATGGTTCCGGCGACGTTGACGATCATCTTGTTGAGGGTGGCGGTGGCCTTGCCCTTGCCTCCGTGATCGCCACCGGACGAACCGTGGGATGACGATCCGCCGCCGTGGCCACCGGCGTCTTCCTCGGCGTGTTCATCGCCGTCGCCGTGGGCTCCCGCGTCGGCGGTGGCCCCCATGGCGCTGTGGATCTGGGGCAGGATGATGTACTTGGTGGTCGCGAAAGCGAGGGCTGGCATGGCGAGGAGGGTGACGATCAGGGGCAACCACCCCTTGATGCCGCCCCCCGACGCCTGGGCTGGCGCGCCTGCCGCCGCTTCGCCCTCGGCCCCGCCTCCCGGGCGTGCCGCGTCCTTTTTTGCTTCGGCCATGGAAGGAGAAAGCGGGGATTAGCGCTTCAGATTGACGAGTTCCTGGAGCAA
Organism: Limisphaerales bacterium; assembly: GCA_050250555.1. Lineage (GTDB taxonomy): Bacteria > Verrucomicrobiota > Verrucomicrobiia > Limisphaerales > CAIMTB01 > CAIMTB01. The sequence goes on from JBFWOK010000041.1 coordinate 38,877, forward strand.
CTCGTCGCTCGTCGAGATGACGCGCGCCGTCGCCTGGAACGCGCGCTGCGCGGTGATCATGCTCGAGAACTCATTCGCGAGATCGACGTTGGAAAGCTCCAGCGTGCCCGCTTCGATCTTGCCGAGACCGACCGTTCCCGGCTCGGCCGCGGTCGGGGTGGCGCCCCCGAGGGGGCCCGCGTCCTTGAAGCCGGAGTACAGGCTGTTGCCTTCCTTCACGAGAACCGCCGGGTTCCGGACGTTCTGAAGAAGCACCTGGCCCCGGACGAAGCTGGTGCCGTCCGAGAGGTTGATCCCGATCTTGCCGTCGTTCGAAACCGACCACGACACCAGGGTGGCGTTCGGATCGGAGGTCGCGGGCATTCCCACCAGGTCGATCTTCAGATCGCCGACGGTGTTCAATGTCGTGGAATCGAAGCCCTGGAGGCGGTGGCCCGAATTGCCGACCAGGAAGCCGGCGTCGTCGATCCGAAAGGCGCCGTTCCGTGTGAGGAACTCACTGTCCGTGATCGCGTCCCTGACAACGAAGTAACCTTCGCCGCCGATGGCCATGTCGGTGAGCACGCCGGTGCGGGACATGGCTCCCTGGCTGTAGATATCCCGGATGGCGTCGGTGCCGACACCGGATCCGACCTGGAGCGCGGCGCTTTTTCCTTCGCCCTGACCCGGCCTGCGCAGGGTCTGGCTGAAGGAATCGGAGAAATCCACGCGCGCCGATTTGAACGCGGTGGTGTTGACGTTGGCGATGTTGTTGCCGATCACGTCCATCCGGCCTTGGAAATTCTGAAGGCCGCTGATGGCTGTGGTGAGTGAGCGTAGCATAGTTTACGACTTATTCTGGGTTGGCGTTGGGGTTGAATGATGTGGGTGAGATGGTCAGCACCTGACTCAAGTCATAGGGCCTTCCGTCCACCACCACCTTGGGCGTCCCTGCCTCCACATGCACGTCGGTCACCAGGCCGCGAGTCAGTGCCGAATCGTTGACCTGGATTTCCACCGTGCGTCCTAAAAGTGAGTTCGCCTGGAGGACCTGCTGGTCCATCCGCAGCCGGGAGAGATCCGCCTGCATGACCTTCGACTGCTCCAACGAGCTGAAGGTCGCCATCTGGGCGAAGACGTCCGTGTCCGCGCTCGGGGACATCGGATCCTGGGTTGTCATCTGGGCCACCAGCAGCTGCAGGAATTCCTCCTGCCCCAGCGTCTGCTTGGGTTCGCGCAATCCGACGGAGTACCCGCCGTACCCCGCTGTTGTGACCGCATTGAGAGTGCTCATCGTCTTCGTCTCCTTCAGTGTCGGTTTAGGCCCAGAATTCCCAACCTTCGGGCCGTGCCACGGAACCAGCCGCCCGCAACGCCCGTCGCGGCGGCGTATTCCGCCTCGTCCCGGACCCGGACCGTTCCGCTTCCATCATCTGGACCTCGGGCGCGCGACGTCGGTCGGAGGATCCGTGGTCGGTGGTGGTTCCACCGGGATTCTCGCGCCACCCGGGTTCCGTTCCCTGCGATTGACCCTGGGAAGAATGGCCTCCTTGTCCTGAACCGGAGCCGGAACCCGATCCCAAACCCGGTCCCATTCCCATTCCCATTCCTTGATGGGATCCCGATCCGGTCCCGGTCATCGAGGTCGGCGGCGCCATGTCCTTTCCGGAAACGAGCCGGACGTTCTGTTCGGCGAGCGCGTCGTTGAGTTGCTGCCAGTGCCCTTGAAATCGCGCCGCGTCGCCCCGGGTCAGTCCAAGCTCCGCTTCGATCTGACCTTCCCTTTGCCTGAGATGAACCACGATCTCCGTTCCCTGCTCCGGCCGGATGGTGACGGAGACCGATTCCTGCCCCGTCCATCGGAAGCGAACCACTTCCCGCGTGATCAGCTCTTCGATCCTGTTCACCCGTTCCTCAATTCCTGGCGTGACCTCGCCCACCGGCGCCTTTTCCCCCACGGCCTTGTCGCCAGGGTTCCGCGCCAGTCCATTCACAAGCAATTCGTCCGACAGCTTTTCAGCCTGCCGATGCTTGTCGGCTTGATCCCGACCCGACCCGGTTCCCGAACCCGCCCCCGAACCGGACTCCGACTGCCCAGCGGAACCGACGGAAGCGACCGAAGCCGCGGGCGATACCGCCGTCTCCGGCAACTTCTGCTCGCCGTTTCCGGCAGTTTTGTCCTGTTTTCCGATTCGGCTCATCCTCGGCGTCCTATCAGCAGCCGCCGTGCCATTCGCTCCGACGACCTCCGCGACTCGGTTCTCCCCGACCCCGCCACCCCCGTTGCCCACGGGTTGCGCCCATTCACCCGCCTTCGCCAACCCAGCCCCGGAGATTGGCCCAACACTCGGTCGGTTCACGGTCGAATCGTTCGATCCTGAGGGCGCCTGGGTTCCGGCACTCGCTGAAGCACCCGCCCGGGACACCGCCGCGTCGGTCCCCTTCCCTGCCCCCGGCCGTTCCAGCGAAGTCTCCTCCTTGGACAGGGTCTGGCTCGATGCCGCTCCGGCTTGTGATTCCCGCCTTCCGACCCCTTCCGTCCAGGCACTCCGCGACAGAACGGCCGCCTGAGTGGAGGAGGACCACAATCCCGCGTCCGAAGACCTTCCGCTCCCCCGAGTCACAACCGTCCCGCGCGAACCCACTTCGCGGATGCGGCCGCTCTCATTCCTCGCCCCTTTCGATTCCCTGCGCATTTCGCTCCGGGTACGCCCGGGTTCAATCGCTTCGGTCAACCCGCCGGCGCCCCGATCGGAGAGAACCGCCGGAGTTGGCTCCGTCGGCAAGGGAAGCATCGGCTTCCCAGTCGCCATCGCCGTGGATGACACGGGCCGATCGGGTGCCGGCCGCGTCTCCGTCGCGATCGGGTCCGGTGACGATGGCCTGGGGGTCGACACAGGTTTCGGCGATGAATCCACCGCGGAGGTCAGCACCGGTTCGGCAGGGACTTGAGTGCCGGGCTTGGTCATCCCGGCAGGCGTCGCGGGGAAAGCCGCCGGTGCCGCAGGACTGGACGGTCTTTCCGTCGCCGGCGCAGGCGAGGTCCGCGGCTCAACCGTCGGTGCGGTCGGTGCGGTCGTGGGAAGCGCCTCGTTCGTCACCGTCGCACCGGATGCGGCGACATGCGGCGTTCCCTGCCGGTTCGCGGTGGGTGGCGTCGCCGGGACGGCGGGTGTCGGCGCGTGGCTGGGCCGTCGTTCCGTCGGCGTCGACGGCAATGTTCTCGCCTCAACCGTCGGTTCCGTCGCCTCGTTCGGTGGAAGCGGCTCGTTGGTCGAAGTCGGCTGATGCGCCTCGGTGGGGCGGACCCCCTGCCGGTTCGCGGTGGCAGGCGTCGCTGGCACGGCGGGTGTCGCCGCGTGGCTGGATCGGCGTTCCGTCGTCGCCGCCGGCAATGTCCTCGGCTCAACCGTCGGTTCCGCCGCCTCGTTCGTCGGAAGCGTCTCGTTCGCCGGAGTCGGCTGTTGCGCCTCGATGGGGCGGATTCCCTGCCGGTTCGCGGTGGCAGGCGTCGCTGGCTCGGCAGGTGTCGCCGCGTGGCTGGATCGGCGTTCCGTCGGCGTCGACGGCAATGTCCTCGCCTCAAACGTCGGTTCCGCCGCGTCGTTCGGCGGAAGCGGCTCGCTCGTCGGTGTC
>JBFWOK010000042.1:0-41793 GCA_050250555.1 Limisphaerales bacterium
CTCTGGCTCGGACTGCAACGCCTCCACGACATCATCAAAGGATGGGAAGCGTGCCGCGAGTTGATGCAACGAACGCGGGGCCCCTGACATGGTGTCCGGCGGCCCACTTTGTGGGAAAAGTTGAACCTCCGGGGCGCCGATGGCACGGGGTCGGGGACCGTTGGAATTCGGTTCACATTTCGTCTCGCCCTGGACCGCGGATGTCCACCCCAATGAGCCATACTCCCCCGCGAGTTGGCCCGCGAAAGGCGGGCGGAGACGAACTTATGGACTATTACGCTCACACGGCCGAAGGGCCGGATGGTCTCACGAGGTCGGTCTATCAGGTCGCCCCTGGCTTCGGTCAGGGGCGCGGATTGAAACTCACTCGGATTCGCCGCCCAGTAGGAACACCGCACGGCCTAGGGGTCAGTTCTTGTTATTGTCTAGTTGAGGGGAACCTTCGGCGTCCCGACTCGTCCGCGATCGCTCAAGAATAGGACTAGGGATTGGCCCCTTCAGTGATCTCGATACGCAGGAATCCGCGGTTCCGGAATCCGATCGGTTCGATGGCGCGGACGGTGACTTCGACATGGGTTCCGCGGTCGATGGGTGTCCCCATGGGCAGGTACATCGCGGAACGATCCCACGGCCGGGCGTTCCGCGACGCGGTCACCCGGTAGCGAACGTCCGGGGGATCGGCCTTTGGATGGCGGTAGGTCAGGGTCAGGTACCATTGGCCCGCGATTTCGACGAGGCCGGCTCCGGGGACCGCTTGTTCCGCATCGTCCGCCATGGGGTTCAACGCCAAGGCGTACTCCGCGAAGTTCGGCAGGCCATCGTTGTCGGGGTCCTGTTCCGGACCGGCGAGACTGAGCGGGAAACTTTGGATCCTGGCCCAGTCCGTGAAAGTCACTCCTCCCGTGACGGTGGTCACCGCGTCCGGTTCCCCGGGCGCCAATTCGGTGTTGCCAGCCGCATCCCGGGCAATGCTGAAGAAGCGGTAGGTTGATCCGGGTTGGCCCGAGAATCCGGCGGTCGTGTTCGTCGTGGCGACTTGCCAAAGGGTGTACGAACCGTCGTCCCGCGACACGTGGACGTCATAGGATGCGACGCCGGAGCCGTTGGGCGGATCCTCGCCGCTCCAGGTCACGGCGAATTCGCGGGTCACCGACGCGTCGAGCGCGCCGATCCGGCTGGAGGGCGCGAAGCGGTCGAGCGTGTTGGTCACCATCGGGGTCACGATCGGCGGGTTCGCTCCGTAGGTCGGATCGAAGATGATCGTGGCCAGGTTGGTGAGTTGGGTGCCGTCGGGCAGATCGGCCTTGGGCCGAACCGTGTAGGTGAGCGAGCCCTCGCCGCGGTGGGCGGCGTCGTTGGGAGGAAGGAAGCCCGCGTAAGGATCCTCGGGAAGGTCGCCGGTGTTGGCGTCGACCGATCGAAGGAGCCATGTGATGCGGCCGGTGGCGGGGTTGAACGAGACCTCGACGGCCACCTCGTTGGTGTCGGTCCCGACGGTGGCGGTGGTGGTGTGGCGCTGGAGGCCGGGCGGCACGTCGATCTTCGCATCGTTGAAGGCGATCGACTTGAGTTCGAACGTGGACCAGTCGTAGCGCGGATCGAGGTCGTCGAACACCAGGACCTCCTGGGCCGCGGCCGGGGCGTTGGTCTTGTTTTCGAAGACCACCTCATAGGGCAGCGCCTGTCCGGGGTGAACCCAGCGTTCGGGACCGGCGCCTGCCAGGGCGTATTTGTCGTTGGGATCGATGCTTCCGACGATGCCGAGATCGGTGGAGTCCCACTCCGGGAAGTCCGCCTCGTTGAACATCCTTTCGAGCTCCTGTTCGAGGCCGGCCGGGTCGTTCCAAGGCTTTCCCGCGAGATCGACACCGGAAGGGTTGTGCAGGACGGGATGCTGCCGGTGCTTCTCGATCGCATTCTTGGAATGCTTGTGGGCGACGAGGAGTTCCGTGATCTCGAACGCGGTGCCGAGACCGCGGCATTTCCGGAGCTGCGCCTTGAGAAAGGAGATCGCGGGGCTGCCGCTCGCGGAGTCCGCGAAGGCGACTCGATCGCGACGGGTCGCTGCGAAACCGACGAAACGGGTGTTGGACGGTCGGACGAGTTCGTTGAAGGCCTCGGAGTGGCAGGAGTTGTTGATGAAGTACGTGGTCCCGGCCCCGACCTGATCGATGGCGCGGGTGAAGGCGGTCGGTGAAATCGAACCACCGCCATTGGGACACAGGAAGCCGGTTCCGGCATTGGGTCCGCGGCCACCATGCCCGCTGTAGACGATCACCAGGTTGTCATCGGCGTCGATCTGACCCGCGAACTTCGTCAATTGCGCGAGAATATTCGCCCGGTTCCAGGCCGCGTTATCGCCCGGCGCATCGTAGCCACCGGAGATCTGCGCGGGTGGGACCCGCAATTCGTGAGTCAGGTACTCGTTCACGTCGACCGCGTCTTTCCTCGTTGCCGTGACATCGCCACCACCGCCCCCTTCGGCCCGTCGCAACGAGTAGTCGCCAATCACAAAGTACAGAAACCAGGTTTTCCGAATGCCGTCGGCGGGAGGCCGCGCGGGTGGCCCTTGAAGGGCGGGACCCACGGCGTCGGCCGCCGCCGCTTCCTCCGCCGAGATCTCGATGATCGGGTACTCGACCGGCGTTCCTTCCTGTTCATCGCCGGTGAGCCATCGGCCGTTGACGTTGGCGAGGTAGGAGTAGCTCAACATGCTTTTCCGACGCTCGCCCAAATCGCGTTCGAGCAGGGAAACGTAGTCCGCGACGGTGGCCCCGAGCCGTCGCGGAAGAGTCGCGAGCATGGAGGCCCAATTCGCCGCGTTGGCGCCGGCGGGAACCGGAATCGAGGACCAGCGGAACGGAGTGTCATCGACCACGAGTTGATCGCCCGGCAGATGCTGAAGACTGATGCGCGTCGGACGCGCGACCTTGAGCCTGACTTCCAGGGTGACTTCCTGCCCGGGGCCGAGTGTCGGCAGCAGGACATTGGGATTCAGCGCCAGGAAGGTGAAGGCGTCCGCCCAGTTGGCGGTGTGATCGAAAAGACGAATCTCGGTAGCCCCTGGGGCGGAGAAGCGAAGGAGCGGAAGACGGACGTCGATCAGGCCACGGTTGCCGTAGGTGACGAACCAGGTGGTCAACCGGCCGGCGCGAGTGACTTCCGGTCCCTCCAGGGTCGCATAAAAATCGGCGTTACCGCCGCTGACAACCTCGATAGCGTCGGGCAGGGCGATGGAAAGCCCGCCCTGGGTTGCCGTGACTTGGGCCAGGCCGGCGGGGAATTCCGTGAGATCGAACGTGGCGAAGACCCGGCCGGACTCACGGGCGCTGATTCGGACCGCGGGACGTTCGAGCGTTCCCAGCCGGACGGCGAACGCGGTGTTCGCGTCGAGACCTGAACCCCGAATTTCCAGGGTGACCAGACCGGAAGATCCCGCGCGGGCGGGGGCAACTGATTCGATCTGAAACCCAGCCCCCTGAGCTTCGATCCGAAATGACTCCGGCGTGGCGGCGAGCACGCGACCCACCGCGGCGATGTAGAAGACATTGGTGCCGTCCGGGGATGGATCGACCGATCCGGAGACCACCAGCGAACTGTCCGGCGCGCCGAACTCGCGTTGCCGGGCCGTGAAACGGTCCGGGGTCGGGACGAAGCCGTGACCGGCGTAGACCTCCGTGACTCCGGATTCCGCGAGCAAATCCAGGCGAAGGCGAACGTCGTGGCCCACCGGAGCGCGGCACACGAACCAATGAGTCTCCTCCGGGGCCGTGAAGGCGGCCTGCACGGCGGCGCCGTCGACCACAAGTTCCGGAACGATCAACTCGCTGGTCGTCGCGCTGGAGGCCTGATTGTTGGCGGTGTTCACCCCTTCCACGAGGTCGCCGCGGCTGTTGCCAACGACCGTCCATTGGTATCCGTCGATGAGTCCGCCGGGCACACGGACATCGGCGGAGAGGCGTTGGGTTTCACCGGGACCGACAACCAGCCCGCGACCGACGAGCGGCTCGGCGACCCACAAGCGCGATCCGCCACCGATCGGCTGGAGGTAGACGGCGTCGTGCCAGGGGCCGCGGAACGGTTCGCTTCCGCGATTGGCGATGGTCCACTCGACCTGAACCAGTCCGCCGGCGGTCAACCGCGACGGACCCTCGACGCGGGTCACCACCAGGTCGATGTTCGACGGGGCTGTCTCCACGAATTCGAGCGCGCCCATGTCGGGAGGAGCCCCGTTCGCGGCGGCCGATCCGGTATTCGTCGTGCGCGGATCGTCGTAGCGGGATGCGCCGGCAAGATCGGTCGCCGACGCCACCGTACCGTCGGCGGCGTCGATTCCCGGTGAAGCGAAGCCGAGGCGGAAGTTGTCGAACTCAGAATCCTTGTAGAGGGGCTCCTGCGAAATGTTGCCGTTCGTGCCCGTCCGATCGGTGAGTCCCGAGTAATTGCCGCGTCCGGCGTTCGGATTCCAGACGTTGCAGAAGGTGACGACGGCGACGCCGGAACCCAGATCGTGTTCGATGCCCGAGTCGATGGACCGGGAGACGATCGAGTTCCGCACCGTCAACCGGCCCACGTGTTCGAGAAGGCCGATTCGGCACTCGTCGACGGTGCAATGGACAACCTCCATATCACCGACCGCGGTCAGCCCGCGATCGCAACGGAGCACCAGGCAATTCTCGAACCGGGTTGTTCCATAGCAGAAGGCGCCGTCCTTGAGGGCATCGCTGATGACGGTGTTGCGAACCGTCAGGGGGCCTCCCAACGATTCGATGGCGCCGCCGGCACCCCACGGATTGCCGACGGAATTGCCGCCGAAACGGATCTCGACGTGATCCAGGAGCCCGGTGCTGCCGTTCTCGAAGCGGACACTCCGCCAGTCACCGGTCGCCGGATTGGAACGAGTGCCGTCCCCGTTCGTGTCGCCGCCGTACGCGTCGTCGGCGATGGAAGTGAAAACGACAGGCAACGGCGCTGTGCCGGCGACTTCGAGGGTGCCACCGTCGCGAACCGTGATGCCTTGGTCCCTGTTGAACTTGAGAATCACGCCCGCTTCGAGACGCAGGGTGGCACCGCCGGGGACGACAACGGTTTCGCTGATCTCGCGAAGCGTCTCCGCGGACCAGGTCTCGTCGCCCGCGAGGAGTCCGCCATAAACGCGGCTGTGGTAACGAAAGACCGTGTGTTCATTGAGGCTCAGAGTTGCGCCGGCGCGTTCGATCAGGCGCCAGGAGCCGGCAACCGGCCTGGAAGCGGGACCGTCCAGATTCGAATCACCGCCCGCGGAATCATCCAGGAAGGACGTGAGCACGACGGGAGCACCCGCGGAACCCGCCGCATTGAGGATGCCGGCGCTTTCGAGGATGAGCCGGATTCCGGGCAGGAACTTGACGATGGTTCCCGGTGCCAGGGTGAGTTGGGCGCCAGCCGGGATCACCAGATCGCGGCTCACCACGTGAACCCGGTCGGGCAGCCAGGTCGCGGCCCCCATGAGGATTCCGCCTTCCCACTGGACGGAGTTGTTGACCTGGACGGTCCGGTGGACGTCGTCGATCACCAGTCCCGCCGTGTCGCGGACGATGGCATGCAATTCGTAGGTGCCGTCCACAACCACCGTGGAGTCCCATGTCGCCGTTCCGAGCAAGGTCGCCGACACGGTCGCGATCGGTGTCTCGATGCCTCCCTGGCGCGCGCTGAACCGCACGGAGTACGGTCCTGTTCCACCACTGAAGATCCCGACTTCGAGGGGAACAGTGCCGTGGAGCCAGGGCTCGGTTGGGGTCAGCCAGAAAACTCTGGGAGCTGAATCCACCACGATGGAACCGCTTTCGCCCCGGTCCGCGCCGACGCCGCCCTCGTTGGACAACGTGCCTGCGAAGGAACCGGCGCCATGAAGAAGCGCGATGCGTCCTCCGGAACCACCGCCACCTTCCAACCATTCTCCATTGCCGCCACTGGCGGTGATCAACCCCGAACCCGCGAGCACGCGAGCGCCCAAAAGGAGACTGCCCCCCGAGCCCCCGCCGGCGTTGTTGGCAATCGCGTTGATTCCGCGGGCGGAGACCTCTCCGTCGACGGTGAGGGTGCCGCCGACAAGGAGCCGGACCGCGCCACCTCCCGGACTGCCGGAGCCGCCGTTCCCGTTGCCGCCCTGGCTTCCGAGCGTCGCGGGTTCCAGCGCGGAACCATAGGCGGGTCCACCAGGTGTGCCCGTGACGCTTCGGCCCCCCGTCCCACCATGACCCGCTCCGGAGCCCGCCCAATCAACCAGTCGTCCCGCGCCGGGCCCGGGATCGGAGCCCCATGGATAACCGCGGCCATCCACCGAGACGCGGCCCCCTGGATGGACGGTGGCATCCCCAAGCACGACCACATCGCACCGCGTCCGGCCCACGGGATGGGTGAGGATGCCATTGGTCAGGACATCCAATTGACGGAGCACCAGCGTGGATGGCGGATACACCTGGGCAAGGCCGCCAAGGCTGAGATGGAGCGGATCCGGCCACTCAATCGGAGTGTGTCCTCCAAGGACCCCGCCATTGTGGACGATGATCTGTCCAGTGCTCTCCGTGGCCGCCTTGAGGAAAAGAGTCCCGGCGCCACCCCGCTGGTGGCCGCCACCGCCAAAGGCCGTGATCGAGCCGGAGAAAGTCGAACCCGAATGGTACAGAGCGATGCGTCCACCCGAGCCGCCACCGCCATCGACCCATTCGCCAGGACCACCCGTGGCGGCGATCGATCCGCTTCCCGCCAACGACCCGACCGTCAGCCACAAACTGCCTCCCGCTCCGCCACCCGCGTTGTTCGGGGGCGGAACACTCGAAGCGTTGGCCGAGATCTGTCCGTCCACCGTCAGCCGGCCGTTCACCCTCAATCGGACGACTCCACCGCCCGCCGTTCCCGGTCCCGTCGCCGAACTCCCTCCCTGGCTTCCCAGGGTGGTCGGTTCCGTGATCGATCCATAGCCGGGTCCACCCGCCCTTCCCGTGGCACTCAAACCCCCTTCACCTCCGTGTCCGCCTCCTGACGCCGCCCAATCCTCCAAGCCACCCACTCCGGGTCCGGAATCGTCGCCGATCGGATATCCGCGCCCATCGACGGTGATGCGGCCGCCGGGCAAAACCTTCGCGTCGCCAAGGACGGTGACCTCGCAGCGCGCGAGGCCGGTCGGGTGGGTCAGAATGCCGTTGGTCCGAACTTCCAGCGATTGAACGGTGAGATTCACCGGCGGATACACCTGGGCCTGACCGCCGATCGCCAGATGCAGTGGATCGGGCCAGTTGATCGGGGTGTGGGCGCCGAGATGATCGCCATTGTCGACGACGATGAGGCCGATGGGTTCCGCGGCGTCCTTGAGAAAGAGCGTTCCAGCACCGCCGTGCTGATGGCCGCCACCGCCGAAGGCCGTGATCGAGCCGGAGAAAGTCGAACCCGAATGGTACAGAGCGATGCGCCCTCCCGAGCCGCCACCGCCATCGACCCATTCGCCAGGACCACCCGTGGCGGCGATCGATCCGCTTCCCGCCAACGACCCGACCGTCAGCCACAAACTGCCTCCCGCTCCGCCACCCGCGTTGTTCGGGGGCGGAACACTCGAAGCGTTGGCCGAGATCTGTCCGTCCACCGTCAGCCGGCCGTTCACCCTCAATCGGACGACTCCACCGCCCGCCGTTCCCGGTCCCGTCGCCGAACTCCCTCCCTGGCTTCCCAGGGTGGTCGGTTCCGTGATCGATCCATAGCCGGGTCCACCCGCCCTTCCCGTGGCACTCAAACCCCCTTCACCTCCGTGTCCGCCTCCTGACGCCGCCCAATCCTCCAAGCCACCCACTCCGGGTCCGGAATCGTCGCCGATCGGATATCCGCGCCCATCGACGGTGATGCGGCCGCCGGGCAGAACCTTCGCGTCGCCAAGGACGGTGACCTCGCAGCGCGCGAGGCCGGTCGGGTGGGTCAGAATGCCGTTGGTCCGAACCTCCAGCGATTGAACGGTGAGATTCACCGGCGGATACACCTGGGCCTGACCGCCAATCGCCAGATGCAGTGGATCGGGCCAGTTGATCGGGGTGTGGGCGCCGAGATGATCGCCATTGTCGACGACGATGAGGCCGATGGGTTCCGCGGCGTCCTTGAGAAAAAGCGTTCCAGCACCGCCGTGCTGATGGCCGCCACCACCGAAGACCGAGAGATGACCCGTGAACGAGTTCGCGGAGTGATGGATGGCGATACGTCCACCCGCGCCGCCGCCGCCGTCGACCCATTCGCCGGCTCCTCCATTGGCCGCCACGGTGCCGCTCCCGAGAAGCGATCCGACTGTCAGATGAATGCCACCTCCCGCGCCGCCCCCCTGATTGTTGATCCAAGCCGGGGTTCCGTTGGCGACAATGGATCCATCGACTCGCAGCGAACCGGATACCGTCAGGCGGATCAACCCGCCACCGGCGGCGAACGCCGAGGCGCCACTGGCCCCACCCGGGCCGCCCCATTCGTTGGGGCCGACGATGGAGCCGATGGCCGCGCCACCCATCGTCCCTGGATTGCCACTCCCCTTCCCGCCCTCGCCTCCGTGACCGCCACCGGCGCCGAACGGCGCGCCGACGGTGCCCGCTCCCGGCGCGGCCCCGGTGGCGTAGCCACGCCCGGAAGCATCGATTCGGGAGGTTGAGTCGACGACGACGTTGCCATTCACCGTGAGACGGATTGCGTGATCAGGTTCGCCGTTGGTGGCGCCTGGATGGGTGAGGACGGCTCCCTCGAGCAGTTGGAGCCCCGCGAAGGTGTGGGAGCCCAAGACCGTCAGCGTCGCCTTGCGAACCAGGACCTCCTGATTCTCGAGACTCAGGTCGTCCGCGGTCAGGACGAAGTCCTCCGCCACGGAAACGGCCGCGTGAAGTCGATCCGCCACGACGAATCCGGCAAGAAGCCCGCAAAGAAGGAAGCGTTGGGTGGGTGTGGACATTGCGAAGCGCTTTCGCTGCGTCCAGGACAGCGGCTGGACGCAAATTCGACCTATGCCGGCAGGGGGGAGATCGTCCGGTCCGGCGAGGGCGGCGCCTGAACCAAACCGCCGTGCGTCTTCTCCTTCCCTGCGTTGAGTGAGCAACCGTTTGCTCGAACGGTGGATCATGGAACCCCCGCGACCGTGATGTGATTGACCCCCTTTCGCCTGCCCTTGTGAAACGCGGCGAAGCGGGGGTGACCGTTCGTAGAACAGCGCCCAACTCTGTTGATTTCAAGCTCGCATCCGATTCGCCGCCCCCTCTGCGCGCATCTTGCCCATCCCTGCCCCGATGTTGGCTTGGCACATGGAAAATGGTCGGCGATTCGGAAACAACCCACTTGTCATTCCCGATCCCAATTTCGCTTCCCGATCTCGGTTGGAGGCCGGGGTTCACGGAACATCCGTCATTTCCCTCCCGCCCTGGCGATATCGCGCAGGCGCAGCGCCTCCTTCACTCCCTTCTTCGCGGGATGTCGCACGGCGTGACGAATCACCCACTTGAGCTCCTCCGACGCGTCCTTCGCCCAGCGCTCGCAAAGTTCGAAAGCGACCTTCGGATGGTCCTTGGCGATGTCGCCGACATGATTCGCGACGCTGCGGCGCACGTATTCGTCGGGATCGTCTTTCAGGCGTTCAAGGATTGGAAGGGTAGGCCGGGGATCCTTGATGAACGCGGGAATGCGCATCGCCCACGGTAACCGCGGCCGCGATCCCTCGGAACACAGACGGCGCACGTGCGCATCCGGATCGCGGGTCCACTTCATCAGCCTCGCCAGGGTCCGGTCCTGCCACCGGATCAGGAAAGGGCGGATCGAGAACTCCGCGCTGAACCTGCGGGTGATCTCGTGCTGAGCCCTCATTGACGCCTCGAACGGGTCCCTTCCTCCGTTGCCGGCCGCGTCCAAACCGTAGTTGGCGACGAAAAAGACATGGGGCAGGTGAAAGAAGGGTGCGAGTCCGTTGTCGGTAGTCCGGGACAACACCGGAGTCAGTGACCGGACCAGGATATCGACGGCCTCCTCGAAGCGGGCGGGCAGGTGTTCCCGCAAGGCCCGGGCGAGGTGATGACCGCGGTCCAGGATGGCGAGCGGCGCCAGTCCGTCCATGGCGGCCCGGCGGAAGGCGTCGCCGTCGAGGCGTGGGTGTACGAGGCCTATGTTGTGCGCGAGGCAATCGACGGCTTCGCTATCGAGCAGCTTCGCGAGCGAGCTTCCCTTCTCGATCGTGGCGGGAGCCGAAGGTATTCGGGCATTTCTTGTACTCATGATCGGACTACGATGACCCAGCGGCGCGGAAGGAACGTTCCCGAGGTTGATTCAATCGGCGGGGAGGTGGACTCCGGTTTCGTGCGCGTAGCGGACCAGGTCGGCGAGATTCCGGGCCCGCGTCTTTTTCGCGAGGCGGGCGCGGAAGGTCTCGACGGTCTTGACGCTGATGTCCAGGGCGTCGGCGATCTCCTTGTTCGTCCGGCCCGCGACGATGAACCGGAGCACCGACTTCTCCCGCGGACTCAGGGGCGGTGGCGCGCCGGAAGCGCTCAGGAGTCCCGCCGGCTCGATGAAACCTTCGTCGGCGGCGACGGCGCGCAGCACGTCGGCCAGTTCGTCGAAGGCTTCCTCCTTGAGCACGTAGCCGGACGCGCCCGCTCGGAGCGCATCGGCGGCCACGCTGGCGTGCCGATGCATCGTCAGCAGCACGCAGTGATCGCAGTAACCGCGCGCCTTCACGTCGCGGATCACGCCCAGACCGTCGAGGTCCGGCATCGCGAGATCCACCAGGAGCAGGTCCGGCCGAACGCTCGCGCAGAGGGTCACGGCTTCACGACCGTTGCCCGCCACGCCCGCGACTTCGAAGTCGCCGGCCAACCGGAGCAACGCGACCAACCCATCGCGGAACAGGGTGTGGTCATCGGCAACGACGACGCGAAGGAGCGGCGGGTTCATGGATTCTTGGGTTTATCGGACGGAATGAATGGAAAAGGGAGTCAGGGGGCTTCAACGCCTCGGAGTGGCACCTCGACGACGACGCTCGCCCCGCGGGATCCAGGCTCGAATCGCATGGTGCCGCCGAGCAGTTCCGCGCGCTCACGAAGATTGCGCAGTCCGTGACCATTCGGAGTCAATGTCGAGGCCGAGGAACAACCGCCTTCACTCGCATCACCGCCGCGACCACCGCCGTCGCTGCCGTAGTTGCCGTAGTTGCGGCCGTCGTCCGCGATGGTGAGGCGCAGGTTCGGTCCGATGGTTTCGAGGCGGACATCGATCACCCCGGGGCGGCCGTGTTTGACCGCGTTGTTCAGGGATTCCTGCTGGATGCGGAACAGGTGCTCCTCGGTGGCGGCGGGCAAGGGAGCGGAGAGACTGGCGTGGAAACGGACCGTCAGACCGGCGTCGCGGCCGAACTGTTCCGCGTGAACCTGGAGAGCCTCCGCCAGCGGCATCCGACCCAGGTAGACCGGCCTGAGATTGCCCGCGACGGCACGGAGTTCGCGGATGCAGCCGTCCATCGCATCGACGCTGTCCGGCGTCTGCGGAAGGGTCGAAAGCGCCGGATCCTTCGCCTCGCCCCGCTGTCGGCGTTCGAGCTGGAGCCGGAGCTTGAGGGCCTGCAGGGCCTGGCCCACGCCATCGTGGAGGTCGCGCGCGATTCGGCGGCGTTCATCCTCCTGCGCGGTGAGATTCAGTCGCAACAGACGTCGGTAATCGTCGCGCGCGTGCTTGAGTCTCAGGACGAGCGAACCGAAGAACAGACCCGCCAGGGCGAGCGCGTAGTAGTGCGGGCGGGTGGCCGCGGCCCAGCGCTCGAACCCGAGTTGAAGTGCCCACCGATGGCAGGTCCAAGCCCCGAGCAACGCGGTGAGGCCAACTAACACGGGAAGCAGCCAGGGGTGTCCGGCCGCCAGTCCGCGGCGGGCCCACGCCGCGCAAACCAACGTCGCGAGTCCGATGGCCACGGTGAGCGCCTGGTGCGCGCGGTGCATCTGGGGAAAGCCGGAGGCCAGCATCAGGCCGAGGCCCACGATGAGAGCGATCATTCCCCCGGGAAGCCAGTACCGCACCGATCGAACGCCGGCGAGCCGGCCGGGCAGGCTTGGAACCACAAGCGCCGCCGCGGCGGCTCCCAGCCATCCCGCTCGCATCGTCCAGTGTTCGGCCCACGGAGTGCGGAAGAAGGCGTGGCCATTGAGGACCACGCAACACGCCAGCACGGCGAACACGGGAATCATGCCACGGCTGAACCAGTCGGCGCGGTCGGCGATCGTCAAGGCGAGCGCCGTCAACAAGCCGAGGCCCACTCCGGCCAGGGCCATGCCTTCCCAGAGGTCGTTGTGCCGGTGCGCCGCCTCTTGAAGCGGTCGCATCCACAGCGCGAATCCCATGTGGGAAGGCCCCTCCTCGATGCCGTCCGCGCGCGGCCCCCGCTGGATCCGCAGGACGAACACGTTCGTTCCATTGCGCCGCCATTGGGATTCCCGAATGCGATAGCTGTGGGTGAACCCCTGCGGCGGGAAGCGCGGGCGCTTGCCGATCCGACCGGTGAAATCCTGCGGCGTCTGCGCTGTCGGACGGCCGTTGACAAAACCCTGGGTGGCGCCCGACACGCCGGCCAGATGGATGTTGAGCGAGGCCGCGGCCGGGAAACGGAAGGTCGGCAGATCGAATCGGTACCAAAGGAAGTCGGCTTCCGGATCCTCTTTCATTCCCTGACGACGGAGCGCCCCCCGGAGGTTCACCTCGGTCCAGCCGCTCGGATCCAGGTCCGCCGCCGCCCACGCGGGATCATCGCCATACCGCACCCACGCCCGTTCCGGCAGGGGCACGTTCCGCCGCTCCGACGCCGGTTCCTGCGCGCCCGCGTCGAATAGCGCCACCGCCACCGCCAGCCAGGCCAGCAACCCCCGCAACAGACTCCCCGCACTCCGCGCGAGCGCGAGAGTGCGACGCAAGCCTGGTTTCCGTGAGGGATTCTTCACCGGCGGGATCTGGTTCTAGGGAACATCGATCCCCGGGTCCATGCCTGTCATGTCCGGGATTCACCTGACATGACAGTCGGCTCGCAACCGCGCTAGTCACGGGTCATGGAAACCACTTCCCGCTCGGAGCCGGCGTGCGATCGCGCTTCCGGGAGCCGCCGACCGCATCGCTGGCCCGGGATTCCGCTTTGGTTTCTCCTCGGCTTCCTGTTGGCGGCCCCCACAGCGCTGCGGGGACAGGTGATTCTCGTGCTGGCGGACGACCTCGACTACACCTTCATCGTTCCCGCAGTTCCGGAACGATTTGACGATGACCGCCGGGTCGAGGTCCGGGTGGGCGTCAATGCGGCCACCACGGATCCCGTCCTGACGTTCGCGTTCGCCGAGATTCGACAGGAACGTCGCTTCACGCGGCAGGTGGATGCGTCGCTGCGCGGCCAGAGATTCGAGATCGAGATCACGCATCCTTCGCGGACTTTTTCAACCTCCTTCATCGTCGGTCAGACGTTGGGAACGTTGTTCGAGGATGCGGTGTGGGACCGGGACCGGCTCATCGAGGGTTCCAGTCCTTTCGCGCTGCTCCAAGGCGGTGTCCATGTGCCGGCGGGGGTGACGCTCACCATCCGGGGCGGGGCGGTGATTGACGGCTTCGAGCCCACGGGCGCCCCCAACCATCGGAACCGCTCCCCTTTCCTCGTGAACGGCACGCTCATCGTGGAGAATGCCACGCTCAAGAACCTTCTCATCAACACCGACAATCTCTTCTTCCTCAAGCGTTCGGCGGCCGAGCAGATCCGTATCGCCGACTCCACGCTGACCAACGTGGTTTTGGACGCCCACATGAGTGGTTCGACCGCGCTGCTCAACGTGACTTCCACGCTCGATGATCCGGTCAACCGGTGGACCCTCCGCCCCTTTGGCACGGGCGGCGATCTCGTCGTGCAGAACTGCACCTTCTCGCACCGTCTGCAGGTGCTGCTCCCGCAGTTCGCGGGAATCACCCCGCCCAAGGTCGTCTTCCAGGCCAACCGCTTCACCAATCCCTCGGACTTCGAAGTGCAACCCGTCGGGGCGACGTTCGAGTTTCTCGGGAACACGTTCACCACGGGCGGCATCCGCCTGGCCGTGGCGGACGGCCGTGGATTCCTCATCGAGAACAACACCGCGTCCCGGATCAATACGCTACCGGCCAGCAACCGGGATCCTTCGGACGACTTCGACATCCGCATCACCCAGACCGGAACCGCCGACGGGGCCGTCCGGCGCATTCGTGGAAATCAGGGAGTGGCCACCGTCGACCTTCGGGCGGATGACGTGGAAGTGCGGGACAACCTCATCACCTTGCCGACGCTTCAGAACCGCGGCGACTACCAGGCCGGCATCTTCGTGGCGGGTTCCGACAACGTCATCGAGAACAACACCGTGACTGGACCGGCCAGAGGCAGTTTTGGCATCCGGGTCGGACACCGGAACGTGGCCGGGTTCCGAACCGACGACAACGCCGACGCCGACCGCAACCGGGTGCTTGGAAATACCGTGACGCGCTGGCTTGACGGCGGAATCGCCCTGCATTCCGGCGACAACAACGTGATCGAAGGAAATCTCCTGCTGAACAACAGTCCGAACTTCCTGCTCGGCTCCGAGGACAAGAGCCCCACCGCCGCCGTTCCCGGTCCGGGAAACCGATTCAGCAACAACCACGTTTCGAAACCTTTCCGCAGCGGCGTGGACCGGCCGTTCAACTTCTTCGTGGATGGCCTGTGCACGGTGCTCTTCTGCCCGATGACCCTCGACGGCGGCGGCATCACCCCCGGCACGAGCATTGCCGGTGGACCCAACCTCGGCGGAAATTTTTGGGATCACCACCAAGGAACCGATACCAACGGCGACGGCATCGGAGACACGCCCTTCGTCCTGGGGAGCGCGGGCATTGACAGCTATGTGGACCGTTTTCCGCTCATGGCGCCCCCGCCGGTCGTGGACATCATCGTCAATCTCGTCGGCGACGAACCCGATGCCGACCTCAACGACGGGGTCGCCGATGTGGACCTCGGCAGGGCCGGGCTTCAGACCACGCTCCGCGCGGCCATTCAGCTTCGGCAACGGCACGGGTCTGGTACTCGAAGGCCCCGGGGTGGCGCGCATCGAGGACAACCGGATCGCGTTCAACCGCGGGCACGGCATTCACCTCGTGCTCGGCGAACCCACCGTTCAACCCGCTCCCACGGCGGGAGTGATCCTCGACAATCGAATTCACGACAACGCCGACCTCGGCATCGAGGCGGGGAATCCCGGGCCTGAACGCAACACCCTGCCCACTCTGGCCTTCGAAGTCGTGGCCGAAGGACCGGCGATCCAGCGAAACCGGCTGTTGGGCGCGTTCAAGACCGAATCCGGGCGTCGGGTTCGCTTCCAACTCTTCGGCAACAAAGCTTGCGACCCGTCTTCGTTCGGGGAAGGCGAGTCGCCGTTCGCCATCGTCGAGGCGACCGCAGACTCCACGGGGCAGGCGACTTTCGGCGCGGACATTCCCGCCGCCGAACTCGGAAAGTTCTACTCCGCGACGGCCACCTTCCTCACGTCGGCGGGCGAACCCATCTCCACCACCGAGTTCGGTCCGTGCCTCGGGGCGCTGATCGTGAACATCAAGGAAGACCTGCCCGACGCGGTCCCCGGCGATGGCATCGCGGACGTTGATCCGGCAGCCGAGGGTCTGCAGACCTCGCTGCGCGCGGCGTTGGATACCGCCCGCGAGATTCCGGGAACGGATTTCATCCTCTTCGACCTTCCGCTCGACAACAGCCCGGGGGAGTTCGCGACGGTCAACGTGACTCTGAGCGACCTCCCCCTGGTGGATCATCCGGTCCACCTGGACGGCCGCCTGCTCCAGCATCCGGACGGGCGGGTGGTCCTGGGTAGCGCGGCCAACCGGTTGTTGCAGTTCGTTCCGGGATCCGAAGACAGCGCGGTCCGCAACCTGACGTTGTTGAGTTTCTCGCAAAGAACGTGGCTCTCGGCTCGCGACATCCGCGGGCTCGAACTCGACGCGATCAAGGCCGAGGCGAACTCGTCGTTCCTATCGGAAGGCGACGCGCTGGTTTCCTTCGAGCGCGTCTCCGGGTCGGTCATCAAAAACTCGACGTTCGCGTCAGGCAACCGACTCTGCCTGGAACTGCGGGATTGCCAGGACGTCGTCGTTGGGGGCGTCCGCGCGATCGGCGGCGAGGAGGTCTCGCAAGGCAACTCTTTCGAAGAGTTTGTTCAGGCGGCGGCCATCGTCGGCGCCGCCTCGCGCGGAAATGAGTTCAGCGGAAACAACGTCGGCACGGCGGCGTTGGATGACGCCATCAACGGACTTCTGATTCAGGGCGCCACCGAATCCCGCGTCACCGACAACACCTTCGAAGTCGAAGGGACCGGCGTCCTCGTCGAGGGCGAGACCGCGCGCCTCAACCGGATTCAGCGCAACCGGTTCCAGGCGGTGCTGGAGATGCCGGAGGGCGTGTGGATCCGGGGCGGCGCCAGCGACAATCTCATCGGGGCGGGTCCTGGGGAACCCGTTTCGAATGGCAATGCCTTCGCCGATTTCGTCACCGCGATCGCCGTGACGGACGGCACGGGTAACCGGGCCGTCGGGAACCGATTCGAGAGCAACTCCAGGTTCAGGGCTTTCATTGATCTGGCCTACGAGGGGCCGACCGCTTCTCGGGAACGGGTGCGGACACCCAACGACTCCGATCCGGGACCTCCCACGTTGGCGAACCGGTTGCAGAACCATCCCGAACTCCTGTTCCTCGACGCCGACGACGGCCTGATCTTCGGGGAACTGGTCAGCGCCCCAAACACCACCTACCTCGTCGAGGTTCTCGGAGGTTTCGGAGCGCGGCACCTCGGCTTCCTGCAAATCACCACCGGACCCGACGGGCGCGCCGTCTTTCAGGTCCAGCCCCTCGAGCTCGAGGGCGTCATTCATCTCAGCGCGACCGATGCCTTCGGCAACACCTCCGAACTATCCCCGACCCGGCTGGTCTATTCGGTGAACACCACCCGGGACGGCGCGAACACGCAACTCGATGGCCTCAACCACACCGGCACGGGCAACGACCGTTCGCTCAGGGCCGCCCTTGAGGACGCGCGAACCGCCTCCGTCCGGGATCCGGAAACCACGGCGGCCATTCACTTCCGGATTCCCGGACCGGTGGGCGGGGAACTCCTGGCGAATCCGCAACTCGCGTTGGACGCGAGCCCGTTGCCCGAGATCCGGTTCTTCGGAGAACTGGGGACGGCCCCTGATCCGGAAATCGTCCAACGTCTCAGCGGCTTGCCGTCAGCCGTGCCGGGACGGTTCGCAACAAATCCCCGCGCGACGATCACCTCCGTCCACACCAATGGGCCCATCGCAGCCCTCCGGATCAATTCCTCCCAGCGGTTCCACCTCGAGCGTCTGACCTTCGGCGGCTTCCCCGGCGGCGGCCTCCTTGTCGACAGTTGTGAGCAGGTCGTCATCCACGACTGCCAAGTGGAGGGCACCGGGTCCGCGGATCCGTTGGGGAATATCCCGGGCATCCTGGTGCAGGACAGCCCGGGCAATCCGGGCAGCATCGTGCTGAGCAAGGTCAACCTGATCACCAACGTCGGCGACGGACTCAGCGTGACCGTGAAGGAGGCCGCCACCCGGATCCGGGTCGAGGAGTGCCAGGTGCTCGACAACCGCCGGAACGGAATCGTCGTCGAAGGAATCGGGAAGGAACGCCTGGATGTCCGGGTCCTGAACAATCTGGTGGGCGGCCACGCCTTCAACGGCATCGAACTTCGCAACGCCTCCGGCGTGGTGCTCACCGGCAACCGCGTCGGTCTCGAAACCGAACTCCGGCCCCGGCCCAACCAATTCAGCGGCGTCGTCCTGCGGGGTGTGTCGGAGTTCAACGAAATCGGCGGGACCACACCCGGATCGGCGAACCTCGTCGGAGCCAACGTCAATGCCGGCCTCGCCCTGATCGGTCCCGAGGTTCGGTTCAACCAAATCCATGGCAACACCATCGGCGATCCCTTCGCCGATGGCGCTTTCGGCAATGACACGGGCATCCTGATCCAGGAGGCCCGCGACAACCACATCGGTCGCCCCGGCGCCGGGAATGACATCCTCCGCAACCGCAATGCTGGAATCACACTGCGCGGCTTGGACGGCACCTTCGCGGAGGAGAACCGGATCGCCGCCAACCGCTTCCTCGCGAACGACGTCGGGGTGCTTCTGGAGCGGGCCAGGAACAACCTCGTGGGCGCCGGCTTTGCCCAGGGACCGGAAGACGGCAACGAATTCCTCCCCGGCCATGGCGCCGCCATCCGCGTGCTCCAGGGGACCAACAACTGGTTCCTCGGCAACCGCATGGCCGGCAATGTGAAGGCCATCGAACTGCTGAACGGCAGCCACGGCGGGCTGCAATCGCCCCGCATCATCGGCACCGAACACGATGGCCAGACGCTGCGGATCGACATGGGTGAAAGCACGGGGCTCTCGGGTCAGATTACCTATGAGGTCTTCCTGAATCCTGGACCGGTGCTCTCGGTCCGCGAGTTCTGCGAACGGGCGGATCGTTTTCTCGGCCGGGTGACGGTGACGGGTGATGGAATTCCCGGACGGCGCACTCTCAACCTCCCTGTGGGTCAGTTCCCGGAAACGTCCATCGCCGTCACCGCCACGGTGGACAACGTGGGCACCTCCCCGCTGTCCAACTGCCACCCGATCATTACGTTCGATTCGGATGGCGATGGCGCCTCGGATCAGGTGGAGGAAACCCTCGCCGCCGGAAGTTCCGACGATCCCCTGCGTTCCGCCGTCCCCGGATTCCCGGCCGACGGCGGCGATCCCGTGTTCACCCCGATCCGGATCGAAAGTGCCAACCCCACCGAGCGGGTCCAGTTCCGTTCCACGGTGGGCGGGCGGATGGATCAGGCCTTGGTGCCGCCACCGCCCAACGTCGAGTTCCCGCTCGGCTTCTTCGGGTTCGTCGTCGAGGTGAGCCAGCCCGGGGACGCCGTCACGCTGCGGTTGGGGCCGCTGCCCGCCGATCTCACCCGGATCAACTGCCTCTTCAAGCTGGCCCGGAAGACCCCGGAGGGCGCCCCCGAATGGTTCTGCCTTCAGGATGCGTTCTTCGATCCCGTCAGCCGCGAATGGGTGTTCGCACTGCGCGACGGTTTCCTCGGGGATTTCGATCTCCTTCTCGATTCGCTCATCGTGGATCCCATCGCCCCGGCCTTCGATCCCGCTTTGCCACCGCTCCAGTCCGGGCCGCGGCTGGGCATCGTCCGCACGCCGGCCGGCGCCCTCCTTCTCCGACTCGGAGGCGCAACACCAGGCCGCCGCTATCAGTGGCAGCAGTCCGCCCGGCTGGACGATCCCAACGCCTGGACAAACTTCGGCGACGTCACCACGGCCGAAGCCGACGGCGTGGCGGAGTTCACCGACACCCCCGGCGACGCGCCCCGCTTCTACCGGGTCCTTGAACTGCCCTGATTCCCAAAGCCGTGGCCGGCCCTGTCAGGGACTGAACGAACGCGGGAAGTTCTTCCGGAATCAGGCTCCCGCGTTGAGCCATAAGTCCGCCCCCCCGCCAATCCAAAGCGGCGGAAACCGCCGCGCTCCAAATCTGAAGTGCGCCGCACCTTTGGAGTGCGCCGCTCCGCGGCGCTTTGGGTTCCGCGAGAGGTATCGGCATCGTCCGGAATCAGGCTCCCGCGTTGAGCCATAAGTCCGCCCCCCGCCAATCCAAAGCGGCGGAAACCGCCGCACTCCAAATCTGAAGTGCGCCGCACCTTTGGAGTGCGCCGCTCCGCGGCGCTTTGGATCCGCGGATCCTCCGACATTCGTTCGATCCAAAGCGGCAGGAACCGCCGCGCTCGGAATCGTCAAAAGTCATCCAGCACGTTCACTCGATCCGTCTTGAAGCCGTAGATCGACCGCACCATCGCCGGTTCCGCCTCGCGCTCGAACCACGCCGCGCTGCACCAGCGATACTGGTTCGCCACCGGCACCAGCCGGTGCTTCACCGCGTTCTGATGCACATAGCTCAGCCGAGCGAAGAAACTCTTCTCGTAGGTCAGCCTCGTCTCCCAGAAGTTGTGCCACACCTTCCGCCCCGTCGCGCCGTCCAGGCCATTCACCCACGAAGCGCTGTTCTGATGAAAGTTGGCCAGAAACACGCGCAGCGACCCGGCCCCGTCCTCAGCGAGCTCCGGCGAGTGCCCGACGAAATGGTAGTGGTTCGGGAACACCGCCCACGCCTCCAAGCGCCAGCCATGCTTCGCCGCATACCGCAGCAGCCCGTCATGCAGCTCCGCGAGCCGTTCGTGCCCCGCGAACAAATGCGCCTTTCGGTAGGTACCCGCCGTAACGATGAACGTCCCTCCCTCCGCCAGCCGATGCGTCGGCGCGTGTGGCCAATTTGGCGTGCGGCTCTCCTTTGGAGTGCGGTGCTCCGCACCGCTTTGGCTTTCGCGAGAGGTATCGGCTTCGTCCGAACTCATGCTCCCGCGTTAAGCCATAAGTCCGCCCCCCCGCCAATCCAAAGCGGCGGAAACCGCCGCACTCCAAATCTGAAGTGCGGCTCTCCTTTGGAGTGCGGTGCTCCGCACCGCTTTGGGTTTCGCGAGAGGTATCGGCATCGTCCGAACTCATGCTCCCGCGTTAAGCCATAAGTCCGCCCCCCCGCCAATCCAAAGCGGCGGGAACCGCCGCGCTCTCCAAATATCCGGCCGCTAGACCCTTCGGGCGATCAGCGGGCGACGGCGCGGTAGAATCGCGGTTCCGCGGATGGAGTCCATGCGTCGCGGATTTCAGTCCCGCCCGGTGGAGGTTGGGGAATGGCGTCGGTCAGATGCTCCCATCGGATGAAATCGGTCGAGACTTCGATGGCGAACGTCCGATCCGGAGCCCCGGTCAGCAGGAAACGGAATACACCGTTCGCTAGCCAGGCCGGCTCCAGAAGAACCGGGGCGGCGGGTCCGGCCGGGGACGGCGGGAACGACAGCACACGGAGGGCGTCGCGCTCGCCACCCATCCTCGCCAAAAGGAACGCGCGATCCGCGCCGCCATCGAGCCATTCGAGGCTCCGAACGGTGCCGTCGGCGGTTTCGGTCAGTCGCACCGGCGCCTCCGCCGCGGCGACCCCTTGCTGGGCAAGACGCGTCGCCCAGGCACGTCCTTCCGCCCCACCGCTCACCCAGGTGAGGAGCCACCCGGGTCCGGGAACGTTGCCCGCCTCCGCGGGCCATGGAGCGAGATCCACGAACGTGGGTGCGGTGTCGGGAACGACTTCGCCCCGTGCTTCCCAACCTCCGTCGCCGTCGCCCGGAGCGAATGTGCGCAGGACTCCGGGATCCACGACCGCCGCCACAAGCACCGCCGAGTCCGCGGTCGCGGTCGCGGTCGCGATGGCGAAGGGGCCGGCGAGATTCGTCGTCACGGTGTCCTGACTTCGTGCGCCCGTCTCGTTCCAGGTGACAGCACCCAGTCGTGCATCGCCCGCCTCGCGGTAAATGACCAAAGAACGATCCGGGTCCGGAGCGCCCGCGGCTCGCACCGATTGCAACGCGGTCGAACCAACTCGTGTCGCGGTCGCCTGGAAGGCCTCCACCGGACGGTTGTCGGCAAGTTCGACGGCTTCACTCCAGTTCTCGTTGGTCCACGAGGTTCCGAAGAGGCCATTCCCGTTTGAAAGCGGTCCCTGGCTGGAACGCAGGAAGACAAGGCGCGCGCCGTCGTCGCCGAACGAAATCAGTTGGAGATCGAAAGCGGTGTCGGGCAGAACCGCGACGTTCCCCGGCGCGGACCAGCGGGTTCCGTCCGGACTCGTTGAGAACCGGAGGGTGGAACCAGGAACCGGACTGGCCAGATCTTCCGCGGCAATCTCGCTCCAGGCCGCGAGCCAAGTCCCGGAAGGCAACGCGACCAGGGCGGGGCTCACGATTCCGGGGGCGCTGGTCACGCGCATCGGGGCCGCCCAGGAGCCCGCGGCGTTCCGAGCGGAGAACTGGAGGGTCATGGCGCCGGTGGCGGGGTCGACGTCCGTGTAGAGCACACCGGTACCCCCGGGTCCACTGGCGCTTTCCGAACCACCGGCGGGGAAGAGATTGGCGACGAGGTGGGTCGGGTCCGGGTTGAAGGCGGCGGGTCCCGAAGCCAGAGGCGTCAAAACGGTCACGCGGGACACGTAGGGAATCAGGTCGAAGCGCGGATCGGTGCCCAGCGGGATGTCGATCGGGAAAAGGTTGAGCGAATACTCCCAACCGAGTCGCGTGATCCAGGCGTCGACGTGGGCCTCGAGATTGAGGTTCACCCCGCCTTGGATCCGCTTGATCAGGGGCCAGTCACCATCGGGGTTCAGGGTTGCCAGGAGCGAGGGCTCGGTGCAGGTCGACGGAAAGCCTTCGCAGGGATTCCCTTCCAACGCATCGGCGAGGGCGATTTCGGCGCTCGCACCCAAGCGATCGTTGAATGCGGCCACACGCAGGCCCGCTCCGAAATTGAAGCACAGGCAGAGTCCGGCGTCCTTCATCACCTCGCTCTCGTTCCCGCCAAACGAATCGCGTCGGAGGACTCGAGGATCGCGATCGGTTCCACTTCCGCCCGCGATATGATCGGGCCAGGTGGTCTGCCAGGACCGGACCGAGATGAGTTCCACCTGACTCCGGAGCGTGGCGAACGTCTGAAGGATCTCGAAGTCGCTCAGCAGTTTGAGATTGGGCCCGATCACGGGCAGGAGGGACGTGAGGGGACTGAGATCGACCTCCGCCTGGAAACCGAATCCGCCACGCAGCTCATGTTCCAGGCCGATCTCAAAGTCGGTGCCAGCCGGGTTGACCGCAGCGAATCGCGTCGTGGTACCCTGGCCGCCGAAGTTTCCGGTGAGGCTGCCGTTCCCCAGGAGGAACCTCCTGGCCCTGGACGGCAGGAGTTCGGTCAGATCGATGTCGTCGACGCCGGCGCCCGCCGACGCCGCGAGGTGAAGCTGGCCATTGGTCCGGATGTTGAGACCGAACTCCATGCTCCCGGTGACCTTGAGGCCCAGGTCCGGTGGCGCGAGCATGAGGAAGTCGGCGTCGGGCGTCTGCATGGCCTCGTTCCAGGCCACGTCGAGGCGGTAGAGGTACTGAAGGAAGCCGTCGTCGCTGACGCTCAGGTCGGCGGTGAAGCGCGGGAGGGCGTGGAAACGGCCCAGCGGCTGGATCTCGGAAAGCATGGACGCCGTGGCCTGGACGCCCGCCGTGAATCCCATGAGTTCCTGGGCGAACGAGAGCCAGCGCGGCTGGGCGACCCCCGTGAGGACGTGGCTGGCCGAGGGGAATTCGTGGCCCTCCTGGTAAGTGATGGCGCCGTGTCGGGTCACGATGACGAACACCGGTCGAATCTCACCCGGCGGCATGCGCCAAAGATCGGCTTTGCCGGTGGCGACGATCTCATTCGCCCCGGGTCCCGGCGTGAACGAGTTGATCACCTGTCGAAACACCCAACCGAAACTCCCGTATCGGATCCGGTCGAGCCAGTCGCGGACAGCCCGGGAATCGCTCGGGTCGGCCGGCGGCGGGATCGGGATTCCAGGTTCGTCATAGGGATTCTGGGCGAACCGCAGGGCATTGATGAACCAGACTTCGGAAATGGAATCAGGAGCGGTCTCCGTGGTCTCCGTCCCCGGGGTTCCGTCGGGGCCATCGAAAGTCGTGGTCGTCGTGGTGACCTCCTGTTCGCGGGCCGTCACCTTCCAGGTCAGGGTGAGGGGTCCGTCCTCCTTGAAAGCCTGGAGGGCTCCCTGATTCCCGAAGCGCCGCACGCCCGGCATGTAGAGTCCGAATCGATCGAACTCGGTCCCCACGATCACCGGCGGAGTGAGTGGTTCGAGTTCGATCGAGATTTCCTGGACCTGGTTCGTGGGCGCGATGCGGTTCCGGACCGGTTTGAAACCCGGCGCGCAACCGTCGACGTACAGCGTGCTCGCCCGGTTGATGAGCGGTCCAAGGGCGGGACCGATGGGGACCATGCCGTTGGCATCGGCCGAAGTCTGGGCAAGGACGGCGCCGAAGCGGTCGCGAATCTGAAGCTTGTTGGCCGCCGGCGAATTCGTCGACGTGTCGGTCCCCAGCGTTCCCGTGTACTCGATGCCGTTCCTGAGGACCATCGGGACCGTCAGCGCCAGACGGGGAATTGTAGGATCCACCATCGTGAGTTCGAACAGACCGTTCGTGCGGATGGAAACGACGATGGGACCGATCCGGTTGGTTTCGTAGCGGACCTGCCAATCCCAGCGCTGGGAAGGATCGCCAACCACCTCAGGAATCACGCCGGGCACAATCTCCTTGATGAGTTCCGGCGGAAACCGGGTGCCGACCGCGGTCCGGTCGACGGTGTCGGTCGTGAGTCGGAGCGGCGCCTCCTCGGGGTCGTCCCCGTAAAGCGCGAGTTGGATTCCCGGGATGAGCGTGCCCCGGTCATCCGCGGCGACGGCGCGGTAAGTCAGGGAATAGCCGCGCTCGGAGGGGCCGTCGGACTCCTGGGAAGCGCTGGGTCCGCCCATGAAGATCGTGTGAAGGACATTGGCTCCCTCGCCGTTCACGCGTCCCTCGAACAGGGCGCCGCCGGGAACCCGCGCCCAGTAGGTGAATCCGCCGATGGGAAATCCCCGTGTGGCGTCGAAGACCAAGCCACCCGCGAAGTCGGGTTGAACGAAATCGATGGTCGGAACCGCGCCTTCGTCCAACTCGTACTCCGGATTCTCCGACTCCTCGTTCCACACAAGGACCTCCCATCGCACGACGGTGGTGCTGGGCTTGGGCGTGGCGACGGCGATGGTGAAGGACGGCAGGGGCGATGGATTGAGCGCCCGAATGAAGCCGAGGCTCGCCGGGTCCGAAGCGGGAAGCACCCCGGGAGCCCGCCAGGCCGGTACCGAGAAACTGAGGGTTGTGCTGGCTCCCAACCTCACATCGAAACGCGGATGTTCGAAGGAAAGCTCGTAGTCCCCCGCGTCGAGGCCGCGTAGAACGAACATATCGGTGACGTTGGCGCCATCATCCTCGATCGGAAAAGTCCGTGATTCCCCGGTGCCCGTGTTCCGAACCTTGGCCACACCGCCGCCGTGGACCAGGTCAGAGTAGTCCGCGAACAACTCGATGTAGGGATCCTCCTGGCGCGCGAGGAGCACGCGGGCCGTGGGGGACGAGAGGGAGCCGGAGCCCAGCGTTCCCACGAGGTTCGCCTGCTGGCGATGAACGTAGAGTTCGAGTGAGTGATCGCCCGAATTCAGCAGAAGCGGCTCGCCGTCGGACGTCGTCAGGTTCTTCGGAGGCCTCCCGGCGAACGGCCAGGGATCCGCGAAAGGCCAACCCTGGCCCAGGAGCGCATCGCTCGTCGCGGGAGGAAGGCCGGGTGGGACAGGCTGATCCGGCGGCGCCGTCACCTGATGATGGAGAACGTGACTGCCCCAGTAATTGCTCAGCGATAGTATCCGGATCCCATAGCGCGCAGGAGTCACCGGCACGGAGAATTCCCCCCGCGCGTCGGTGTCCACGGAGATCAGGCGGTTGGTGACCCGCAGCAACGCATCGTCCGAGTACTCGATCAGCTCGATCTGTGCGGCCTGCCTTTCCTGATAGATCGGCCGCAGGCCCAGGATTCCGGTGGGATCCCCCTCGCCCGCCGCGGTTCCGACGGTATCCGCGGCGAAGAGCCGACCCTGGAGGACGGCTGGAAGGACTTCGAGGGGCAGCTCGATCTCCTCGCCGTCCGAATAAACGTCGACGTACTCCTCCGCTCGAAACGCGGGCCTCACGCCGTGCAACGCGTTGGTCGTGCTGCCGTCCGCGGTGAGACGATAGCGCCCGGGCAGAATGTCGAAGAAATCGCGGCGGTCGGGCGCCTCCCCCGTGACGAGGGTCTTTTCGTAGCCCTGGGTGTTGCTGTTGGTGAGCCCCTGGAGGACGACGGGAACACCCTGGAGGATCGACTCCTGGAGATACGGGGATGTCAGGAGAACCTTCAGCGACTTCAAACGGGACGAGAGCGGCACGACGATCGGCGCCGGATTGTCGAGCCGCGACGCCTGCACAATGTCCTCGCCCGGGGCGTACCCGAGCCTCTTCGCGGTGATGCGATACGACACCGGAGGCAGGCCGGGAAAGGCCGCGGTGCCGCCGTCGCTCGTCACACCGCTCATGGTGGGAACGACCACCGCCCTCTCGTCGCGCGGGTCGAGTCCGGTCACTTCGACAAAGACGTCGTCCAGCGGCCCGATATTCCCGGTGATCGCGTCGCGTCCGGTGACCAGGACTGTGAGTTGTCCCGGGATCGGCTTGAGTCGGAAACTGCCGAGGTGATTCCCCTCGATCCGCCGTCGCGGTGTCGCCGGGTAGGGTTCGTAGTGCGGAAGGCCGCCCGCGACATTGGCCTCAAAGGAAAAATCACCCCGCGCGACCCCGCGAAAGACTCCGAAGCCGGAAGCGTCGGTCGACAGGGTGGAGTCGTCGGCCGGCACCGTGTCGTTGGCGAGCGCGTACCTGCGGAGCCGGACAGGCACCCCGGCGAGCGGAAGCCCCGTGGTGACGTCGGCGACCTGAAACTGGATGTCGAATCGGGGATCGCCGGGGACCGGGGCCAGACTGACATTGCGAACGAGAACGGCTCCTGGCGCCACGACCACATTGGTCTCGAACGGAAGGTAGGCGGGATGCTCGAATCTCAGTCGGTAGCTTCCACCCGGCACGGGTGGGAAGGAGTACCATCCGAACGGATTGGACCGCGTCTCGAACTCCGCGGGGGGCGCGGCCGGGTCCAGGTCCAACGAGACCCTGACGCCATCGATCGGCTGGGCGGTTCCCGTCGCGGTGACTTGGCCCTGAAGCGGGGAGGCTGGCTGCGCCAGCGCGGAAGCGATCGACGACAGCAACAACAGCAGCAGCATGGCGCACGATCCGAGCGCCCGCGGCCCCGGTCTCATCGGGAATCGCTGATTCGGTAGGGATTGGACGGTGAGTTCGAACGGGAGGGGAAACGAGGAATTCAAAACGGGGAATAGGTTCGGGTTGCGCTTTCAAACCGGGGAACAGTCGACACTCTCGGGCTCATTAGGGGTGTACTCGACGACGCCCTTTCCCTGCAACCCTCCATTCACTCTTCAGTTCCAACTAATCACCCCGCCTACGCGATTCGGAATCCTGATTCGAACCGCCGGCGGAACTCGGACGGCATCGGCGGCGTGGCGCCTGGTTGGGAACAGACATGGGTTGCGACGGAGGCCGCCATGACGTGCACCTCGTCGAGGTCCCAGCCGGCCAGCAATCCCAGGGTCATCGCCGCGGTGAACGAATCGCCCGCGCCCACGGTGTCGACGATCCGGATCGGTTTGCCCGGCAACTCGGACCAGCGGCCTTCGGAGTAAATCAGGCTGCCACGCTCTCCCCGCGTGAAGGCCACGGCCCGCAGGTCGAAGCGCAGCGCCAGTTGATGGATCCGGACGCGGTCGTCGCCGTTGATATCGAACAGGTCCGCGATTCGCGGAAGTTCGCTTTCGTTCACCTTGAGAATGTTGGTGATGCCGAGGGTCTCTTCGATGACCTCTTTCGAATGGAAATGCTGCCGGAGGTTGACGTCGAAAACGCGAAGCGCGCCGGGTTTCGTGGAACTCAGCAGACCGCGGATCGTTCTTCGGGAAACGTCGCCGCGTTGCGCCAGGGTTCCGACGCAGACGGCGTCCGCGGACGCCACGGCCCGTCGACCCACCGTCTCCCCGCTCAGTCGGTCCCACGCGACGTTCTCGTGAATGGTGTAGACCGGATGGCCGTCGGCGCCCATTTCCACACCGACAGTGCCCGTGGGCGCGGTCGGATCCGTCTCGATGCCGTCGGTGGGAAGTCCGAGTTCGACCAGGCGTTGGAGAAGATCATGCCCTGCGGCATCCCTTCCGACACGGGAGACGACGTGGGAGTCGGCGCCCAAGGCGGCCGCGTGGTAGGCGAAATTCGCCGGGGCTCCTCCCAACTTCCGTCCACCGGGCAGGAGATCCCAGAGGACCTCACCGAGTCCGACGAGCCGCGGTCTCATGAACAGATCGGGACGGCAGGCTGTCAGGCGAGGATTGGTTTCACAACCTCACCATGGACGTCGGTGAGGCGGAAGTCGCGTCCGGCGTACCGGTAGGTGAGTCGTTCGTGGTCGATGCCGAGCAAGTGCAGGATCGTGGCGTGCAGGTCATGGACGTGGACCGGGTTTTCGGCGACGCCCATACCAAGTTCATCGCTGGTTCCGTAGACGGTCCCACCCTTCACGCCGCCACCGGCGAGGAGCATCGAGAACGCGGTGTGATGGTGGTCGCGGCCGGCCTTGGATTTGTCGCGGTTCTCCGCGTAGGGAGTCCGGCCGAACTCACCGCCCCAGATCACAAGGGTGTCGTCGAGCATGCCGCGGTCGCGCAGGTCCCGGATCAGGGCCGCCGCCGCCTGGTCGCCGTCCCGGCAAAGCCGCCGGTGTCGCTCCTCGTGGTTGGCGTGGGTGTCCCAGGGTTGGTTGTCGTTGTCGCTGGTGTAGTAAACCGTCACGAAGCGCACACCGTCCTCGAGCAATCGTCGCGCGAGCAGGCATGACCGCGCGAAACGGGTGTCCCCGTAGGCGCGCCGGATCGATTCCGGCTCCCGCTCGATGTCGAACGTCCGCATGGCTTCCTTTTGCATCTGGAACGCGGTCTCGAGAGTCCGGATCTGGCCCTCGAGTTCGGCGTCGCCGTCGTGCCGTTCGAGGTGGCGCCTGTTCAGTCGGCCCAGCAGATCGAGCTGCTCCCGCTGCTCCGCGCCGGAAAGTTCCGGGTTCCTGATATTGGCGACCAGGCGGTCGACCGCCATATCGGACGTGATCACACTCGTCGCCTGGTATTCGGCGGGAAGGAAGCTGTTGCTCCAGAGCGCGGGTCCCACAACGATCTTCGGACTCGGCCGCAGCACGACGTACCCGGGCAGGTTCTCGTTCGCGTTCCCCAGTCCGTAGAGGATCCAAGAACCGAGCGACGGCCGGATCGGTTGGAGGTTGCCCGAATGCATTTGAAGAAGGGCGGGTTCGTGGTTAGGCACGTCCGTCCGCATCGATCGGATCACGCAGCATTCGTCGATGATCCCGGCCAGGTGCGGCAGCGTTTCACTGACCTCGATGCCGCTCCGGCCGTGACGCTTGAAGGCGAGGGTCGACGGGAGGAAACCGGTTCCCTTGGATTTCTTGTAGAGTTCGCCCTCGGGTTGCTGGCCCTCGTATCGAAGCAGGGCCGGCTTGGGATCGAAGGTGTCCACGTGGGACGGTCCGCCGTTGAGGAACAGGAAAACCACCCGACGGGCGCGCGGCGCGAAATGGGGGGCACGGAGCGGATCGGGCGACGCCGAACTCGCGGTCGTCGAACCGAGCACCGACGCTAGTCCCGCCAGTCCAAAGCCCGCGCTCATCCGCGCGAGCATCGCGCGCCGACTCAGGGTCGGTGGCGGCTGAAGGCCTGGCGGCAGCCGTCGCACGGCGCCGCGCCCTGGGGAGTTCTCAGTCGACATAAAGCATCTCGTTGGACACCAGAAGCACCTGCGCGTACTGCTCCCAGCGGGTCATTCCAGCCGCCGTCGGTTTCCGCAGGAATTCCATCGCCCACGCTTCCTCCTCCGGGTCGGGGGCTCGTCCGGTGGTGAGCCGATGCGCGCGGTGGATCCGTTCGCGATCCGAGTCGGGCACTTCCTTTTGCAGAACCGCCGCCAGCGCGCGTGCCTGCTCAAGAACGAAGGGGCTGTTGAGAAGAAAAAGCTTCTGGGTCGCCGTGGTCGTGACCGAACGTTTCTCGGCGTGCACGTTCGCGTCCGGATAATCGAACTGCATCAGAAGGTCGTTCAGTTTCAACCGGCTGATCCGCGCATGGACCGTGCGCCTCCGATTGCCGGGATCACTCAGTTCCAGGGAACGACCCGCGCTCCAATCGAGGTTTCCCGACACCGCCAGGACGGTGTCGCGCCATTGCTCGACCGTCAGGCGCCGGCGGTTCATCCGCCAGAGCAGCTGGTTGGACGCATCGGCCGCGACACCTTCAGGCCGCGCCCGTGACGACTGCCGGTACGTGGCGGATCCGACCAACTCGCGGATCAGCGCGTGAACCGACCAGCCACCCTTCATGAACCGGACGGCGAGATCGTCCAGCAACGCGGCATGGGTCGGTTGCATTCCCGAATGCCCGAAATCGCTTGGCGTCGCGACGAGCGGCTTCCCGAAGCAAAGCCCCCAGATCCGATTCACGAAGACCCGGGCAGTCAACGGATTCCCCGGATCGGTCAGACGCTCCGCCAACTCACGCCGACCGCTGCCTTCCTTGAAGCGCCTCGCGCCAATCGAGGCGGAATCGGAATGGGCATCGGACTCGGAACCGGACTCGGACTTGGATCCGGATCCGGATCCGGAAACCAGGTCCCAATCCGAGGCGGAATCCAGGACGCTGAGAAACCCCCGTTCGGCCACAGGTCCCGGACGCGTCACGTTGCCTCGGATGAAGACCGGCAGGTCACGCGCATCCCCGTCCTCCACCATGTGGATCGCGTCGGCGGGCATCTTATTGGCCTTCACCTTCCCGTCGATCACCTCGCCACCCGGCGTCTTGTTCACCATCCGGGTGCTGGCGAACACACCCGCCATCGCGTAGTAATCCCGCGTCGGGATCGGATCGAACTTGTGGTCGTGACACCTCGCGCACGCGACCGTCAGACCCAGAACGGTCCGCGTGACGGTGTCCACGCGGTCCTCCCATTCATCCGCCTGAACTTCGAGCCGGCCCCGGTTGTAGTACTTCGGTCCAAGCCCGAGAAAACCCAGGGCCGCCAAGTCGTCCGTCCCGTTCCCGATCTTGTCGGCCGCGAGTTGAAGCCGGAGGAACTGGTCGTAGGGCAAATCCCGGTTGAACGCGTCGATCACCCACTCCCGGTAGAGATGGGCATTCGGATACGCCATCGAAGTGTCGTCCCCGACCTGGTGGGCCTGATCCTCCGCGTACCGCGCGAGGGGCAGCCAGAGACTGGCGAGGCGTTCCCCGAGGCGGGGTGAAGCCAACAGCCGCTCCACCAGCCTGCGGTAGGCGTCCGGTCGCGGATCCGCGAGGAACTCGTCCCTGTCCTCGGGTGTCGGCGGCAGTCCGGTCAGGTCGAAGGACACCCGACGCGCGAGCGTCCGGCGGTCCGCTTCGGGGGAAGGCTCCAAACCCTCCCGTTCCAGGCCTTCCAGGATGAACCAATCGACGGGTTCCCGCGGCCACGAGACGTCCCGCACCTTGGGTCGAGGCTGGCTCAGCGGCACCTCGAACGACCAGAAGCTCCGTGGTCCCGGCCCGGGCCCTTCCCCGTTCGTCGTCGATTCGATCGCGGCGAGCGCCGTTGGCCCGCGCTCGTCGCCCAGGGCGGTCACTCCGAGAAGCGCCAGCATTCCGAGGCTCCAACCCCAACCGAGTTTTTTCGTCCTTCGGCCCATGGGACCCTGGCAGTACACGCTGACCGGCCCCTTCAGGCAAGGCTGCGTTCAGGATGTCCGATCCAAGGGGTCAGTTCTTGTTATTGACAACACCTTCACTTCGGCCGCGACGAATCCCCAAATCGCAAGGCGACATTAACAAGAACTGACCCCTATGGCCCTCGACTGAGCCAATTGTATTCCCGGAATTACCTGGAAAAGCCAATGCCGACGCCGAACACCCCCACTCCCGCGCGCGCGCCATGCTTGTCCTCGGCGCCCGCGAATCAGCCACGGAGGACCGAGGTTGGACGGGTCGGCCGCGCGCCAGGGCCGACCCCTTGGGGCTTGGGGCGCATGGCGGGCGGTTGGCTAGGGACAGGCCGGTCTTACTGACTTTTCTTCCGCCGCCCGGTTCGCCCGGCTCAATCAAGTTCCTTTTCCGCGAACAGCTTCATCGCCGCCGCCGCGAACTCGGGCAACCGCGCGTCATGGATTTCATACGCCTTGCGCAATTCGGAATCCGCCACGATTTGGCTATGACCCGCGTAGGACTCGCGGGTGGGGGTCCAAAACCGACTGAGCCATTCGTAGTGACGGCGTATGCCTTGCCGCACTTCGAACGACTCAATGGGCAGCCCGCGTTTCATCAGTGCGACGAGATCGGCGCAGATGTTCGCAAACACGAGACCGGATTCATCCCAGTCCGCCTTCGTCCAGTCCTTCACCCTCCTTTTCGACTCATCGATGCCCTCCCTCATTCCGTCGCCGAAGCCGCCAATCAGGTACTCCTCGTGCATTGCCTGTTGCTCCGGGCTGAATCCTGCAAACATCTCCTGCGCTTTCATTTTCTTGGTTCCTTTCAGGTGTCCGATGGTTTTCTCGATGGTCACAATCAACTGCCGGGTGCGGATGAGGTTCTTCCTCAGCACCTTCTGGTGGGACTCCAATGCCGCCATCTTGTCGAAATCGCTCCGGCCTAGGATGCGCCTGATCTGTTTCAACTCGAGCCCCAGTTCCCGATAGAACAGGATCTGCTGGAGTTTCAGAAGTTGCGCCTCCTCGTAGTAGCGATACCCGTTCACGCCGTGGTAGGCGGGCTTCAGCAGGCCCACTTCATCATACCAATGAAGTGTCCGGACGCTCACACCCGACATCGCGGCCAGCTTTTTGACTGTGAAAGCCATCGTCGCTCACCCGCAGGCATCATCAGGATGCCCGCGCCCTTCAACACCGTCGAGGCTCACGCGACGTGAGGGTCAAATGTTTTTCTTCGAAAGTGGGAAGGGTCATTTATCAACAGGTCGCGGCGCCTTTCTCGTGTTCATCCCCGACGCCGATGCGCTAACAACACCGGGACGCCGCATGAATCGCATCCGACTTCTTCCCGAACACGTGGCGAACCAGATCGCCGCGGGTGAAGTCGTCGAACGCCCCGCCAGCGTGATCAAGGAACTCGTCGAGAACTCCCTCGACGCGGGAGCCACCCGCATCACCGTCGAGGCACTCGCGGCCGGCCGGGGTCTGCTCCGCGTCGTCGACAATGGCGCCGGAATGAGCCGTGACGACGCGCTCCTCTGCCTGGAACGGCACGCCACGAGCAAGATCACCCAGGCTGGCGACCTCGCCCGCATCACGACCCTCGGATTCCGCGGAGAAGCGGTTCCCAGCATCGCCAGCGTCTCGCGCTTCACGCTCACAACCCGGGAACAGGGGTCCCCGGACACCGCGCCGGCGACCCGGATCGTCATCCACGGCGGAAAGATCCTGGAAGTGAAGGAAGCCGGCGCCCCCCAGGGCACGACCATCGAGGTTCGAAACCTGTTCTTCAATGTTCCCGCCCGCCGGAAGTTCCTTCGCAGCGACGCCACGGAACGGGCGCATATCCAACACTGGCTCACGACCGCGGCCCTTTCGCATCCCGACGTCGGGTTCACACTCCTCCTGGAGGGCCGCACCATCTGGCAGCTCCCGCCCCTCCAGGTCGACGACTCGCCCGCCTCCCGGCTTCACGCCCTGCGCGAACGCCTTCGTCTGCTCCTGGGCGACTGCCTGAACCTCGTTCCCGTCGATGCCAGCGCCGCCCTCGACGCGACCCGGATCGCGCCCGAGGACGTCACCGCGGAGCCCGACGTCTCGCCTCCGGCGGAAGCCCGGGTCTGGGGGTGGATCGGCGCGCCCGGCGTTTCCCGCGCGACGCGCGACGATCAGCATCTCTTCGTCAATCGCCGGCCCGTGGAGAATCGCGGACTCAACGCCGCCCTCCTGGAGGGCTACCACAACGCCCTCATGAAGGGCCGCTTTCCCCTTTGCTGCCTCTTCCTCGAACTCGACCCCGGCGAGGTCGACGTCAACATCCACCCCGCCAAACGGGAGGTGAAATTCCATCGCGAACGCGCCATCCGCCGGTTCGTCGCCGAGTCCGTGCTCGAAGCGCTCAAGGCGTGGCATCGCCCCGAGGAACCGGGCCCTGGAGATTCCATCCTGCCCGAACCCATCCCCGGGAATCGCACCTCGCCGAGCCATGAATCGGCGCGTGTCCCGATCCTGAATTGGGATCAGAATCGAAAGCTCATTCCGCGTCCAGGCACGGGCGAGGGCGAGGGCGAGGGCGAGGGCGAGGGCGAGGGCGGGGGAGTTGGGCCGACTCCTCCCCCTGTGTCCCTGCAGACGGATCTTCTTCCCGGCCCCAGACCCGGCCCGTCGACTGTTGTCCCCGCGCCCACGCGACCGGAAGGCGCCGGCCCGATCGGAACGGAACCCACCTCGGGGACCGGAAGCGCCCCTTCCCCGATCGAAGCGCGGGCCTCGATTCCCGTCCCGGTGCCATCGGCGCCGATCCCGCTCCTCGCGATCCCCCTCAGGGTGGTCGGTGTGATCGGCCGGCTCTACGTCGTGCTGGAATCGGATCGCGGACTTGTCCTGCTCGACCAGCATGCCGCCCACGAACGGGTGCTCTACGAAGAAATGCTGCGGCGTGTTCAGAATGGTGGAACCGCGCCGTCCCAGCGTCTGCTGCTTCCGGAGACCCTCGAACTTCCACCCAAGGACGCGGCGTTTCTTCGTGAGAATCTCGAGACGCTTCATCGACTCGGAGTCGGTCTCAGCGAATTCGGGGAGCGGACCTTCCTGCTCGATGCCCTCCCACCGTTTGTGAAAGCCGGAAATCCCCGTCGGTTCGCCCTCGAACTCGTGGATGAACTCCGGTCGGCGGGGACCACGGTCAACACCTGGCGCCTGGGCGAGGCGGTGGTCGCTAAGACCGTGTGCCGACACGCGATCAAGGCCAACGATCCCCTCGGATCCCGGGAA
Organism: Limisphaerales bacterium; assembly: GCA_050250555.1. Classification (GTDB taxonomy): domain Bacteria; phylum Verrucomicrobiota; class Verrucomicrobiia; order Limisphaerales; family CAIMTB01; genus CAIMTB01. Next base: position 34,777 of record JBFWOK010000042.1, read on the forward strand.
CTCGAAGCGCTCGTGGAAAGCCTGCGCGCTTGCGACATGCCGTACACCTGCCCCCACGGCCGACCCACTCTCATCGAAATGAACTACCGCGAACTTGAAAAGCGCTTCGGCCGCGTGACGGCCTGATCCCCACCATGCACAACCCACCGCCCCCCGGATCCACTCATTCCTCACCAACCCCCCGACCCGCGGGGGAATCCGCGTGCGACCGAACCCGCGCGTCGTGGCCGGACTTCCTTTCCCACCCCGGGAATGGCGGGACGAGGCCTAGACCTTTCTGGCTTTCGGCGGTGCTGGGTCTCGCCTTCGCGGTCGGAATCCCGCCCCTGCCCACGACCGCCCCGCGTTCGTTCGCCGCCGCAGCCGCCGCCGCCGCCGATGCGGCGAATCCCATCGCCGTGGAGAGGATGTTCGGACCCGAGACGCCGACCGGCGAATACAAGCATCCGTGCAGCATCACGGAACTCGACAACGGTGACCTTTACCTCGTGTTTTACACCGGCGCCGGCGAGTACGCGACGGAGACGCGGATCTACGGTTCGCGGCTGCGCAAGGGATCCACGCGCTGGTCCCCGCCGGTCTCCATCGCCAGCAATCCGTTCTATTCCATGGGCAACCCGGTGGTCTGGCAGGCGCCCGACGGCGTCCTCTGGAACTTCTTCGTCGTTCGACCCGGCACGACCTGGAGCACTTCGCGGACCGCGGCCAAGATCTCGCGCGACCGCGGCGAGACGTGGAGCGACGCCTTCATCGTCGCGTGGGAGGAGGGAATGATGGTGCGCAGCCGGCCCATCCTCCTCTCGGACGGCGCCTACCTACTTCCGCTGTACCACGAGACGGGTAGCGATCCCGATCGCACCGCGCCCGACACCAGCTCGGTGTTCCTGCGGTTCGATCCGGTGACCAAGGTCTGGACGGAATCCAACCGGGTTCGGTCGAGGCTTGGGAACCTCCAGGCGGCGGTCGTCGAAACCGAGCCCGGACGGCTGCTGGCCCTGTGCCGCCGGGGCGGCGATTACGAACCCGGCGACGACGGCAACGTGGTGCGGACGGAGTCCACGGACGGCGGGCGGACGTGGACGCCGGGAGTCGAGACGGAGTTCCCGAATCCGAACGCGTCGGTTGAACTGATCCGCCTGCGCAACGGGCATCTGCTTTTCGTCTACAACGACAGTCCGAACGATCGGACCCCGCTTCGGGCGGCCATTTCCACCGACGGCGGAAAGACGTGGCCGTATCGGAGGAACCTGGCCGAGGGTCCGGGTTCATTCGCCTACCCGACGGCCATCCAGACGAAGGACGGACGGATCCATGTCACGTTCACGAGCGACGAAAGGACGGTTCTGCGGCGCGCGATCTTTCCGGAGAGCGCGATTCTGACGGCGCCCTGATGAGCGGGTCGGGCGCCTGCGCCAAGGGAGATCCCCCGGGCGGTCGACGAACGGATCTCAGAATTGAAACCCGACGCTGAGCATCAGCGCGTGGCTGATGAACTCGTAGTCGCCGTCGGCCGACTGCCCCGTCGCCGACGGCGCGCTCCCGCTGACGGTCCGGGTGGGGCCATAGCCAAACTGGTAGGCGACATCCATGCTGAGGCGGTCCCACTTGCGGCCGGTCCCGATGCTCCAGAAATGACGGTCCATATCCGCGACCAACGGGTTGTAGTTGTCGTCGGGAACCGAGTTCTGGTTGAAGATGTAACCCCCGCTGAGGTGCCAGCCGTTCTCGAAGTACCGGGTGACACCCCACTCGAAGTACCAACTGGCATCCCAATTGAGGGCCAGGGGAATGTTCTGGGGCAGAAGCGGCGGAAACGCGGCCGCCTGCTCGACCGTCACGGTCCGCAACCGGCTCCAGTCGGTGTAGTCCGCATTGAACTCGATGTTCCAGGCCTCGGTGGGTCGGTACGAGATCCCGACGATCATCTTCAGCGGGAACGGGAATTCAGCCGTCGCGTCCACCTCCTGCTCGGGAAAGGCCGGAACCGCCCCGCCGCCCGGCAACGGCAGCGCCGCGCTGTTCCAGAACCGGGTGCTGCCGTCGAGATCGACCGTGGTTGTGCTGCGGAAGGTCGCGCCCAGGGAGACTTTCTCGCAGGCCTTCCAAAGGATCCCGAAGCTGTATCCCACATCCCATCCGTCGCCCTCGAATCGGAACTCGTCGTAACCCTGAGCCGGCCACGCCAAGCCCTGCCGCAGGTCCACCTTCGAGTAGTTGGCGGACACGCCCGCTCCGACGGACAGGCTCGGAAGCACCTGCCAGGCGACCACCGGATTGATGGTCATGTAGTTCAGGCTCCCCTTCGTGGCCAGCGTTCGGAACCCCGTGTCGTGCGGCCACTCCATACTCAGTCCGAAGGGTGAGTAGACACCCAGCCCGAAGGACACGGGGATCGACTCCGGTCCGTAAGTGTAGAAAAACTGCGGCACCCCGTGCCACGGCGCCTCGTTGTCACTCGAGTTACCGTTGGGAGAATCGTAACTGGTACTTAGATACAATCCGTACAAACCACCACGGACGTTGTGACCCCTTAGCTGGGATATGCCTGCGGGATTGTAGTAAATGGCCGAAGGATTGTCGGCCGTCGCCACGATGGCCATGCCGCGGGCCACGGCGAACGCGTCCTGGTCGGGCAAATCGAAGCCCGTCGCGTGGCCTGAGCGGGTGACTAGCGCGACACCGGCGGTCAGGCACAAGGTGATTCGAGGTTGGAGAGTACTTAGCATGGTGGGATCGGAGTGGGATCGTAGAACAGTGACGATAGTGAATCGTCACTCGGCCAAGAAACAAGACAAAGAGAATGAGTCGACGCCGTGGACCGTGTCACATGAGTTCACCGCGCCGCCGCCGCGAGGCGCACCGACTCCAGGCTGCCGTACCTGGGGCTCCATCCCGTCGCCTTGAGCTTGGCGTTCGAGCCGGTGAAATCGACCAGGATGTCCTGAACCCAGGAGGGATGGATGGGGGATCCCATGAACCGCCACTTGAGCCAGGTCACCCAGCCCGCGAGGCTCGGGGGCACGGTCAGCACCCTGGGCGCCCCCACCGCCCGACAGGCCTCCCCCATGGTCGTGACGTCGTCGGGCACCACATTGTACGGACCTTCCAGACCCTGTCGCAGCGCGTGGATGAACGCCGCCGCCACGTCGTCCTCATGAATGAACTGCCGGCGGGGATTCCGTCCCGGAAAGCGCACCGCGTTCTCGCGCATCCCTCGCACGGTCGCGGAGTTCCTCGGACCGATGATGTAGGTCGGCCGGAGCGCGGCGGACGAAATGCCCGATCCCGACAGGACATCGCCGACGATCCGTTCGGCGGCCGCCTTGGAGCTCCAATAGTAGAAAAAGGGATCGCCGCCGCCCTTGGGGAAGTCCTCCGTGATTTCCGAGACGCCCCTCGCCTGATGGGGATCGTACACCGCCATGCTGCTGACATGGAGGAATCGCCGGATTCCCGCCGCCACGGCGGCTTCGGCGACATTTCGGGTCCCATTGAGATTGATGTCGTCCCGCTCCCGGGCGGGCATGGACGCGGACCACAGGACCACGGCGGCCCCGTGGATGACCACATCGTGGCCGGCCATCGCCTCGGGCACCTTCGCCGACCGGATATCCAGGGTGACGAAGCGGAATCGCGGGGAGGCCAGGCCGGGAGGGGGCCTCAAGCCGATCCCGGTGATCTGTTCGATCTCGGGCAGCCGAAGGAGGTGATCCGCCAGGACCCCGCCCAGGTACCCGCTCGCGCCCGTAAGGAATATCTTCATGGTCCTTCCCTCGCTCGCTTTCGCTCGCTCGCTCCCCGCCCACCATCGGCAGGCCGGGGAACCCCTCGCCGCGGCGGTTACGCTTTCCGGCCTTCCTCGGCCCGCGCCGACTCCGCCGCCTGGCGAAAGAACTCGTGGGTTCCGAGCCGCGCCACCAGCGCCAACCCCAAACGTGGCGCGATGGCGAGCGCGACCAGCACCGGCCAGACTGGAAAACGACTGATGACCACCTCCGGCCGGTCCCTTTGGATGGCGCTCACGACCGACCGGGAGACGCGCTCGGGCCCGACCGAGCCGAGCAGGAAGGGCGCCTTCCTTTTCATCCTCGAGATCAGGCGCGCGTAGATCCCGGCGTTCACGAAGCCCGGAGCGATCACGGAAGCGCTCACGCCGCGGTGTCTGTACGTGGCCCGGAGCGAGTAGGTGAAGGCCGTGAGACCCGCCTTGCTGGCCGCGTACGGTTCCTGGAATGCCGGCCCCGATTTCCCGGCCAACGACGCCATGTTGACGATGTGCCCGAGCCCGCGTTCCAACATCCCGGGCAGCAACCGATGCGCGAGGAGCATCGACGCCCGCAGGTTCACATCGAGGACCTCTTCGATCTGCTCGACGCTCAACTCATGGTAGGCGCAGGAGTACTCGACGCCCGCGTTGTTGATGAGGATGTCGATCGGACCCAGCGCCCGCTCGGCTTCCAGCACGACCCGCTCCCGTTGGAGGGGAACACGCAGGTCCGCGGCGATGAAGTCCGCGCGGCACCCATGCTTCCTGGCCATCGCGGCCTCGGCCTCCAGTCCGGGATGAAGGAATCCCACCAGGAAAACGTTGACCCCCTGCGCGACGAGGGCCTCCAGGATATGGGTCCCCAACCCTCCGTTCGCCCCCGTCAGGATGGCGTTCCGGCCTTTCAATTTCATCATCGGTGGCTCCTCGCGGGACGCACTCCGCCCGCCGCCTTGTGGTTTCAGGTTTTCCCCGGGCGCGCATCCCCGCCTTCGCGGCTGCCGATTCGCGCGCCATTCAGGTCGAACCCTTGCGGTGCGGGAATCACCGGAGACCACCCGACCTCCCAGCCCGGCCCGGTCCGACCTATAATCCTTCCGTGACCCGAACCCTTCCCCCCACCCGGGCACCTTCTGCCAGCCGGAGACCCCCAGAGCAAGCCCGTTTCCGGATCCGTGGCCGCGGGGAGGCCTGCCTTCCCGTTCTCCCGGCTCAGTGAAGGATCGGTTCGCCGTGCTCCTTCACCACCAACTCCGCGTCCAGGTCCAGGTAGTAGTCGAGGCGCCGCTCCGTCTCCTCCAGATCGATCCGCCGGGCCAGGATCAGATAGCTGGCGTAGTGGTTGCCCTCCGACTCCACGAGTCCGCCATAAAACGCGGACAACTCGGGGTCCCTATCCGCCAACGCCGCCGCCAGCCACTGGAACTTCTCGCAACTCCTGCCTTCGATGAGCGACGCGCAGACCAGATGATCGATCGCCTGGTCGCGCTGTCGGCCCATCCGGATGGACCGCATCAACCCTTTGATCCACGGGCTCGGATGCGCCTGCCCGAACGCCCACCCGCGCTTCCGTAGAAGCGCGAGAACCAACTGGAAATGCTGAAGTTCCTCGATCGCGATCGCGTTCAGCTCGTCGACGTTGTCGTAGAGCTCCCGGTATTTCTCGAGGTTCAGCGCGGTCGTCGCCGCTTTCCGTTCGAGATGGGCGTGGTCGACCAGCACGGCGGGCAGGTTCGCGAGAACCTTCGCCAGCCACGTCGACGGCGGTTGGGCGCGAAAAAGAAGCACGATGCGCCGTAAATCGCCTCACTTCGGCTCGACCCGACTACGCGACCTCCCATCCGGACCGATAGGTCTCCCGGATCAGGGCGTCCGCCTCCGGGGCGTTCGTCGCCTTCAGGTTGGCGGCGTCCCACCAGAGCTTCTTTCCCGTCCGGAGCGCCACATTCCCCAAAAGAATGATCTCGGTCAGGCGCGCGCCGTATTCGAAGTTCGAACTCGCCGTCGGCCCGCCCTTGCAGGCGTCGATCCAATCGCGGTGATGGCCCTTGGATCGGCGAATGGTCTCGGCCGGGCGTCGGTAGGATTCGTGCAAGGTCATCGGGTAGATGCGCGGCGCCCCGCCCCATCCGGCGCACGAGATGCAGCCCTTCTCGCCGAGAAACAGCGTTCCGTTTCCACCTCCCTCGAGTTGTTCGTCGGGTCCCACCCACTCCGGCACCGGCGGACGGACACCGCCATCGTACCAGGTCATCCGGATCGGACCGCGACCGCCCTTCGCCGGGAAATGGTAGTGGAAGACGCCGGCGTAGGAGACGAGTTCGGAATCCACGCCACCGGCCGCGTAGGCCTCCACGCTCGTCGGCGCCTCGAGGTCATAGGCCCACACCGCGTTGTCGATGTTGTGGCACGCCATGTCGCCGAAAGCGCCGCCGCCGAAAGCCCACCACGCCCGCCAGTTGAACGGCGCGTAGTCGCCGTGGTACGGGCGCGGATCCCGCGGCCCGAGCCAGAGATCCCAGTTCATTCCCGCAGGCACCGGCGGCGTCTCCTTCGGCCGACCCCGCCCGGTGACCCAGCGTCCCGCATCGGACCACGCATGGATCTCCTTCACCTCGCCGATGGCGCCGTCCCGCAGCCATTCCACGGTCTGACGGATGCCCGCGCCGGAGTGCCCCTGGTTCCCCATTTGGGTCGCCGCGCCGGTTTCGCGGGCGACCTTCGCAAGCATCCGGCATTCCCAGACGTTGTGGGCCAGCGGCTTCTCGCAGTAAACGTGCTTGCCCGCGCGCATCGCGCGGACGGCCGCCGGAGCGTGCACATGGTCCGGCGTCGCCACCAACACGGCGTCGATCGACTTCTCCTTTTCCAGCATCACCCGAAAGTCCTCGTACTCGAGGCATTGGAACGACGGGTTCTTCTTCTGGTAATGCTTCTCGATCTCGGAACGCACGGGTTTCCGTCCGCCCATCCCCTTGTAATAGAACCGCTCGTAGTCGGCCGATTCGGTCGGGTCCGCCACCGCCATGACCTGGACGTCGTCGAGCTTGAGCAGTTCACGCAGGTTGGTTCTCCCCTGCCCGCCGCAGCCGATGATCGCCACGTTCACCTTCTCGCTCGGTGCCACGAAGCGCGCGCCGCCGTAAACGTGCCGGGGCAGCACCGTCGCCGCCGCGACGACCGAGGTCGCCGCCGCGGCCGCCTTGCCGAGAAAATCCCGCCTGTTCAATCCGTGATTTTGATTGCGCTTT
>JBFWOK010000043.1:0-41554 GCA_050250555.1 Limisphaerales bacterium
CAGGTGCTTGCTGTGGCCACAGCAAGCGCCTGGGTGTGAAACGTTTCGGAGGCGAACTCGTCGCCGCCGGAACGATCCTCGTCCGGCAGCGCGGCACCCGGTTCAACGCCGGCAAAAATGTCGGCGTCGGTCGCGATTGGACCCTGTACGCGCTGGCCGAAGGTCGCGTGAAATTCGATACCCACCTCCGCCGCGTCAACATCGTTCCCGAAGCCGCGCCGTCTCCCGAGGCAGCCGCCACCAACTAGCAGCCCTTCGAACGGGACGAGTCCCGCCCCCCGCGGACTCCAAACGCCGGATCTGTTCCGATCATCCCGCTCGTTCGGATCCCCAATTGAGGGCGAGGCTCATGGCCTCGCCTTTTTTCTTCACCCAACCACCGAATGTTCGTCGACGAGGTCAAGGTATTCGCCCGCGCGGGCCACGGAGGCAAAGGCTGCGTCGCGTTCCGCCGGGAAGCCTACCGTCCCAAGGGCGGCCCCGATGGCGGCAACGGTGGACGCGGCGGCGACGTGATCCTCGAGGCGGACCACGACTTGAACCACCTCGTTTCCCTGTACTACCAACCCCGCCTCCTCGCCCAGAATGGCCAGTTCGGCATGGGCAAGGGCATGGATGGGCATGCCGGCAAGGATCTCGTCATCAAAGTTCCCTGTGGAACCGTGGTGTGGCGCCTCCCGTCGCCGCCACCCAGCCCCGACCCGTCCGACGCCGGTACTCCGTCCGCCCCCCACTCCTCCGACCCATCCGACGATCCCGATCGGAACCCGAACCCACCCGAGGAACCGGAGTCTTCGGACGAACCGACCGGTTCAAGACCGCTCCTCATGTCCGCGAGCCGCAATCGGCCCGTCATCCGACACGCGGGCGGCCACCGCGCCCTGGAGATCGATCTCGCGGCCGATGACGACCGGACCGCGGAGGTCGAAGGGCGGGAGTTTGTCACGGACCTGACCGAACACGGCCAGCGTTTCGTGCTGTGCAAGGGAGGCCGTGGAGGCCTCGGGAATCGAAATTTCGCCACCTCGGTCCGTCAGACACCGCGTTTCGCGCAACCCGGCGAACCGGGAGAGGAAGGTTCGTTCCGATTCGAACTCCGCGTCATCGCCGACGTGGGGCTGGTCGGGTATCCGAACGCCGGGAAATCCACGCTGCTCGCCGCCATTTCCAAGGCCCGCCCCAAGATCGCCTCCTACCCCTTCACAACCCTCACCCCCCAGGTCGGCATCGTCGAAGTCGAGGAATTCCGGCGCATCGTGGTGTGCGACGTGCCCGGCCTGATCGAGGGAGCGCATCGGAACGTCGGACTCGGACACGCCTTCCTGCGACACATTCAACGATGTTCCGTCATCGTGGTGGTGGTCGACATGGCCGGCTCCGAAGGCCGCAAACCTTGGGACGATTACCGACAGGTGCTGGCCGAATTGAACCTCTACGATCCCGCGCTCGCCGACCGTCAACGCCTCGTCGTGGCCAACAAAATGGACGAACCGGAAGCCGAGGCGAACCTGAAGAGCTTCAAACGACGGATTCGCAACGTCGCGATCATCCCCATGGCCGCCGGATTCGACGAAGGGATCGAGCCCTTCAAAAAAGCCCTCCGGGACGCCGTCGCCGACCTGCCTTCCCAACGTTGATCGGTTGTTTTGTTCGCCCCGATCCTCCGTTCGTACCGGGCGGAATCGGGCGGACGCGGGAATGCCCGAGCAGGCTACCCATGAACCGGCAATTAACCACGAAGCGCACGAAGGACACGAAGACCGAGCGAAGAGAAGGTATCCAATCCACCCGTCTTCTTCGTGATCTTCGTGTCTTCGTGGTGGAATCGTCCGCCGTTCATGGATCCAACGCGCGAGTCGCAACTCGTTGACGCTACCCACGGATCACGGCTGAGCGTTCGCCCGCCGACGGCGGGACCAGGCCGTAAGGAGAAGGATCCCAAGCGCCGCAAGACCCAGAATCGCGAAAAAGGGAGCCACGACCGCCATCGCGCTGGTGGCCAAGGCACCCCCGAGCTCCGCGGTCGCGACGGCGGGATTGGCCAGGCCGCCGGTCGTGGAGAATGAGAGGCCACGGGCCGCCACCGTTCCCGCCTGGACCGTCGCCGCGAGTCCACCTCCCGCGATGATGGCCAGCGTCCAGCGCGCGAAAGGATCCATGTCCACCGCCACCGACGCCGCGATCAGCGCGCCGGCGATGACCGACACGGGCGACGCCAGGCTGTCGAGCGCATGATCCAGCCACGGCACGTAATAGGCGCCGACCTCCATCAACGTGGCGACACCGAAGGTCACCACGGCCGGCGTCGTCCCCAGCCAGGCGAACTCAGCCGAGGGATGCAGATACCCGGCTTGAACGGCCAGGCTCGCCACAAAGAGGGGAACGAACACCCGGAAACCGCAGGCGGCCGCCAATCCAAGGCCCGCCAGGAGACTTAAGACCGTTTCCATGATCGCCTGAAACACCTAGCCCAGCCCACCGGTTGCGGCAAATTCCGAAACATTTTCGCGCCGCAACACGGTATCGCGATGCGCCCAATCCGGGTCGGAGCCCGGATGATCCAAATTGTGATGCAATCCCCGGCTTTCGGGTCGATGGAGCGCGCATTCGACGATCAATCCGGCGACGGTCGCGATGTTTCGCAACTCGAGCAGGTCGCTGGTCACGATGAAGTCCCAATAGTACTCGTGGATTTCCTCCTGAAGGTTGGCGAGGCGCTTGGCGGCCCGCTGGAGGCGTTTGTCGGTTCGCACAATCCCGACGTAATCCCACATCAGGCGCCGGATTTCGTCCCAGTTGTGGGACACCACCACCAATTCGTCGGCATTGTTCGCGGCTCCCGTCTGCCACGGCGGAATCCCCCCGATCGAAGGCTCCCCCTCCTGTTCCAGGGCCAGTTTCGCGGCCCGCCGCGCCACGACGACAGCTTCCAGCAGGGAGTTGCTGGCCAACCGGTTCGCTCCGTGCAAACCCGTGCACGCCACCTCCCCGACCGCCAGCAGACCCGCCAGCGATGTCCGCCCGTTCACATCGGTCACGACACCACCGCATTGGTAGTGCGCGGCGGGCACCACGGGGATCGGTTCCTTGGTCATGTCGATGCCATACCGAAGGCAAGTCTCGTAGATCATCGGGAAGTGCCCGATGATGAACGGCGCCGGTTTGTGGGTGATGTCGAGCAACGCGTGTCCCGCTCCGGTTCGCTTCATCTCCGAATCGATCGCCCGCGCGACGATGTCCCGGGGCGCCAGGGATTCCTGGGGATGGAATCGATCCATGAATTCCCCGCCGCCCGGCATCTTCAAAACGCCACCCTCGCCCCGCACCGCCTCCGAGATCAGAAAGGACTTCGCCTTCGGATGGTACAGGCAGGTGGGATGGAACTGCACGAACTCCATGTTCGAGATGGCGACACCCGCCCGCCACGCCATCGCCACACCGTCGCCCGTCGCGATGTCGGGGTTGGTCGTGTACAGGTAGACCTTCCCGCACCCCCCGGTCGCCAGCACCGTGACCGACGCCTCGAAAACGCCGACCTCGCCGGAACAACGGTCGAGCACATAGACCCCCAGGCAACGATCCTCCCCCGTTCGTCCCAGTTTTCGCGTCGTGATGAGATCGATCGCGACGTGATTCTCGAAGATCCGGAGGTTCGGCTGGGCCGCCGCCGCCGTCAGAAGGGCCCGCTCCACCTCGCGCCCCGTCATGTCCCGGTAGTGCAGCACGCGCCGCCGCGAATGCCCCCCCTCCCGGGTCAGGTGCGGCTCCCGGTTCCCCAAAGCATCCACGACCTCCATCTCGTCGAACTTCATCCCGTACCCGACCAATTCACGGATCGCCCCAGGCCCCTCCTCCACGATGGTCCGAACCACATCCTCCCGGCAGAGGCCCGCCCCGGCGTCCAAAGTGTCGCGCACATGGTTCTCCAGGGTGTCATCCTTGCCGAGGACCGCCGCGATCCCGCCCTGCGCCCAGTTCGTGTTGGAATCGGCGCTCTGTTTCTTCGTCACGATCGCGACCCGGCTGTGTTCCGCGACCTTGAGCGCGAGAAACAGCCCCGCGATACCACTCCCCAGGACCAGACAATCAAACCGCTCCACCACAGGCATGAATGAGCGTCAGTCCCGGAACGTCCCTTGGCAAGTGAGCGCTTCCGCGTCCCATCCCCATCCAACCCGCCGAACCGTGATCGCGCCCGCGGCTCGGGGCCGACCCCGACCCCGACCCCGATCCCGACTGTGCAGGACCACCCACAAGACGGAGACGCGCGGAGTTTCCCATCGGAAGTTCGGATTTGATTCTCGAAGCCAAAACCCTACGTTCAACCCACGTCCGAAACCTCGTATCCCTGACCGTTATGCAGAACATCGTTCAATCCAGTCCGGCGTCTTCGGCATCCCGCCGCGAGTTCATCAAGAAGAGCGCCACAGCCGCCACCGCGGTCGCCGTCGTCAACCAGTTCAAAACCCCTGTCTACGGACAGAGTCAGGCCCCTTCCCCGGGCCGGGTGATCGGCGCCAACGACCGTATCAGCGTCGCGTTCGTCGGTGTCGGCGGTCAGGGCATGGCCCACGTCCGCAGCATCAAGAACAATTCCGGCGACAACAACGTCACGCTTTCCGCCGTCTGCGACGTCTCGAAACATCGGAACGCCGAAGCCAAGGCTTGGATCGAAAAGGACAACGGGCCCAAGGTCGACACGTTCGACAACTACAAAAAGCTGCTGGAACGCAAGGACATCGACGCCATCTGCTGCTCCACCGTCGACCACTGGCACACCCGGATCTCGGTCGACAGCATGAACGCCGGCAAGCACGTGTACGTCGAGAAGCCGATGACGCGCTACCTGCCCGAAGCGTTCGAGATCCACGACACCGCCAAGAAAACCGGCAAGATCCTTCAGGTCGGTTCCCAGGGCTGTTCCGACGTCAAATGGCACAAGTCCGCCGAAGTCTGCAAAGCGGGCACGATCGGACCCCTGGTCCTCGGACAGGGCTCCTACATGCGCAACACGCCCGCCGGCGAATGGAACTACGGCATCCAGGGCTGGGCCAAGGAGGACGACATCGACTGGAAGCAGTGGATGGGCCCCGTCGCTCAGAAGCGCCCATTCTCGGCCGACGACTATTTCCGCTGGCGCAAGTATTATCCGTTCTGCGCGGGACTTCTCGGGGATCTCTTCCCCCACCGCCTGCACCCGCTGGTGCTCGCCACCGGCAATCCGGAATTCCCGCGCCGCGTCGTCTGCACCGGCACCAAGCACATCCACACGGACAAGAACACTCCCGGCACGCCGGAACGTGACGTCCCCGAGATGGTCTCCGCCCTGATCGAATTCCCCAGCGGCTACCAACTGGTCGTCACATCGTCGACGGTCAGTGAGCAGGGCCTTCGCGATATGATCCAGGGCCATCACGCGACCCTCTACATCGGTGGCAATCGCGTTGAGATGAAGCCCGAGCGACCGTTCTCCGAAGAGATCGATCCTGAGGTCTTTGAAAACCTCCTTCCCGGCGAAGACATCAAGTGGCACGAGAAGAACTGGTTCGAGGCCATCCGCGGCGTCAGCAAGGCCAATGCCGGCGTCGACCTCGCCGTCCGTGTTCAGACGATCATCTCGCTTTGCGAAATGTCGGACCGCCTGAACGTGGCGTGCCTCTTCGACGAGAAGACCCGCAAGATCACCACCGAGAACGGACGCGAACTCCAGCCCCTCAACTACGGCTGGACCGAGTTGTCCTGATCGGTCTTCCGCTCTCCCGCAGGGGTTCGCCGGTCCGCCGGCGAACCCCTTTTTTTGACCCGCCTTCCCAGCGTTTCCAATGGCCTCGCTCCAACTCGCCACCCAGGCCATGGCGACCCGCTTCGAACTCGTCCTCCACGGCCCACGCCCCACCGCCCTCCGATCCGCGGGTGAGGAAGCCATCGCCGAAATCCAGCGACTCGACGCCGCCCTGAGCGTCCACCAGCCCGGAAGCGAAATCGCCGCCCTCAATCGCGACGCCGCCCGCCATCCCGTCCGGGTCTCGCCCGAGGTCTTCCACCTTCTCCAGCGGGCCGTCCTGCTCAGCCAGGTCACCGGAGGCGCCTTTGACATCACGGTCGGCCCCCTGCTTCAGGCCTGGGGATTTGTCCGTGGCTCGGGACACCTGCCCGAACCCGCCCAACTCGAGCAAGCCCGCGCCGCGATCGGTCCCGCCCAATTGGTCTTTCATCCGGACGAATACACCGTCGAGTTCGCCCACCCGTCCACCCGCATCGATCTCGGTTCCATTGGCAAGGGATACGCCCTGGACCGCGCCACGGACTTCCTCCGCGAAGCCGGCGTCACCCGGGCGCTCGTCCATGGCGGAACCAGCACGGCCGTCGCCCTCGGAACGCCCGAAGACGCCGAAGCCTGGAAAATCGCCATCGCCCCGCCCGTCTCCTCTGGCGACTCCCTGGAACTCCAACCACCGCGGCCGTCCCCATCATCCTCGCCCGCGCCCTGGCCCGCGCCCCCTCCTCTTCAGCCTCTCGCCGTCGTGGCGCTTCATGATGAATCCCTTTCGGTGTCCGCCGTCTGGGGAAAGGGTTTTTCCGCGGATGGCCGCTATTACGGGCATGTGATCGATCCCAGGACAGGCCAACCCACCCAGGGAGCCGTCCTTGCCGCCATGATCGACGCGTCCGCCACGGTGTCGGACGCGCTGTCCACCGCCCTCCTGCTCCGCGGTTCGGAATTGATCGACCTCCTCCGCCAAGCCAAGGCGCCCTGCCGTTGTTTGGTCGCCACGCCGACCGCCGATCCGCCCGGGTACCAACTCGATTCGCTGGGGATTCCCTGATCCGATTCGAGATTCCCGCGAATTCCCGGGAACCGATCGCCCCTTCCGAATCTCCCATCCATGGATCCCCTACCGAAATATCCTGCATCCGGTTCCAACGCCCGATCCCATCGCCCGTCATGAATGCCCCAAAAAATCCGTCCCAGCCCCGGCACCCGTCTCCGTTCCGATTTCAATTCGTCCGCGCCGGCGCGATGGCATTCGCCATCCTGAGCGCCTGTTCCGCCTCCCACGCCGCGATTTTCTACAGCGAGTCCGTCAGCGGCGATCTGACCGGTGACTATGCGAACCCGTTCGCCGGCGGGAACCTCAGCCTCGGTGTCAACTCAATCTCGGGAAGCACCGTCAACACCGACCGCGACTACATCACGTTCACCATCCCGGCCGGGCTCGCGGTCACCTCCCTGACACTCTCCAGCTTCGTCTCGACGGACGACGTCATGTTCCTCGCGATCACCGCGGGGAGCCTGTCCATCGATCCCGATACGGCCGCCGCGAACCTGGGCGGAATGCTCGGATACGCCCACCCGGGCACCGCCAACACGACCGCGCTTTTGGGAACCGACATTCTCGATGACCTTGCCGCGGGATTCCAGGCCGCGGGTTTCACAACTCCCCTGACCCCGGGGAACTACACGCTTTGGATCCAGCAGACCGGTCCGATCCACGTTGACTACGGATTCGACATCACGGCCGTGCCGGAGCCTTCCAGCATCGCTTGGGTGGTGGGAACCCTCCTCGCCGGCGGCGCCGCCTATCGCCGCCTTCCGCGGCGCCGCCGGTGAGCGAAGGTCGGGACTCCGGGCTGAAACGGAGCCGAACCTTCATTTTGGAGGCGGCTCCGAGGTGTGTTGGTCGGTTCGCTTCGCCTCCGGCCCATGGTTTCCGGTCAGGCGCCGAAGGACCTCCGCGCCTGACGTACGGGGCCGCGGTTCGCGTCGCCCTTCTCGTTTCCCCTACCCAGAATTCCCGGGATCCGGTTATCTCCCGGCGCCGTGGAGCCTTCGCCCCTGTTCCAGTCCGCCGGCAGATTTTCCCGACCTCTTGTCCGACTCAGCCTCGCTGTGGCGCTTCTGACCTGGCTGCCCGGCCGCGGCTTTGAACCTCCACCCGCCCCGAAATGGGTGAAAGGTTCATTCATCGGCACGGCATTCGTCCTGTCGTTCCTGCCCGAAACCGACGACTGGGTCGGCATCGAATGGACCCACGACTCCGTCACGTGGCATGACCTGGTCCAGGTGGCGGCCACTTCGGCGGCGACGATCTACGCGGATCTCGACGCCCGCGCGCGCCCGTACCGGGCCTACCGCCTCCGATCACCCGGCCGACGCTCAACGGACGCCGCCCAAGCCTGGGAGAACCGCGCCTGGCGCAATTACCAGTTCCACATCGACCGCATCAGTTCCGTCCCACCGTTCCTCGCGCAGGCCGACGTCGAGTTGCGCGACGGCGAGAAATTCCTGGCCGGGATCGTCCTGGATGGATTCCCGGTGGAGGAAGGCGACCCCGAGTATTTTCCGGCCGTCGAGGAGCTGTTCAACCGGCTCGAACAAGCTCGCGCCGACGGAGCCCGCCAGGTTTGGGTGACCTACGACGGCGCCCTCGGCTTTCCCGCCAGCTGCACGCTGGATCTTCGCGGACTCGAGACCGGGAGCGTCGATGGCGGCGCCCTTGTTCAGTACAGGATTTCCAATCTTCAGCGGCGTTAATCGTGGATTAAGGTCCACCGGGTAGGGTTCGCCCCGGTGACACTCGGAACCCAATCAGCCTCCCGACCCCACGGATCCCCCGCACCGTTCGGTCGTCGCTCGTTCCGGCCTGCGAGAAAGTGGATCGGATTCGGCGTCCTGGCCGTCGCCTGCATGACGGCGGCCGGAGCGGAGGTCGTTTTTCCGCCACTTCCAACGCCGACCCTCCTGGAGACGGACGGTTCGGCCGCGTTGCATTCCGTCCGCCTGCCCCTCGCCCTGCCGTTCGGTGTCGGCCTGATTCGGGTCGAATTCGACCTCGACTACGGCACCCGGGAACAGCCCGAACCCGACACCTTCCTCGACTCGATCAGCCTCTGGTTCGAACCGCCGGCCGTTCACAACACCGCGTTGCTCTTCAACGCGGACGCGCGGAACGAAGCCTGGCTCCCGGAGAACCCCGGCGGCGTTCCCCTCCCGGACGGATTCCTGGGGCGAAGCCCTATCCCGCCCCCCGGGGAAGGGCCCGGTTCATGGCCGGTCCTCGCCTCCTTCGCCGTGACCCTGACGCTTCCGATCGCATGGCAAAACTGCGAATCCGCACTGTGGCTCGATCTCTTCGACAACCGGGCCGGACACGACTCTTTCGCCCAGCTTCGCAACCTTCGACTGGTCGCCAGGAATCCGTTCTTCCTCCTCGAAAGTTCCGCGTCGCCCGCCGGTCCTTTTTCCGTGGAGATGGGCGTCCATCACGCCCCCGACCGGCAACAGTTCGAACTGCGTCGCGGCGGTGAAGCCCGGTTCTTTCGGCTGCGGGCCGACTCCGCGGTCCGCCTGCGGGTGCTGGCGCGGGAACCCGACGCCTGGCGCTTCGCCTACGACTTCCCGGATCCCAACCCACGCCTCGAATCCGCGAACCATCCACTCGGCCCCTACCTGCCCGAAACCACGGCCGTCCTCGATCCGGACCGGCGCCAGTTCCGACTTCCTTCGACCGCGACGTCCGCCCGCTTCTTCCGAATCCGAGCCGATGTCCGAACGGTGATCACGCGCTTCGAATCCGAGGAGGGCGCGCACCGGATCGACTTCGAGTACCGCCCGCGGATCTTCAGCCTGCAGTCGAGCGCCCAGCCCTGCGGACCTTACGCGGACGATCCCGTCGCCGTGTTCGACACCGCCCAACAGGTGGTCTCGGTCTCCCGAACGAACTTCATTCGGTTCTTTCGCATCACCCACTCCACCCCGACGGATGTCGTCCAGGTTCGATGGGCCCACGGCGACTCCACGCGTTGGGTCCTCGCCTACGACGTCCGCCCCGAACCCACCGATTCAAGTTCCGCTTCCGCGCCGCCCTCGTTCGACGTGGTCCCTCCTCCGCAATGAAGGCCCCACTCCATCCCCGCCCGTTCTCCAGGCTCCTCCAGCCCCCAAGCCTTGGGCGCGTCCTCCGCCGATCCGGCGCGCTCTTGCTCGCCCTTTCCTTCGCCCTCGACAACCCCATCGCCACCACCACCGCCGTCGCCCAGGTCGCCGAACGAACCTTCGTCCTCGCCGGGCAGTCCGTCCCATTCCGGGACGTATCCGCCCTGGTCGAAGTGAACTACGGCGGCATGCGCTGGAACCGTTCGAAGAATTCCTGGCAGGTCGAAGTGACGCTTCGCAACACAGGGAATCTCCCAATCACCGGCCGACTGCTCCTGGCGGTCATGGACTCGACCGGTGCCTCGAACCTCCCGGACGCCGACAACGCCTCGCCCGTCCCACCGGGCGAGCCCGCCTTCTGGAATCTCACCGCGTGGCGCGACGGCGGCACCCTGGCATCCGGCGGACGGACCCGTCCCCGCCTTGTCGCGATCGGAAGGCAGGGAAACGAGGCTCCGCGCCTGGTCACCCGGGTGTTCGCCGAAACCCAAAGGTCCGGCGGCTCCGCGCTGGCCCTGACCCTCACGCTCGACGACCACGGACTGCCTTTGACGGAGGTGACCGTTGAGGAGTCGGGTCCCTCCGGCTTTCGGACGTTCACCTCGGATCGCGGCCTCGGCGCGGTCACGCTGGGTGGCCCGCCGGGCGCCTACCAATGGCGATTCCTCAAAGACGGTTTCCATCCGGCCTGGCGAATCGCCGATCTCACGGACGGCGTGATCCGTCTTCCGTTCCCAAGGCTCACCCAGAGGCGGCCGACAATCCTCACCCTGAACTCTTCGGCGAACACCCACCTCCTGGCCGACGACCTCTCGATCGAGATCCTCCCCGGAACCACGACCGCCACCCGCGCCGCGCACGTCACCCGGATTCATCCCCAGTCGCCGCCGCTGCCCATTCCTCCGGGATGGAGCCCCGAACACCTGCTCTGGCTGGAATGGGAGGGAACCCTGGCTCGCCCGCTTCGCGTCAACACGCTGCCGCGCCGCGAATTCCCGGCGGGCCAGACCTTCACGGTCATCCAGTTCGACGCCACGCAACCCGCCTGGAGGGTTCTCGACCGGCGCCAACCGGCTCCCGGCGAGTGGGTCGTTTTCGAAGTGAACTCGCCCGGCGCGTACGGGGTCGTCGTCGCCGACGGACCACCCACGGCGCCTTCATCCCCCCAACCCGGCGCACTCCTCGCGGAAGCCGTGCCGGTGCCTCTTCCTTCGCCCGACGACCTCGCCATCACGGGACGGGTCATGCCACCGGTTTCGCTGGCCAGCACGAATCCCGTCGACGTCACCGCCGAGGCGCGATGGTTCGTCGAAACACGCGAAGCCACTCTCCCCAGCGGCACCGTCCTGCCGGCGACGATTTCTGAACGATACAAACTCCCCGACGGTTCCCTGCACCAGCCCCCACCCTGGGACACCTTCATCACCCTGTTCCGCGAAGCGTCCGATACCAACGCCCATCGGGCGACCGCCGAGACGCTCCTCCGACCCCGAAGATTGCTCCGTGAATCGGAGTTGACGGAAGCGGTCGTCGAGGCGTCGATCCCGTCCGTCAGGCGAACCGCGCCACACACGCTTGGGGAGGGCCTCGGACCCGTTCGTTGGGAAGGGCTCGAGTTCTTTGCCCCACCCGGCTCGTCCCAGGATGTCCGCGTCATCGACCTCGCACCCTGGAGCGAAGTCGGCGCCGGCGGTTCGCCCTCCTCGGTCCCTTCGGAACTCACCGGGTTGTTTCCAGAATCCGCCGGATTGCCCGGATTCCTGGGATCCTCGGGAAACGGTCCAGAGTTCGCCCCGATCGCGGCCTTCGCCCTCACGGCGGGATTCAATCAGCCCGCCGACCGGCTCGGTTTCCGCTTCGAACAGACTCCATCGCCGGGGGCCTACGTGCTCGGACGAGCCTGGTACCATCACGCGGACGCCGGCCTCGAGCCGGTCGCCCGCTACTCGTCCGATTCGGGCGCGTGGGTCTCGGTCGAGTCCGATTCGAATCCGGACCTTCCCGGCATCGATCGCTCCGGTCAGTACGTCGTGATCCGGGTTCCCCAGCCCGTCGGCGTCGTTTCGGGCATCGCGCGGGACGCGCTCGGCGAACCGCTACCCGCCGCCCGGGTTTGGCTCGAAGGCCAACCCTGGTCCGTCCTGACCAGCGCGGACGGCCGATTCACGCTGGCGTCACCGCGGGGCGCCGGAGCCGTCCTGTTGCGGAGTCCGTCGGACGGCGGACTTCGCCGCGCCGCCTTCAACCTGCCGGCGTCGATGCGGCTCGAAGATGTCGACGTGTCGTTGGCGCCAGCGCCGCCGTTTGTGGACGGCATCCAACCTTTGGCCGGAGCCGAGCAGGTTGACGTGCTGGCGACGGTCGAGGTCCAATTCAGCCAGCCGGTTTCGCCCCCGGCCGGCTCGCCGGGCATCGTCCTTCGCGACGCCCAATCGAATGCGGTCCCCGCCCGCGTCACGTTCGCCACCGACCGCCATTCAGCCCGTCTCGTCCCGCTCGACGCGCTCGCCGAAGGCGCGGCTTATCGCGTCGTCGTCGACCCCGCCATCGCCAACTCCGCGGGACGGACGCTGGTCGGATCGCTGGAATCGCGATTCACGACACTCAGCAACTCCGTGGCCCGATCCGTCGGCGCCCAATTGTTCAGCACACCCCCCGACCCACAGGGCCTCGTCCGGGTGATCGGGACCGCCGGCATGGCGCCGGCCCGCCTGCCGGTCCTGTTCGTGAACGACACCACGGGCCAAACCACAACCCTGCTCGCGAACGCCGACGGCAGCTTCACCAACACCATCCCAGCCTCCGTCACCGACCGGCTGCGCATCGTCCTGCTCAATCCAGGCGGCGCACGAACCGAGATTCCCGTCGGACGCCAGGTCTTTCCCGATGGCAGCGTCGCCCTCTACGCCGAGGGCGGAAGAATCGCCGCCCGAAACGATGCCCTCGCCGTTGTGCTCGAAGTTCCGCCGGGCGCCATCCTCGGACGCACCCGCTTCAAGCTCGAACCCCATCTGCCCGAAGACATCCCCGCCCTCACCCGCGACACACCCCCCGAGGAGGCGACCGCGTTCGCCGCCTTCGACCTCGAGGTGGAAGGGGATCCCGTCCGCGGCCGGCTTCGCGTCGAGGTGCAACCGGAAGGCATTCCGCTCGAACCGCCCCCGGGTAAAACCCGTGACGATTTCGTCCTCTACGCGGCCGCATTCCGGGACCTCCAGGACGCGGGCGCCAGCGGCGACGCGACAACCCCCGTCTACGCCTACCAAAGCCTTCTGAAACCCATCGAATCCTCCACGTCTCCACCTCCACTTGGCGGGGCCCGTTCCCGCCATGCGCTCTTCGCCGGCTACTACGCCCTCATCGATCCCGTGGGAGCACGCATGCTCCTTTTCGGTTCGGTCTACTACGCCAACACCGAGGTCTTCGGAAAAACGGCGTCCGCCCTCTTCGCGGGAGGCCGCGCCGCGATCCAGGGATCGGAAGTCCGGATCGGTGGCGCGGTGGTCCGCGCTCGCGCCGGTTCCCAGGCGAACTCCCGCCCCTTCTCACTCCAGGGAGGCGAGATCGTCGTGATCAGCGAAGCCGACGGGAACTTCGCGTTCCTGGTCCCCGAACAGGGCGCCTCCGGGGGCCACTCGCTCATCGCGACGCATCCCGCCTTTCCAAGGCAGTTCGCAACGGGCACCGCGGTCCGCGTCGACCCCCTCTATCCCAATGCCGTTTCGACCGTCCTGTTCGATCGGGGCCGCCTTCCCGACGATGCCCCTCCGTCGATCAGCATCTCGCACAGCCCCGCCCAACCGCCCGCCGGCACCGACGCGGTGGTCCGCGTCGAAGCGATCGACGACGGCGGACCCGCCACGGTAACCGTTCGCGTGGACCACACCGAACCGGCGACGGCGGTCGCTTCGGCGGTGAGTCGAAGCCGGGGCGCCTGGGAAGTCCGCTCGTCGACCCGTTCCAAGGTCGTCCTTTCCGTCCGGGCCGAAGACAGCACCGGCAACTCCGCCGAACAGGCCTACGTCCTCCTTTTCGGCGAGCCCCCCGTGCCACCGAGGCCTCCCAATGATCCGGTCGGACCCTACGTCGTGTTCTCCGATCCCGACGAAGGTTCGGTCGGCACCAGCCCGCTCCAACCCGTCGCCCTTCATTTCAACGAGTGGATCGATCCCCAGAACCTCCAGTCACCCTCCACGTATTTCACCCTCACCCCTCGCGCCGGCCCGATCACCGCCGCGTTCGAGGGAAGCCCCCAGCAGGTGCGCCTCTCCTTCGGGGGCCTCCGCGACGACACCGAGTACACGCTCACCATCCAGGGTCTTCGGGATCTCGGCGGCCAGATCTTCGACCAGAATCCCGCCACGAACTCCCCGCCCGCGGAACCTTTCCAACTCCGGTTCCGAACCGCCCCCAACCTCAGCGCCACGCTGCCCAACATCGACGAAGGCGGCGGCGCCGTCCTCCTGGGTTCCTACGCCTACCTCATCGATCGCCGTGGCTCGAAGCTCAACCGCTACGATGTCTCCATCCCCAGCCAACCCCGCCTCGTCGGCGAACGCAGCCTCCCCGGTCCACCCCGCGCCCTCACCCTCATTCGCGACTACGAATTCACCCTCGATTTCGCCACACCCGGCGTTCCCTCCGACCAACCCGGACCCCGGAGGAAATCCGATCTCCTCGTCGTGGCCGGCAAGACCTCCGGCGTCCAACTCGGCTACCTGCGGGTCTACGATTTGAACCAGGATTTTCCCGCGAGTCCGGCCATCGCCGGTTCCAGCCTCAGTCTGGATGAAACCGCCCAGTTCGGTCGCCTGACATGGTCGGCTCCGTACCTCCTCCTCGCGGAAAACAACTTCGTTTCCCCGCAGGTCCACGCCCTCAACTTCCAATCGGTCCTGCTCGCCGACGCCTACCGCGCCCTCAGCCGGAATTCACTCCGCAGCCTTCCGGATTACTCCGACCCCGGCCTCGACGCGAACAACGACGGGGACTTCGTCGATCCCGGCGACCGACTCCCCACGGTCGGTCGTGACGCGATCAATTTCGTCGCCGGCGAGATCGACGTCCTGTCGCTCGATCCCAACCGCAGCGGACCCAACGGCCGGTATCAGCTGCGGGAATCGGGCCGATTCATCACCGACGCCGTCCTTCACGGTCCCAGCGGCCACGCCGTCGTTCTCACCGCCCCAGGCCGGGACGTCCTCGTCCAAATCCGCGGGTACCCCGTCGAAACGAACATCCTGTTCCGAGCGACGACCGCGCGCAGTTATCTCATCCGCCAATCCTCCCCGGACACCCTCGTTCCCAACGTCGTCAGCAACGCGTTCGGCCTCGAGTTCCCGGGGTGGTATCCCAAACGCGGACTCCTGATCGATCACGGCGTCCAACGCCTCCTGCTCCTCAACCTGATCGCGCTCGACAACTCCGCCAATTCGCTGCGCGTCATCGATGTTTCCCGCGCGGATTCCCTCGTCGAACTCGCCGAAATCCCCTTCCCAATCGACGAATACGGCCTCGTCCAGGGTGCCGAACTCGATGCCCGCGGCCGAATCGTGCTCTCCACGGCCGGCCCCCAGTCGGAGGATCTCATCCTCCTCGACCCCACCCGGCTGCTCCTCCCCTCCCCAACCACCGGACCACACCCGGCGATCCTCGGCCGAATGGGCGGCATCGGCACCGGTGTCACGCCCTTCGCCGTGGGCTCCCAGGGAGTGAGCGTCGGAAGTCTGCGCTCACGAAACCTCGTCGGCCAGGGCCCACCCCACGTCCGGTTCCTTCCCGCCGGAACCAACACCTTCGAGGCCGTCCAACTCAACGATCCCGAGGAACGCCTCGCCCAGCTCCGCCTCCTCCCCGACCCGGCGGGCCTTCCCGTCGCCGGACAATCAACCCAGGCCGCGCTCCCGCCCGACAATCCCGCGTTCACCTGGTACCTGATGGTCGAAACCCCGGGCGGCGCCGGACGACAGATCCAACTCGCGCTGCTCAGCCTCGACACCGTCGGACACCCCTTCCCCGGCACCAACACCCTGCTCGCCAGCACCGTCCCCGCGATCCCCCTGCGACGACTCTCCGACGATCCCCATCTCGATTCCTTCAACGCCTTCGTGTCCGGCCCCATCGTCCTCATGGCGGATTCCGCCGCGCACTCCGAAATCCAACGTCTCGCCGGACGCGTCCAACTCCTCCGCGCCGGCAGCCGCGTCCGCGTCGGCATCCCCGAGTCGATGCGCGCCAATCCAGTCCTCGGCCCCTTCGCGGGCTCAGGCACTCCCCTCGCCTCGCCTCCGCCCAATTCGCCCCCCGTCCGACTCGGCGCCAGCCAGTCGCGACCCGTGACCGTCGTCACCCCCTCCCTGACCGTCGAAGATCCCATCGTCATCCGCACCACGGTCGATCGCATCAACCAACGAGCCTGTCCGGGCAGCGGCTGGCTTTATTTCGAGAACTCCCTCGACGCCGACGTCTCCATCACCATCGACGGCCAACCCCTCCGGAATGCCTACGATGAGAACGGCAATCTCGTCGGCGAATTCACCGGCGTCGCGACCGTCGCCGGACGTCATCGGATTCTCATCGACGCCGCCAGGGTCCCCGAACCCGGCGCCCATCCCGTCGAGGTCACCGCCACCCGCTTCGCCGGACTCGCCCCCAACCTCACCCTCGCCGCGTCCGCCACGATCCAGCACGAGATCGAGCTCAACCAGACCTTCCCGGTCGGCCACACCATCATCCAGGGCGTGGACCTGTGGGATGGGCACCTCGGCCATTCCGCCCAGGATGCCACCGTGCCCGGACGGCGGCTGGCACTCACCTTCGGCCGGACGTACTCGTCCGCCGGCGATTCCAGCGCGGGCCCGCTCGGAGCCGGCTGGACCCACAGCTACAACGTCCGTCTCATCCACAACATTCCTTGCGGCGTGTTCACCGTCGTCGGCGGCGAAGGCAGCGGCAACGCGTTCGACCGTCCACAACCCGATCCCGCTCGCGCCGCGCGATACCTTCCACTCCTCCCCGCCGGAACGGACCCCGCCAATCTCGAGTTCTTCAGCCCCCAGATCGGCCACCACTCGGTCCTCATCCGCGACCGCACCCAACCGGATCGATTCTGGTTCCTCACCAAGGAAGCGCTCCGCCACGACTTCGTCGCCGAGGCGAGCCTCGCCAACTCGTCCCGCGAGGTGTTCACCCTCCGCGCCATCCGCGACCCCAGCGGCAATGCCCTCACCCTCGACTACCTCGACGGCGATTCCGATCCCGCCACCCTCGATTCCGTCACCGAACGCGACGCCCTCGGACAGCTCCCGAAACGGGCCTTCCACTTCGAGTACGCCCGAATCGCCGGCGAATCGCGCATCCACACCCTGCGCGGCTTCAATCACCAGGGTTCCAGGGACCTCCTCGAACTCGAAATCCACTACGCCTACGACGACGACGGAAACCTCGTCCGCGTCACGCGCCTCGGGGCCACGCCGGAAACCACCCGAGTCGAACGGTATCGCTACTCACTCGGGAACGGTCCAACAGGGCACAACCTCGTCGAAACCATCGGCCCCAATGGCGCCATCACCCGCTACCAGTACGCCGCCACGAACCTCGCCGCCGGCGCGTACTATGCCGCGAACGGAAATCTCCTCCCCGACGTGCCGCCCCACGAGATCGTCACCCACGTCACCCATGTCGGCGCCGCCCGCCCCGGGTTCGAAGCCACCGCCGACGCGTCCTACGGCTTCCGTTTCGATTTCGCGAATTCCCGCCGCCACGTGACCGATCCACGCGGCACCGACTCCGACGGCAACCCGATTCCCGACACCGAATACACACTCAACACCTACGGCGCCACGGTCCGCGTCCGCGCGCCGCTCGGACAGGAAAGCGAGATGCGTTGGGCCACCGACCACCTCGACGGCTCCGTTCGCGACGCCGCCAATCAACCCGTCCATGACGTGCTCATGACGTGGCGCCGCGATCCCGAGGGCCAGGAACAGTTCTTCGAATACCACGATGGCCGCGGAAACCTGACCGCCGAACGCACCGCCTTCGCCGGTTCCACCAAACGCCCGGTGACCGATGCCCTGGGAAATCCCGTCACGGAAGTCATCCGCCGACATGCCTACGATTCCGTCTTCAATCAGCGAACCAACACCGTCGACGCCGAGGGCGGCGTCACGAGGCACATCATTGATCCCCGCACCGGAAACCTGCTCCGAACCGTCGACGCCGAAGGGCACACCACCCGCTTCTCCTACCGTCCCGACGGCGATCTCCACGATCAGACCGACACGCGCGGGTTCACCACGTCCTTCCTCGACTACGATCCCTACGGCAACCCCCGCCGGATCCGCGATCCCATCGGCAACGAAACCGTCACCGACTACAACGAACGCGGATTCGCCACGGATTCCAGGGACGCCTTCGGACATCACTCCCGGTCGATCCACGATTCCCTCGACCGCAAAGTGGCCGAACTGCGCCTCAACGATCTCAGCGGCGCCTCCTCCAATCCCTCAATGATCACCGGCAGCCGCTACGACGCCGCCGGGCTCCTCCTGGAATCCACCAACGCCCTTGGCTCCGTCACCCGGCACTTCTACGACGCCCTCAATCGCCGGGTCCGCTCGGAACAACGCGACGTGCCCCAGGCCCAAGGAGCCAGGGAAACGTATGTCACACGGGTCGCCTACGACCGCGCCGGCAACCTCGTCGCCGAAACCGACGCCCGCGGCGTCATAAGACGCCACGCGTACGACGCCCTGAACCGCCGGATCCGAACCACCCTCGACGGTCCCTTCGGCGGCCCCTCCAACGGCACCGGCATCCTCGCCCATCTCGCCTACGACCGCGCCGGCAATCTCACCAACGAAGTCGACCTCCACGGCTTCGCCACATCCCACATCCACGACGCCTTGTATCGAATCGTCGAATCCCACCTCCCGTACCCCGGTTCCATCCTCACCACTCGCTACGATCGCGAAGGCAACAAGACGCGGATCACCGACGCCGACGGCCACGCGACCCATCTCGAATACGACCGCCTCCATCGCCTTCGGCGCTCCACCAACGCCGAAGGGCATGTCTCGGAATTCGAGTACGATCCGGCTGGAAACCGGACGAATTCCGTCGATCGCGCCAGCGGACTGGTCACCCGCGTCCAATACGACGCCCTGAACCGCGAAATCCGGCACACCTTCGACGGACCGGGCCTCCCGCCCGACGGCCTTTCAACCACGACGGTCTACGACGATTCCCTCAACCAGGTGACCGTCACCAATCCACGGGGATTCTCCACCCGGATCCGAAAGGACGGCCTCGATCGGGTCGTCGAATCCACCGTCGATCCCGGCGGACTCGATCTTGTCACCCGCCAAACCCACGACCCACTCGGCAACGTGCTCGAACTCATCGACCCCGAGGGCGGGGACACCGATCAGGTCCAGGAGTTCGATACGCTCGGCCGCCTGATCCGCCGCAGCTTCGTCCGGACACCCGACGATCCGACCGGGATCACGGAGACCTTTCAGTACGATCCCGAAGGCAACCTCGTCGGGACCGTCGATCGACGAGGCATCGAGAAGCGCCTCGGATACGACAACCTCGGCCGCCCCGTGCGCATTGAGATCCGTGAACCCATCAGCGGCGGCGGCGCCTGGCGCACCCTCGCATCCACCCGGTACGACGACGACGCCAACGAAGTCGTTCAGACCGATGGCCGCGGAAACACAAGCACCACCCGCATGGATGAACTGGGACGCATCCGCGACACCACCGACGCCCTGGGCGGAACCGCCACCACCGTTCACGGAAGCCTCGACGTCCTCGCGCGGACCGATCCCCGCGGACATCGCTCCACGTTCGCCTACGACGCCCTCCACCGACTCCGATCCCAAACGGACTTCGACACCAACGGCACGGCACGGACGACTTCCGCCATCGCCTATGTCGACGCGGAACGCCGCGTGCAGGCGACCGACCGGCGAGGTCTCGTCTCCACCGCCCACTACGACGCCCTCGGGCGCGCGATCCGGATCGAGCGTTCAGGCCCCGATCTCGCCGCCCGGTATGGCGCCAACCCCCTGGTCCTGGAACGCCGCGAATACGACGGAAACGGGAACCTCGTCCGACGAATCGACGGCGGTGGCGCGGTCACCGAGATCACCTTCGACGCCGCGGACCGACCCACCCACGTCACCCTAGGCGCGGGCTCCGCCGTCGCCGCCACAACCGTCACGCGGTACGACCGGGTCGGAAACGTCGTCTCGGTCAAGGATCCCAGGAACCACGGGGGAACCTTCGACGTCCGCCACACCTACGATGCCCGCTACAGGCGCGTCGCCACCGAGAACGCGCTCGGTGAGATCACGAGATTCCGCTACGACGCCGCCAATCAACTCACCGAACTCATCGATCCCCTCGGTCACGTCACACGATATTCCTACGACGAACTGGGCGCCTTGCTGGCCGTCGACGAGACACCAAGGGCCACGTCGGGCGACGCCGGAATCACCCGATTCAGGTACGACGGGAACGGCAATCTCACCGCCCAGCAGGATCCCTCCGGGAACCTGGTGACCAGATCCCACGACGCCCTCAACCGCGTCACCAATCTCCTCCAGCACACCCTCCCGGGAACGCTCGGCCCCGCCGTGAGCCGTACCGGACCCCACGGCGGAGGCGCGCCGCTGGTCTGGTCCTTCACCTACGATCCCAACGGGAACAGAACCGGCGTCCGCGATCCACGCGGCCAGCGGACCCGCCTCGACCACGATCACCTCAATCGCCTGGTCCGCCGCGACTACTCCGACCACGCCGAAGTCTCCGCCCCTGGCACGCCCCTGATCCACCAGCCGATCGCGATCCACTACGTCTACGACGGCAACGACAATCCCATCGAAGTCACCGAGGAAAAGCAGGGTCCCTCGGGCGTTCTCATCGAACGGACCCGCCTCGACTACGACGGCCTCGACCGGCTCGTCGCGCGCCGACGTTTCGATCACGACGATCCCGTCGGCCGGTCCCTCTCCTTCGACTACGACATCGTCGGAAATCGGACCAACCTCGTGGACGCCGATGGACGGATCACGGCGACCGAGTTCGATCCCCGCCACCGCCTCGCCGCCGTCCGCCTCGATCCCGCCGGACCGTCGCCGCTCCGAACGACGTTCACCTGGGAGCCCGATGATCTGTTGAGTCGCGTCGATTTCCCCGGCGGAACCAGCGCCCAACGGACCTACGACGCCGGGGATCGCCTGCTCTCGATCACCAACCTCGCCGGATCGGCGTCGGTCCCCCATTCCGTGTTCGCCTACGCCTACGACGCCGCCGGGAATCGCGTCTCCCAGACGGAGCGCCAACCGGGCGCTTCGTTCGGCGTCGAAACCACGGTGTACGGCTACGATCGTTTGAACCGTCTCACGACCGTCGCGTACGGATCCGCCGGCGGCCTCACCAACACCTACGCGCCGAATGGAAACCGTCTGACCGAACGCGGCATCGATCCCGTCTCCGGAAACGCCGTCGACCGCGCCTACCGCTACGAACGCATCGCGAACCGCCCCGCCACCACCTTCGACGGCGTCAATGTTCTCACCCGCATCGACGACCTCATCCATCCCGCCCGAAGCATCGACTACGAGTACGATTCCAACCTGAACCAGACCGCCCGGATCCAGGACGGCGACCGGCGGGAGTTCCGGTTCGATGTCCGCGACCAGATGATCTCGGCGCGGATCGCCGGAGCCACGACTCGCTTCGACTACAACGCCGATCGGCTCCGGGCGAAGAAGATCACCGACGCGGGCCACGAGACCCGGTACCTCTACGATCAGTCCGCGGTCATCCTCGAATACGGAGACGCCGGTTCCGCCCACGCGACCCTTCGGAAGTACGACTACGGGAACGCGCTCCTCGCCCTGGGAACACCCACGACCGGCGGAACCACCACCCTCGATCGCGCCTTCTATCTCACCGACGGCCTCAAGAACACCGTCAATCTCGTCGACCCGACGGGAACCCTGGTCGAGCGATACCGCTACGACGCCTGGGGTCGGATCCGCGCCCAGCAGGGCGGCCACGAGAACCCCCGCCTTCACACAGGCCATTACCGGGACAGCGAAACCGGCCTCCACTATTTCGGCGCCCGCTATTACGACGAGGAGCAGGCGCGGTTCACCAGCGCCGACCCCTACCTCGGCGATCCCCGGACCCCGCCCAGTCTCCATCGCTACCTCTACGCCTACGCCAACCCACTCCGCTTCTCCGATCCCACCGGCTTCGAATCCGAGTCCGGTGACCCGGCGGATCGCTGGATCCAGGAAGCCCGCGCGACCCTGAGGGAGATCGACCAAAGTCACGAGGCCGACATCGCCGCGCTCGGCCCCGGTTCCCTCGAGACCTACCGGGACGGCCGGAAAGCCGCCGAAACTCTCCAGCGCATGGACGAGGAACGGCAACGCATGCTCCAGGAAGCCGGGTTGACCGAAGCCGACCTCCGCAACCCGGTCCTCGCCGACCGCGCCCGCTGGGGACTCGCGCTTTTCAAGCGGGACCTCATGGAATGGTCCGTCGACGGCGACGCCGGAACATGGCGGGCCGTGGCCGCGGGCGTCGCCTATGCGACCGCCCAGGTCGTGCTCGCCCCCTTCGAACTCGGCGCCGGCGCCGGCACCGTCGCGGGCAAACTCGATGTCGGCGCCGAAATCACCGCCGGTGAATGGATCGCCGCGGGCGCCGACGCGCTCGCCGTCGCCGGCGCCCTGGGCAAGGCGGGCAAGATCGGACTCACCGAGATCGCCGAACACGCCGCCAAATCCTCCGCCAACCGAAGCCTGCGCGGCGCCGTGATCGGGGAGGCGCGCCGCACCCTCGGCCGTGAAGTCGGCTCCGCTGCGAAATGGATCGACGAAGCCCCGAAACGCCTCGCGGCCGAACGCGAATGGCACCAGATCAGCCGGCACGTCGACGAATCCATGCGCGAAGCCGCGCTCCTTCGCAGGGCTTCAACCCGCCTCGCAGGCGCGGAACCCCACGCCTACCGCGAAGCCGCCGCCCAGGTCGGCCGGCTCCGAAGTTCCAATCTCGTCGATCGCGAACTCGCCGATTTCTACGTCAACCAGATGCTCCGGGACCACGGGCGCCGCCTCGCGCGCATCGACGAACTCACTCGGGACGTCGTCAGAAACGCCGGCCAACGAAACTTCGACGACACACTCCGACGCCTTTCCTCCGAATCCCCGTTCGAAATCCGACGCG
This sequence comes from Limisphaerales bacterium, assembly GCA_050250555.1. GTDB lineage: Bacteria > Verrucomicrobiota > Verrucomicrobiia > Limisphaerales > CAIMTB01 > CAIMTB01. Next base: position 23,186 of record JBFWOK010000043.1, read on the forward strand.
CCGCCGATCTGCCCGCCGACCTTCCGGGTTTCGGAAGGAGCCCGTACACCGGCCAGGGTCGCGGCGGCTACAACCCCGTCCGCTTCTCCGAGTCCGAGGGCAAACTCTTCGCGGACGCCGACCTGATTCGCGCCGCGAGGGGCGGGGATGAGACGGCCGCGCGGCGATTCGCGGGCGAATTCCTCCATGATTCGGCGGCCGTGCCCCAACTGACCCGCTACGGGAAATCCAACACGCCGGTCGTCGTCTTCGAGAACGTCATTCAGGTCCCGGGCCGGGGCTTCCGCCCCCTGGGGCAGCACATGACCCACTATTTCGACGAGGCGTTGGACCGCTATCTCCGCGCCTATCGGGCGCTTCATCCGGGTACCCCTTGAGCTTCACGCCATGAATCCCCCACCCGCCTTCGCGGACGTCCGTCCGCGCCTTCTCCGCCGTACCCTGCTTCTCCTCGCGCCGATTCTGTCGGCCGCTTTCGCTCCCCTCTTCCTGATCCCCGTCCAGGCCGCGACAGCGCCCGATCCGCTCGCGTCCCTTCAATACCGCGTGGTCGGCGCCCAACTGCGGGCCTTCCCCGAATCCGTCACCGTTCCCCGCAATGTCGCGGGTTCGATCCAGGTCGCCTTCGCCGCCGGCGACATTCCGGTCGAAGGATCCCTCGGCGAAGCCGGCGCAGGAACCCGCGTCGAAGCCACCCTGCGCGGCCCATCCTTCCCCGCCCAACGCCTCACCGCGGAATACGGCGATCCCCTGTTCCTCCCTCCTTTGCGACTCACCGGGGACTATCAACTCGACGACATCCAGCTCGTCCGCGGCACCAACATCCTCCTCCAAGCCACCCCGTCCAACATCCCCGTCCGTGTCTTCGACGAAGTGCTCGTCTCGCGGGTCACATCGCGACCGCTTTCCCTCGAGGAGATCCACGACAAGGGCATCGCCCTCGATCAGTCCAATTTTCGCGTCGTCGAGTTCGACGTGACCCTCGTCCTGCGCGGACGCTCGTTCCGAGTCGTCATGCCGGTCGCGGCTCCAACCGCCAGACTCAGCACCGAGATCATCCCGGCCGCCGAACTCGAGGATCGCACCGTCGAACTCGACCGTCTCAACCGCGAACTCGCCGAGTCCGTTCAACTGCCACCCGAGTTCGCCGCCGAAATGCCGGATTTCAGGATCAATCCCATCAACTTCCAGAGGGTCGGCGAAGACGCCGAATCCGAGAAGAAGGGAATCCCGATCACCGGCCTTCTCGTCATCCCGGGCAACATCGGGTTCCTCAACCAGTTCTTCAGCATCCAGTTGTTCACCGAAAACGCCGCGCCCTCGGACTCCCGCCTCTCCGTCAACAACGTCAGGGCCCTCCTCCGCCTCCCGCCCGGCGCCGACGGCCTGCCAGCCAGATCCCATGACCAGCCCGGCGACGACCCCCTCCGCATGGCGCGGATCGGTCCCGACCGGATCGTCCTCACCAACCTTCCCGTCGTCCTCCCCGGCTCCGACCAGCAATGGGGAACCCCTGACGACATCACCCGGCTCCAACCCGGCGAAACCGGCAGCGCCGAGTTCCTCGTCGAAGGACTGAAGGAAGGACTGCACGTCCTCGACATCGATCTCGAAGCCGACCTCGAGGGACTCGCCGCCGGTATCACCCGCATCCGCGGACGCGCCTCGGGTTCGGTCCTCGTCCGCAACGCCAATTTCTCGATGACCTTCGCCCACCCCAGGACCGTGCGAACCGGGGAGCCGTACGAGGCCTCCGTCACCCTTCTCAACACAGGCGACTTCGAAGCCAATCTCGTCAGCGTGTCCCTCAACAGACTCGCCGTGAGCGGCACCGTCCTGCTCAGCGACGAACGCGTGGAACTCGGCAACCTCGCCCCCGGCGAAAGCGCCACCGCCACCTTCCGGTTCAGGTCCCAACGCACCGGCAGCGTCTACTTCTCAAACCTCACCACCAGCGATGACAGCGTGCGCGGACGCCTCAGCCTTTTCATGGGCGTCGACGAACGGGGCGTCCCCCTGAGCCCCGATTCGATCGGGTACCCCGACTGGGTCGCCGCCCTGCCGCCCGAACTCTTCACCGCCGCCAACCGCGTGCTCGGACAGGCGCTCAGCATCGCCACCGCCGCCAGGCTCCCCGACGGCGTCCGCAAACTTTCCAGCCGCGAAGTCGAACAACGGGTCATCGAACTCGCCGAAGCCGGCCAACGCCTCCGCTACGGCGACGATCCCCGCCGGGTCCTCGTCGATCTGGCCCTCGACTGGCAAGGCGGCCGTGAATTCGACCCGGGGTTCGACCAACTCCTTCGGGTCACCGACGCGGGCCGGGAATGGAGGGAAGCCGTGGCCAGCCTCCAGGAAGGACTCGACGCCGCGAACACCCCCCAGCGCCTCGCCACCCTCGCCCCCAGCCTGGCGGGCCTCGGCCAGGCGTGGTGGATCGCCACTTCCGGCTCTCCGGAACTCGTTCTCTCCGCGCACGCCATTCCTCCCGACACCGACCCCGCGACAGCCCCCTCGACCAGCGCCACCCATAGCGACTTGCCCCAGTCCCTCGCCTACGCTGGAATCCGCGGCGCCTGGCTCGCCTCCCGTCCGGACACGAATCTCACCTACACCTGGCGGGCATCGACCTCCCTCCCTGCGGTCGAGGTCTCGTTCCTGGAGATCGGCGCCGACGGTCTCGGCGAACAGCTGGCGTGGTCCCTTCCACCGCTCGCCGCCGGCAACAGCCTTACTTTCAAACCGGGCGACGACAGCCAACTCCTCCTCGTCCAGGGCGAGGCGACCACAACCCTGGCGCCCATCCGCACCGCCGTCCGCGAAGACCCGCCCGCCATCGTCTCCGTCCGCCAGGATATCTCGGTCGTCTCGGACCGGGTCTTCCTCCGGTGCCCGATCCGCGAATACGGCAATTGGGGAACCGTCCTCGCCGTCCTGTTCAGCAAGCCCATGGCCGGCCCGGACGTCGAGGAATCCGGAGCCTATCGGTTCGCCGACGGCAACGGTGCCCGCACCGCCCGCCTCCAGAACGGCGGACGGGTCTGTCTCCTTCAGCTCCATCGCGGGATCGGAAGTTTCGCAGCGCGCCCACGCGAATACACCCTCGCCATCGACAGCCTCCCCGATCCCCGAGGGAACCGATCCACCCCTGGGGACCATCGCGTCCTGACCACCCCCGCCAAGGGCGCTTCACTTCGCGGCCGCGTCTACGGCGTGGACGGCAATCCCGTCGCCCGAGTTCCCGTGACGCTGACCATGGAGGATCGCATCGGCAACAAATGCCTCCCGGCCGAGTTCCGCGCCGGCCAGGTGTTCACGGACGACAACGGCTATTTCACCCTCGATTTCGTCCTCGCCGACGTTCCCTTCAACCTCGCGGCCATCGACACCAGCCGCATGACCGACGACGACGCGCGGACTCTGCTCGGAGTCCTCCTGGAAGCCGTCGGTCCACGGGGCGCGGACCGGCCCCGCATCGAGGAGCTCGCGCGTGATCCGGATGCCCGCGACGCCATGCTTCGCGCGTTCAATCTCGGCGAGATCGGCCAGGCGATCGCCGCCGCCGAAGGCCTCGATCGAGCCGTCCACCGCGACATGATTCCCCAGGGCGGCGTTCGCGATGGCGGCGAACTCGCCGTCGCGCTCCGCTTCCGTGGGCGCGGTTCCGTCACCGGCCGCGTCCTCGCGTCGAGTGGAGCCCCGCTCCCCGGCGCCGCCGTGAACCTCTTCCCCGATCCCGATTCCCGCGAACTCGGCCGGGGTCAGTTCACCGACGCCGACGGATCATTCGCCTTCCACGGCGTGCCCCTCGGCGAATTCAGCCTGAACGCGGAAACCCTCGACGGCCGCTGTCGAATCGTCGCCTCCCGCCTGCTCGCCACGGGGGAAGTCCAGGACGTCGAAGTCGTCGTCCCCGATCAGGCCGAGCGCTTCGCCGCCATCCGCGGATTCGTCCTCGAAGCCGACGGAACCCGGCATCCCAGCGCCACCGTCCATGTCGCGCGGGAAGTGCGCGGCAACTCCGCCACCGGCCTCGTCGCCTCCACCGTGGCCGATCCCGACGGCTACTTCCGGTTTCCAAGAATTCCCGCGGGCACCTGGACCGTCGTCGCGATCTCCGCGGACGGCCGCCGCCGCGGCGTGCGACCCGACCTTCGACTCGCCGACGGCGGCGAACCCAACGTGCTCGTCGCCCTCGACGCGACGGCCACTGTCCGGGGCATCGTTCGCTACTGGGATGGCACCCCGGCGCCACGCGCCAAGGTGGGGGGCGGCGACCGCGTTGTCCGAACCGACGACCACGGCCGCTTCGAGCTCTCGGGTGTTCCCCTCGGCACGCGGAGTATTCTCGCCGGCATCGACGGCTCCGACGCGCGGGACGGTGTCACCCGCATCGGCAGCACCGAACTCCACGTCGCCCCGGTCGGGAACGACGAAGTCACCGTCCGCCTCAACGCTCTCGGCAGGATTCGAGGGGTCGTCTTCGACGGCTCCGGAACGAACCGGGTTCCCAATGTACGCGTCGCCATCCCCGTGACCGGCGGATTCTACTGGGTCGACGCCAATCGGAACGGGGAATACGAATTCAACGGGTTCGGTCTGGGCAGTTACCTCGTCAGCGCCCCCAGCCCGCCCGTCAGCAAATCACCCGATGAACTCGCGGCGGAGGCCCTCGAAGCGCTCGGATCCGCGCGCAGCGGAGGCGGCACCGACGAGGCCGCCGCCCTTGTGGGCGAATTGGCGAATCTCTACGCCCAGGGATCCCTCGGACGCCTCGTCACCACCGACTACACGCCGGGTTCCTGGGGCTTCAACAACGCCACGCTGGAGTTCGACGGGCAAACCGTCGTCGCCAACATCAACTATCTTCCCGGCGCAAGTCTCCGGGGAATCGTCGTCAATCATCAGGAGGTACCCATCGGCGCGGAAGTCACGGTCCGGGCGTTCGGTCCCAACAAGTACGGCGCGCCTTCGATCAAGGAAATCGGTCCCTTCGCAAGCGCTCCCGACAGCGGCGCCTGGTCGGCAAGCGGCTTCCTCGTGGGACCGTACTCGGTCACCGCCCGATCGCCGCTTCTTGTCGGCAATGCACATGTCGAGGGTCTCCTGACTTCCGAGGCACCGCACCTTACCAACCTGGTCGTTCGTTTCCCTCCGCAGGCCGACGTCACCGGCCGCCTCCTCGGCACAGTCCTCAATCCCGACGGTTCTCCCGTCACCCGCGCCGAGGTCGCCATCAGTTTCGCCGCCGACTACGTCATCCAGACCGACACCAACGGCCTCTTCGACACCCAGATCAGGCTTCCCGCGGCGATCTACACGCTCACCGCCACCAATCTCGACAACGCCCTCATCGGGAGGTCCCAGATCCGACTCGTCGGCGGCATCACCAATTTCGCCGTTGTCCCACTCCTCGGAAAAGGCGACCTCACCGTCCGCGTGGTCGATCCATCCGGTTCCCCGGCACCCGGATCCCAGGTCCGCCTCACACGGTTCGCGTTCCCCGCCGACGACTCCGCGGAACTCACCACCGACCAGGACGGTGTCGCCCGCTTCGAGGCACTCTGGGAAGGCGACTGGCAGATCTCGGTGGAACGACTCGCCGGCGTCACCAAAACACAGACCCGCGCCGGAAGCCGCGTCGAAATCGGGGTCACCCACGAAGTCACGGTCGTGCTGGGTCCGGTCGCCTCCCTCACCGGCTTGTTCGTCGAGGAATCCACCGGTCGCCCCATCCCCGGTGCCCAGGTGTTCGCAACGCTGCGACGCATCGATGCCCCCCCACACGCCACCGCGCCCACCCTCGGGGACGGAAGCTTCGAACTCGCGGGCCTCCCGTTGGACACCTACTTCCTTGTCGCGCGGAATCCTGTCTCCGGACGCCTGGGCACAGCCGAGGTCCAACTCGCCACCGACGGCGAGGTTCGAAGAGTCACCCTCGTCGAACGGTCCCTCGGCGAAATCCACGGCATCGTTCTCTCCGGGGACGGAACCCGAGGTCTTTCCGGCGTCGCCGTCCGTTATTCCGGGCCGGACCCCCTCTCTCCAGCCCGTTCGGTGACCACCGACCCCTCGGGCGCCTTTCAGTTCCCGTCGATCCCCATCGGCCCGTTCCGATTGGTGGCCAAGGAGCCGTCCCTGGGCCTCACCGGATCCGCCACCGGCGAACTGACCCCGGGGAATTCTCCGCTTCGCGTCGACTTCCCCGTCCAGGGCCTCGGATTCGCCGAGATCACCGTTCTCGAACCCGACGGCGTGACCGCGGCGACCAACGCCACCGTCACCCTCCGCACTTCGCCCCCGTTCACCTCCGACACCGATGATTCAGGGCGCGCGAATTTTCCGGAAATCCACCTCGGCCGGTTTCAGGTCTTCGCCGCATCGAACAGGAACGGCGAACGCAACAGTGTCGCCCTGGGCGAACTGAATCTCACCCGTCCCGGTCAGTCCCAGCAGGTCATCCTGCGCCTCTCCGGCGTCGCCCGTCTCAACGGTTCGGTCGTCGACGCGTCCGGACGCCCGGTCGCGAATGCCGCCGTCGGTTTCGAGGCCGATTTCGGCCGAACCGGAGCCGAGCGGCGCCGGACGCTGACCGACGCCAATGGACTCTTCGCCTTGAACGATCTGCCTCTCGGCCCCTGGCGGATCCAGGCCACACACGACGCCCTCGCCGCGTTCGATGGCGGTGAATTCACCGAGGCCGGCGAATCCCGCCAAGCCGACCTTCGCCTCGGCCCCAGCGGATCCGTCACCGGCACGGTCCTTCGGGAAAACGGAATCGAACTCCACGAAGTCGAGGTCGCCGTCTTCTTCGCCTCCCAGAATGGCCAACCCGGATTCGCCCGCGCGATCACCGACTTCGCAGGAACCTTCGTCGCGAACGGCATTCCGGTCGGCGTTCCCTTCCGCATCCAGATCGATCTCCCGTCGCTGGACGGACGTTTCGCCCTCACCACAAATCTCACCACTCACGGACAGATTCTCGACGTCGGCAACCTCCGCCTCGACCAGACGCCACCCGCCATCACGTCCATCCAGCCCGCCGACGGCGCCATCGAGGTCGAACCTTCCCCCCGGATCGTCGTCGACTTCTCCGAGTCCCTCCTCCCCGGAAGCCTGCGATCCGATGGCATCCGCCTCAGCCAGGGCACCAATGCCACCGCGATCCGTTTTCACGCCACCAACGGTCCGGCGGGACCCGACTCCCGGTTGATCATCGCGCCGGAATCCAACCTTCGAAGCGCCCGTGGTTACACGCTTCTCGTGGCGGGCGCCGATCAGATCGACGCCGCCGGGCGCCCAATTCTCATCGGTCCCACCGATCGCCAGGGACGTCCCCTGCCCGGAACGGTCACCAGCCGTTTCACGGTGCGTGACTTCGAACCGCCCGTGGTGGTGAACGAATTCCCCACGAACAACGCCACCGGCGTGGAGCCCGAAGTCGCGATCCGTTGGGAGTTGGACGAACCCATCCAAACAAACCGCCTGCAGGTCATCGTCCGCGGCCCCGGCGGATCCCTGCCGGGAACGACCGGTGTCAACGCCAGCCAGCGCATCCTCGCATGGGTCCCCGAACGACGGCTGAATCCCGACACCACGTACGAGGTCGAGATTCGCGGGCTCGTCGATTTCTCGAACAACGAGGCCCCGCCCCGGACCAACCGCTTCTCAACCCTCGACACCCAGGGCCCTCGAATCGCGCAACTGCGTCTCGCACCCGGCCAACGGCCCGTCGCCAACGCCACGGTCACGCTCGAAGCGATCCTCGATCCGCCCGAGCCCGGCGCGGTGGTTCGATTCATCCGGAACGGCTCCGATCTCGGGATCGCCACCGAGGGTCCCGTCTTTCGCTGGCCGGTCCGCCTTCCCGCGCAGGGCACGGTCCGCATTTCCGCCCTCGCCCTCGATATCGCCGGCAATCCCGGCGAAGCCGCCGTGCTCGAACTCGCGGTCGGTCCCAATCAACGCCCCATCGTCACGCTGGCGCGTATCGAACCCCCGTTCGGCCCCCTCGAAACCGGCCGCCGCTTCAGCTTCTCCGCCAATCCCAGCGACGACGCGTCGCTCGCCGCGCTCCGCATCACCGCGCTGGGAGCCCTCGAACTGACCCGGGAGATCTTCTCGCCATCCAACGGCGTTCCCACCCCTCTCGTGTTCGAATTGCCCCCGGATTTCGTCGCCAACGGCGACATCGAATTCCGCGTCGTCGCCCTCGACGACTCCGGAGCCACTTCCGAAACCGCGATCCTTCGATACGCCACCACCGATGCCACGCCCCCAACCCTCGAACTCGAAGCGCCCATCGACGGTTCCGTCCTCGATCCCCGCCAACCGCTCGGGTTCGGCCTCCACGTCCGCGACAACAGCCCTTTCGTCGCCGCCACAATCCTCCTTTCCGGAAGCGTCACGTCGACAAACCGCCTGGAACTCGACCTGCAACCGAACGTCGTCCTCCATGCTCCACTGAACCTATCGCTTTCCAACGGTCTCGCCGGCGGGAAGATCGAGTGCCTCGTCCGGATCGAGGACAGGGCGGGAAACCAGGTGGAACTTCACCGGGCTTACACCCTTCGAGGCGTGGTCGGGCCGCGTCTTCGGAACATCTTCGCCGTGGACCTCGGCAGCGGCTGGATCCTTCCCGGCCCCGAACGCCTGTCCCCCTGGGTGTCTTCCGTCACCTTCACCTTCGACCGCGCCCTCGCCGTTCACCCCGCCCAAACCAACCTCCTTCAGGTGACCAACTCGCTGGGCGCCGACATCCCCGTCATCCGTCGCGTCTCCGCGAACGGCGCGTCCGTGGAATGGAACGCCGCCCCGCTCCCCCCGGGCGCCACGGTCTCGATCCGCCTGCTCCCGGGACTCGTCGACGCCAACGGCAACGCCATCCAGCTTTCGGATGGGAGCGACTTTCCGGCATCCGGCCTGGAATCCACCTTCCGGGTCGCGTCCTTCGGCGGCCTCGATGTCACCAACGGTCGTCCCGTCGTCCCCGGTCAGACGTTTCTCGCCCACATCGATCACGAGACCCCCTTCCCTCCCTGGAACCTGCGCCTCAATGACGTCGCCCAGCCCAGGGTCGTTCTCACCGCGACAAACCGCTTCCAGGTCACAATTCCCACCAACGCGTCCATCGCCCGCCTTTCCGCGTGGAGTTCGGCCCCCGGCCGGCCGGCCATCGAACTCCGCGACGTCGAACTCGCGCTTCGCTCCCGCGACGACGACGACGATCGGGACGGCCTTCCCAATGGGTGGGAGGCCGATCGTTCCTGGGTCCAAGGCGCGCCACGCTTCAATCCCTTCGACGACACCGATGCCGCCGCCGACTGGGACTTCGATCAGCTCGACAACCGCGGCGAATTCGAACGCGGAACCGACCCGTTCATCGCGGACTCCGACGGCGATGGCCTTCGCGACGGATTGGAATCGCACCCCGGAAGCTGCCCCGACCCGTTGAAGTTCGATTCCGACGGCGACGGCATCCGCGACGGGGACGACCTGGCGCCGTGCGCGGCCGGCGAGGCGCTCACTCTGAATCCTCAGGTCGTCTCGGTTCCGGAAGGCGGTCACGAGACGAACCTGATCACCGTCACGGGGATCGGTCTCACACCCGTCGCCATCGATTTCTCCCGCGAACTTCCCCGTCCGTCCTTTGTCGAGTTCGCCGACTTCGGCATCCGTGGAACCAATCCGGTCACCCGCCAGGTCGTGTTCCGTCCGTCGTTCACGGATGCCGGGGAACACCGGCTCGTCTTCGCGATCACCGGACGTCGGGCGTCCACCGTGGTGACCACCAACCTCGAACTCCGGCTGATCGTCGAGGATCGCGACAACACCCGCTTCACGCGATGGGCCCGCGCCGCGAGCGGAAACTGGAGTCAGCCCACCAACTGGACGGCGGGAGTTCCCGGAGTCGGAACCAACGCCGTCATCGATCTCCCGGGCTCCTACACGGTCAGCCTGGATACGGAAGCGTTCGTCGAATCCCTGGAGCTGGGAGCCGCCTCGGGAACGCAAACCCTTCAACTGACGTCCCGCGCGCTCACCCTCAATTCCGCAAGCGTCGTTCGATCCAATGCCGTCGTCCGACTCGCGGGTTCATCCCGCCTTCGCGGACAAGCCGAAATCACCGCGGACGGCCTGATCGCCGTCGAGAACGGCACCCTCGAAGGAGCCGGTCTCCTGAGAATCGCACGCGACGGACACCTCGAATTCGGGAGTGCCACAACCCCCTCCTTTCCGCTCCTGTCCCTTCCGATCGAAAACTCCGGCGTGGTCCGGATCAGTCCACGCGCCACGCTCGGTCTGTCCGGTATCCAGGCGACCAACCGCCCACAGGGTCTCTGGCATCTCGACGACGGCGCGATGCGCTGGAACACCGGGTCGCCGCGCTTCGTCAACGAAGGCGCCTGGATCAAAACCGGAACCAACGTCAGCACCGTCTATTTCATCGACATCGAACAGCGCGGCCTCCTGCGCGCCGACGACGGCGGCATCGCCATCGAGTCGTCGCCCGTTCACTTCGCGGCCGGCGGCACCAACTCCGGAACCGGAATGCTCCGACTGAGTTCCACCCGCGGCGACATCGCCGGTCCGCTGGACTTCGCCCGGGGAATCGTCCTGATCAATTCGACGCTCACCAACCACGCCACCCAGGCTTGGCCAGACCTCACCATGACCGGAGGAGTCCTCGCCGGCGCCGGAGAAATCAGCGTCTCGAGATCATGGTCCGCGCAGGGCGGATCCCTTCTCGGAGACGGCCGCTTCCGCATCGCGGAATCCGCGGAGGGGATGATCTCCTCCTCCCTCGTCATCGGGCGTCCCTTCGAACTGGCGGGCCGGGCGCGCCTTCAAACGAACACCCTCGTCTACGTCGATCACCACGAAATCCAGAACCTGGGCACCCTCGAGATTCCCGACGCCGCCAGCCTGCGGTGGTTCACGGCGTTCGGCGCCGGAACCATCGAGAATCGCGGGACCCTGCTCAAAGCCGGTACCGGCTCCCTCGGGTTCGCCGGAGTGTCGCTGCGGAATCTCGGCCGGATCGACGTCCAGGGAGGCGTTCTCGATATCGCCTACTCCCCCGAGAATCACGGGCGCATCGACGTCGCGTCGGGGACCCGCGTCGACATCGGCGCGGGCATGATCCACGGCGGCACTTCGTGGATCGGCGGTGACGGCCAGGTGATTTTCTCCTTCGGAACCAACGACGTCCGGGGCGAACTCCAACCCCGCGGCGGATTCACCGTCGGCGGCGGCCAGATCACGATCCGCAATTCATTCGACCGTCCCGTCAACGTCACACTGACCGGAGGCCGCCTTTCCCTCGAAAGCCCCCAGGAGTTCAGGGCCCTCCATGTGGGGAACGGCGAACTCACCGGCAGCGGCGGCGGCGTCCTGGTGAACGAAGCGTTCGAGTGGACCGCCGGAACCCTCGCTTCCGCCGCGCCCATCGTCCTCAACACCAACTCGCAGTCGCGGATCCGTGGCGGAACGCTCTCCGCGAGACTCGAGAACCTCGGCCGCATCGAGGTCGCCCCGAACGCCTCCGTCCGCTTCCTCGGCGGCGACCTCATCAACCGAGGCGAACTCGAGCTGGTGGGACTCACAACCTTCTCATCCCAGAGCGGAACCTCGAATCGGCTCGTCAACGAAGGCCTGTTCCGAACCGGCACCAACGACGTCAACTTCTTCGGAGTGCCCCTCGAGCTTCGCGGGACCAACGTGCTCTCGGCCGTCACCCTGCAATTCGGCACCGGCACCAACGAAAGCCGGCTGTCGATTCCCGCCGGGGGTCGACTCCGATTCCAGGACGGTTTCACCCACACCCCGGAGAGCCGTCTCGAAGGCGACGGCGCCATCGAATTCAACAACGGGCGGCACGAGATCCTTGGGGGCTTCGCACCCCGGGGGGATCTTCTCTTCGCCGCGGGCACCATCCGTATCGCACCGTCCTTCACCCATCCCGCGCGCTTCACACTCCGCAACGCGACGGTCTCCCTGCAGGGCGATGCCGCCCTCCGCGAAGTCAGCCTCGAAAGCGGACGCATCGAAGTCGCCACCCGCCTCACCGCCAGCCGATCCTTCACCTGGACCGGCGGAACCCTCGACGGATCCGGCACCGTTCGAACCGATCCGACCACCTCGGTCCGCATCCAGGGTTTCAATGACAAACGGCTGGGCGCCACCTTCGAGGCCGAAGGCGATGTCGCGTTCGCCGAGAACTCGCGCCTGCTGCTCACCGGCGGCACCTGGCGGATCCCCGCGGAGGCCACCCACGATGTCCTCGGCGCCTCGCAGATCTGGCCCGCGTCCGGAATACCCAACAGCCGGGTTCAGATCCTGGGCACCCTCCGAAAAGCCGGGCCCGGCACGCTCGACATCGATGCGTCGCTCGACCTCCAGGGAAGCCTTCTCATCGAGTCCGGCCAGGTCGATCTCGGCGGCAACTCGCGCCTCGCGGGCCTGACCCGCCTCGACCCGGCCACCGAACTCCGCCTCGGCGGCACCACGAACCTCTGGTCCGCAAACGTCCGCTTCGAAGGAACAGGCGCCCTGTCCTTCTACGGAAGTCGTTCCGTCCTGGTCCTCGAAACCCCCGCTGATTTGGGCTCCCTCGCGGTCACGTTTCAGAACGGAACTCAAATCCAGGGCGAGTTCCCCCTTCGGTCCGGAACCGCCGGCTCCCTGATGTTCCAGTCCGGCACGTTCGAAATCCAAGGAGCCGTCGATGTCCAAGGCCGAATGACCGTCGCCCTCGGATCCATCGTCCGCATCGACGACGCCTTGAACCTCGCCGCCAGTGGGACCCTCGACAATCTGGGACGTCGCGACGGCCAGAACCGCGCGAATATCCGGACGCGCGCCTTTCAGAACTTCGGCGGAACCGTCCTCGGCGTTCCTCCCGATGTCGTGCCCGGCCCGTCGCCCCTGGGCATTCGCCCAAGCCCGGGCTCCACGCCCCCGAGTCAACCGCGCCTCACCGCCACCCCATCCACCACCGAGGAGGGGCCCCCGACGGCATGGATCCTGACCTGGGATCCCGGAGACGCCGGATTCGACGCCATCGAGTTCAGTGACGACCTCGCCACCTGGCAACGCCTCGAAATCGACCCCGCCACACGGGCGCGCGGGTCTCTCGTCATCCCCGCATCCGCATCCAGATCCGGCCCCGGAACCCTGTTCTTCCGTCACCGCAATACGGAGTGGTAGGGTGACCCCGCATTCCGGTCATCCCTTTTCCGTGCGCATCCTGGTCGTCGAGGACGAGTCCAAGGTCGCGGGCTTCATCGTCGAGGGCCTGCGGGAACAGGCGTACGCGGTCGATGTCGCCATCGACGGTGAGGAAGGGGCCTACCGCGCCCTGAACACCGCCTACGACGTCATTCTCCTCGACGTGATGCTGCCCAAGCAGGACGGCTTCGCCGTTCTCGCCACCCTTCGCAAGTCCGGTTGCCAGTCCCGGATCCTCATGCTCACGGCCCGGGACGCCGTCTCCGACCGCATCGCCGGCCTTCACGGCGGCGCCGACGACTATCTTCCCAAGCCCTTCGATTTCGACGAATTGCTCGCCCGCATCCACGCCCTCCTCCGACGACCGGTCGCCCTGGTTCCCGATGAACTGCGCTGCGCGGATCTCCTGGTGAACCGCCGGACCCGCGCCGTCATCCGGGACGGTCGTCCCCTCGACATCGTCGGAAAACAGTTCGCCGTTCTGGAATACCTCCTTCTCCGCCAGGACGAAGTGGTCAGTCGCACCGACCTCGCGGAACACGTCTGGAATGAGGACTTTGACCCGGCCAGCAACGTGATCGACGTCACCCTGCACCACCTGCGCGGCAAGCTGGATCGCGACCATCCCCGCCGGCTGCTTCATACCGTGCGCGGCGTCGGCTATGTCATCCGCGCCCCGTCCTCGGCCCGGCATGCCGCATCCCCATGAACAAGCTCCGCTGGTGGACAAGCCTCGGCGTGACCACGGTGGTCGGATTGAGCGTCCTTTCGTTCGCCGTCCGGTACCTCCAGGTGACCGCCGATTGGACCTCCCAGGACACCCTCGCTCTCGCGAGGGACAAGACCGTGCGGCTGGGTCGTTGGATCCGCGTCGACGCTTCCACCCCGGAGTTCGAGTCGTCCATCGACGATGCCCTCGCCGACCGCGCTCCCGGATGGCACCTGGCCTTTCTCGATGCCCACGGTCGGATTCTCACCAATCACACCACCCCCGCGTTTCCACTCCCCGATTTCGCGATTCCCGACCAACACCTCCGCGATCCCGTTTCCTGGACCGAACCCCATGCCGAGTGGGCTCGGGACGCGCGGGGTCGACGATACGCCGTCGCCTGGCTGCCCCTCGGTTCCATCCGGGTCCCCACAACGCCCCCCACCGCCTGGAGCCTCGCGGCGGTCGGCGAACCGACGAACGATCATCGCCGCGCCACGCTCGGCTCGAGCATGCTGATCCGCTCCGTCGGCCTCGCCCTCGGATCGGGGGTTCTGACGTTCCTCCTCGTGGGACTGTGGACCCGTTCCCTCGCATCCGCCGCGGACGCCGCGGAACGCATCGCCCAGGGTGGCCTCGGCCTGCAAACCCTCGACGTCCCAAGGCGGGATTCGGAATTGCGCCGCCTCGTCCTCGCCTTCAACACCCTCATGGAACGCCTCCGCGCCCTCCACGCCGCCCAACAACGGTTCATCGCCGACGCCGCCCACGAATTGAGGACCCCTCTCACGATCCTCCGCGGCGAAGTCCAGGTCGCCCTCCGCAGGGATCGTGACCCAGGCAAATACCGGGCCGTCCTCCAAAGCAACCTCGAGGAGGTGATCCGACTCTCCGGTCTCGTCGAAGCCCTCCTCACCCTGGCCCGCATGGACGCCCGGCAACTTCCCTCCCAGGGCTCGACGATCCCGGTCACGACCGCCTGCCGCGAAGTCGCCTCCAAGCTCGCTCCCCTCGCGGAAAGCAAAGGAGTCCGCATCGAAGTGTCCGAACCCGCGGATCCCGAACCACGCCTCGACGGCGACCCCGCCTCGCTCCATCGAATCGTCCTCAACCTCGTCGAGAACGCCGTCCGGTATTCGTCGCCCGAAGACACCGTCCGGATCGTGGTCCAAACCGATCCCGCCGAACTTCGAATCCGCGTGGTCGACGAAGGCCCGGGCATCGCGCCGGAACATCTCCCGCACATCTTCGACCGCTTCTACCGCATCGAGTCCGCACGCAACCGCGCCTCCGGCGGAACCGGCCTCGGCCTCGCCATCGCCCGATCCTTGACCGAATCCCTCGGCGGCCGAATCGCCGTCACCAGCGAACTCGGGCACGGAGCCACCTTCACGCTCACGTTTCCCGTCGAGGCCTAACCCGCGGAACCGGGTGACTCCCAGCTGGGCGCACCCCCCATGTTCGAACTTGGTTCCGTCGCGCGGTCGCGTTTCAATTCGCCACGCCCGCTATGAGCGCGTCCCTCCGGCGATTTCCTTGGCGCCTCGGTCCCCTCGGGTGGGCCGCCGGCCTCGCCCTGCTGTGGTTCTTCATACCGCCTTCCCCCGCGGCCACCAACGAGGCGGTATTCATCCGCGGCATCAACCTGAACGGCCCCCCCGTCACCATCGATGGAAGGGCGTGGGACGGAATCGAAGCCGGAACCTCCCGATATTCAACCACCGGCAAGTCGTTCGAAAATCCCAATGTCCCGCTGAAACCGCCCACCGATCCGCAACGCGCGCGGATGATCCGAAGCAGCGTCTGGGGCGCCAAGGTCGACGTGACCCTCGGGGAGATTCCCGACGGCTGGCACCAGGTCATTCTCTACGTCTGGGAAGACAACCACAGCGAGCAGTTCGACCTGCTCGTCAATGACCAACCCGTCCTGGAGAACTTCCACAGCGGCGCCGCCGGGACCTGGAAAAAACTCGGCCCATGGCGCGCCCAAAGCCAGGACGGACGAATCCGGATCTCCGCGCGCGGCGCCAGCCACGGCGCCGCCAACCTGTCCGGCGTCGAGATCTGGTCCGGCGACGGAACCATTCCCGCACCCCGCCAGCACGGATTCGCGGACTCGCCGACCCCGGAACAGATCGCGTTCTTCGAATCGAAGGTGCGGCCGGTTCTCGTCGAGCACTGCTACGAATGCCACAGCGCGACCGGCAAGAAGCTCAAAGGCGGGCTCGTCCTGGATTCCCGGGCCGGAATCCGGAAGGGCGGCGACACAGGCCCGGCCATCACCCCCGGCGCCCCCGAAGCCAGCCTCCTCATCCAGGCCATCCGTCACACCGACGCCAGCCTCGCCATGCCGCCCGATGGCAAACTCGATCCGCGAATCATCGCCGACCTCGAAGCCTGGGTCCGCCTCGGCGCGCCCGATCCCCGTTCCAGGGACACCGTCGCCGAGGCGCTCGCTCGCTCGACGATCCAGTGGGACAAGGCGGGCGACTGGTGGGCTTTTCGTCCCCTCCGCGAACCCTCGCCGCCCGGGTCATCTGAAACTCCCGTTCCGGATGCCTGGCCGGTCAACGATCTCGATCGTTTCATCCTCGCCCGCCTCGATGCCGAAGGACTCCGTCCAGCCCCTGACGCCAGCCCGGCCACGCTCATCCGCCGGGTCACCTTCGATCTCACCGGACTTCCTCCACGCCCCGAGGACATCGACGCCTTCACCGCGCACCCCACATCCGCCGCGTTCGCGGAGGTCGTCGAGCGTCTCCTCAATTCCCCGGCCTACGGCGAGCGGTGGGGTCGGCACTGGCTCGATGTGGTCCGCTACGCCGATACCGCCGGCGACAACTCCGATTTTCCGATTCCCCAGATGCGCCGGTATCGCGATTGGGTCATCGAAGCCTTCAACCGCGACCTGCCGTATGACGAATTCGTCCGCGAACAGCTCGCCGGCGACCTTCTTCCCCCGGACCCCGCGCGTCCTCCCAACCAGCGCCTCATCGCCACCGGGTACATCGCCAACGCGCGACGATTCGGATCGAGGGTCGACGACTACCCCCAGCACCTCACCATCGAGGACACCCTCGACAACCTCGGCCGGGCCTTCCTCGGACTCTCCCTGAGCTGCGCCCGCTGCCACGATCACAAGTTCGATCCCATCAGCGCCGCCGATTACTACGCCCTCTACGGGATCTTCCAGAGCACGCGCTACCCATGGCCAGGCATCGAACTGGATCAGAAACAACGCGACCTCGTTCCGCTGGTCGATCCCTCCGCCCTCGCGGACGCCGAAGCCACCCGCAAGACGCACGACCGCAGGAAAGCCGAACTCGAGAAGGCCCTCCGCAAGCTGAAAGACTCGCTCAAGGACACTCCCGCGGATCAAAAGGAACCGGTCGAGAAACGCATCAAGGACGCCGAGAAGCACCTCAAGGACTTCGTCGCCGCCGGCCTCCCCTTCGAGCTCGCCTACGCGGTCGCCGACGCCCCCAAAGCCCAGGACGCCGCGATTCAATTGAAGGGCGACCCCGCCAAACCCGGCCCGGTCGTCCCACGACGATTCCTCACCGTCCTCGGAGGAACCGAACTCCCGGACGGCACCACGGGCAGCGGTCGACGCGAACTCGCCGAGTGGATTGTCGATCCCGCCAACCCGCTCACCGCCCGCGTGATGGTGAACCGCATCTGGCTTCAGCATTTCGGCAAGGGCCTCGTTCCAACACCCAATGATTTCGGCCGACAAGGCAAGCCGCCCACCCACCCGGAACTCCTCGACTGGTTGGCGTCGCGTTTCATCGCTTCCGGCTGGTCCGTGAAAGCCATGCACCGGCTGATCCTGCAATCACGCACCTACCGCCTCGCCAGTTCGCGATCCGAACCCGAATCCGAATCCGCCGCTTCTCGCGATCCGAACAACGACCTGCTCAGCTCCTTCCCACGCCGACGTCTCGACGCCGAGGCCCTTCGCGATGCCCTCCTAG
Source organism: Limisphaerales bacterium (assembly GCA_050250555.1). Classification (GTDB taxonomy): domain Bacteria; phylum Verrucomicrobiota; class Verrucomicrobiia; order Limisphaerales; family CAIMTB01; genus CAIMTB01. The sequence continues at coordinate 41,099 of JBFWOK010000043.1, forward strand.
TTCTTGGCGGGAATCTCGACCGCTCGCAACCCGGCCCCCACCCCTTCCCGGCGGAATCCGAGTGGAAGTTCACCCAGCACAATCCGTTCCGCGCCGTCTACGAATCCAACCACCGGAGCGTCTATCTCATGACCCAGCGCATTCAGCGCCACCCCTTCCTCGCCCTCTTCGACGGCGCCGATCCCTCGGCCAGCACCGCGACCCGACTCACCAGCACCACCCCGCTCCAGGCCTTGTTCCTCCTCAACGACCCGTTCGTCCACCGCCAATCCCGCGAATTCGCCCTCCGGATTCTCGGAGCCCGCTCCACCGACTCGCAACGCCTCGGTTACGCCTTCCAGGCCGCGATCGGCCGCCCACCCGATGCCCGCGAACGGGAGAACGCCCGCCGATTCCTCCAACAAGCCCGCGCGTTGCAAGGCGCGTCGCAACCCAATCCCACGACAACGGCTCCTG
>JBFWOK010000044.1:0-40565 GCA_050250555.1 Limisphaerales bacterium
TTCCGGATCCGCGAGTACTCGTTCGAGAAGTGGGACACGGCGAGTTCGGCGGCTTTTCCGAAGCCGATAATGTGGGGAACGTTCTCGGTGCCGCCGCGGCGCCCGCGTTCCTGATGTCCGCCGATGACATACGGCTGAAACCGGGTGCGCCGTTTCACATAGAGCATGCCGATGCCCTTCGGGGCATAAAGCTTGTGGGCCGAGAGCGAGAGGAAATCGACGCCCACCGCCTTGACGTCGAGTTTCAGCTTGCCGGGCGTCTGAACGGCGTCGGTGTGGAAGAGGACGCCCTTGCTGCGGCAGAGGGCCGCGATCTCCTCGATCGGGAAGAGGACGCCGGTTTCATTGTTCGCCCACATGATGGACACGATGGCGGTGTCCGGGCGGATGGACTTTTCGAGCAGATGGAGATCCAGGGATCCGTCGGAATCGACCGGGAGGAAGGTGACCTCGTGTCCCTGTTTCTGGAGGTACTCGCCGAAGTTGATGTTGGCGGAGTGTTCGACCGCCGTGGTGATGACGTGGCGTTTCCCGGGTTGGGTGACCAGCGCGCTGTGAAGGGCCGCGTTGTTGCTCTCGGTCCCGCAGCTCGTGAACGTGATCTCCCTGGGATCCGCGTGGATGAGATCCGCGACGCGGGCGCGGGCCGATTCGACGGCCTTGTGCACGTCCGTGGCCATTCGGTAGGCGCTCGAAGGATTCGCCCATCCTTCCCGAAGGTACGGGATCATCGCGTCCGCGACCTCGGGGGCGACCCGGGTCGTGGCATTGTTGTCGAAGTAATAGAATCGCTCCTGGCTCTGGCTCATGGCTTCTGGTGGAACACTCCGGCGTCCGCGACCCGGACCTCGACCGGACAAACCGAATCCGACGCAGTCTAGGGAAGGTTGTGGGGGGCGCAAGCGCTTCGGTGAGGCTTCGGTCAGGCTTTCGTGAGGCGTGACCGGCGGCTGCTTTGGCGCTACGATCGTCCCTCCAACGGCTCGGACCGCCAAACCATTGACAGGACCGGGGCCCGGGCGCAAGATTTACCTCAGTAACCTGAGTAACTTAGTCATGAATACAGCGGAGACAGCTGGCAAAAAGCTCAGCCACAATGAAGTGATCAAGGAGGCGGTGCCGACTCTGGCTGGGTCGATTGCGGCGACGATCGCGGATCCCGCGGCGGAAAAGTTCTCGGAGGACGACCAGCAGTTCATCAAGTTCCACGGGATCTACCAGCAGGACGACCGGGATCTTCGGAAGACCGGGAAGAAGCACATCGTGGTGGTGCGCGGAAGGATTCCCGGGGGTGTGATGTCGCCGGCGCAGTGGCGCGTTTTCGACAGCCTGGCGGATCAGTACGGCAACCGGACGCTTCGGATCACGACACGGCAGAGCATCCAGTTTCACGGCGTGGTGTTGTCGGGGTTGGGTCCGTTGGTGAAGCGGATCAACGAGTCGTTGCTTTCGACCCTGGCGGCCTGCGGCGATGTGAACCGGAATGTTCTGGCGCCGCCGACGCCGGCCTACACGCGGGCGAGGGAGGAGGTTTTCGAAGACTGCGTGCGGGTCGCGGACGCGCTGGCCCCGAAGACGCCCGCGTACCACGCCATTTGGGTGGAGGGGGTTCAGTTGAATTTGGAGGACGAAGCGAACAAGGAGTTCGCGGATCCGCTGTATGGCAAGACGTATCTGCCTCGGAAATTCAAGACGGCCTTCGTGATTCCGCCTTTGAACGACCTGGACGTCCTGACGAACGACCTCGGGCTGATCGCGGTCGTCGAAGGGGAACGTCGGGTGGGATACAATCTGGCGGTGGGGGGCGGCATGGGGCGAAGCCATGGCAACGCGGCCACCTATCCGCGGATGGCGGACGTGATCGGATTTCTCACGCCGGACCAGCTGATTCCCGTGGCGCAGGCGGTTTTGAAGGTGCACCGGGATTTCGGTGATCGGTCGGACCGCAAGCATGCGCGGCTGAAGTACGTGGTTGAGGAGCACGGGGCGGACTGGACCCGGGAGCGGATCGAGGAGCGGGCGGGTTTCAAGCTGGCGCCCGCGCGTCCCTTCGAATTCACGAGTCAGGCGGATTTGCTGGGGTGGCATCGCCAGGTGGATGGCCGGTGGTTCCTCGGACTCTGGGTCGAGAGTGGCCGGGTGAAGGACGACGACTCGAAGCGGTTGAAGACGGCGCTTCGCGCGATCGCGGATCGTTTCCCGGTGGAATTTCGTCTGACGGCGAACCAGAACGTCCTCGTCGCCAACGTCACGGAGGCGGACCGGCCGGAAGTGGAGAAGATTCTCGCGGAACACGGCGTGAAGTCGGAGAACCAGACGACCGTGATAAGGGCGGCGGCCCTCGCGTGTCCGTCGATGCCGACGTGCGGACTTGGGCTGGCCGAATCCGAGCGGTACCTTCCGACGCTGCTGGGCCGGTTGGAGGAGGTCTGCGCGGAGGTCGGACTGGCGGGCGAGGAGATCATCATCCGGATGACGGGGTGTCCGAATGGATGCGCCCGTCCGTACGCGGCGGAACTGGCCTTCGTGGGCAAGGCGCCGGGCCGGTATCAGATCTGGCTGGGTGGGAACGAGGCGAGCACGCGGGTGAATCGTTTGTGGCGGGACAACGTGAAGGACCCGGATATCGTGGGCGAACTTCGTCCGGTCCTGGCACGGTACGTTGCCGAGCGAAGGCCGGCGGAGCGGTTCGGGGACTGGTCGGCCAGGGTCCTTTGGAGCGAGGCCGACGCCGCGTCTGCGGCGGCCCCGGTCGCGTGAACCGCATGGCGATCGTTGAACCTTTCGATTCGGAACTATTCCGCGCGATACCCGGGGTCGAAGACTCCCCGGAGTCGCGGCGGTAGACCGTGGATGGACTGGACTCATGAGTGTTGAAATTGATCTGAACGCGTTGAATCGGGAACTCGCCGGGAAGTCCCCGCTTGAAATCGTCCGGTGGGCGGTCCGCCACGCCAACGGACGCGCGGTGGTGTCGACGAACTTCCGTCCCTACGAGGCGGTGGTGCTGCACCTGTGTGTGCGGGAGCAGGCGGACATTCCGGTGCTCTGGGTGGATCACGGGTACAACCGGCCCGCCACGTATCTTCACGCCGAGGAGCTGCGAAGGAAGCTGGGCCTCAATCTGAAGCCCTATCTGCCGCGCATGACGGCCGCGCATCGGGACGCGGTGCACGGCCCGATTCCGGCGCCCGACGAGGAGGAGAAGCTCAAGGAATTCAGCGCGCTGATGAAGCTCGAGCCATTCCAACGGGGGATGCGCGAGCTCGCGCCGACGGTCTGGATCACGGCGCTTCGGAAGGTTCAGAATCCCAATCGCGCGGGATTGGACGTCGTGTCGGCGGACGCCAACTTCGGTTCGCTTAAGGTGAGCCCGGTCTTCCACTGGAGCGACGCCGAGATGGAGGCGTATTTGAAGGAACACGGACTCCCCAACGAATGGGACTACTTTGATCCGGCGAAGGCCGATGAGAAGCGCGAGTGCGGCCTCCATGCCGCTTGGGGGGGCAAGGCGGTCGGAGCGCCGGCGTCGGCGGCGTGAGCGACGGGTTGCGGGCCAGTTCAGCGAGTCCCTTTTCTTTTTTCCGGTGTCCCCCATGTCGACCTATCAACTCGACCATCTTCAGTATCTCGAAACGGAGGCCATCCACGTCATGAGGGAGGTGGCCGCCGAGTTCGAACGTCCCGCGCTTCTCTTTTCCGGTGGCAAGGACTCCATCTGCCTGTTGCGCCTCGCCGAGAAGGCATTCCGACCGTCGGACCTTCCGATGCCGCTGCTCAACGTGGACACGGGGCATCACTTTCCGGAGCTCAACGATTTCAGGGACCGGCGTGCCACGGAGTTGGGAGCGCGGCTGATCATTCGGAAGGTGGAGGACGCGATCGCCTCCGGGGTTGCGGTGCCCGCCCCGGGCGAAGTGAGCCGGAACCGCCTTCAGATTCCGACGCTGCTGGCGGCGATCGAGGAGTTCCGGTTCGACTGCGCGATCGGTGGCGCGCGGCGCGACGAGGAAAAGGCGCGGGCGAAGGAGCGGTTCTTCAGCTTCCGCGACGCGTTCGGCCAGTGGGATCCGAAGAACCAGCGGCCGGAGGTCTGGAACGTGTACAACGGCCGGATCAATTCCGGGGAGCACATGCGGGTCTTTCCGCTCTCGAACTGGACCGAGATGGATGTGTGGGAATACATCCGTCGCGAGGCGCTCGCGGTTCCGACAATCTACTTCAGCCATCGCCGGCCGTGCGTGCGACGTGGCGGCCAGTGGCTGCCCGTCACGGATCTGATGCCGCCCCGGGCGAACGAGGAGGTGCGCGAGTTGGTCGTCCGGGTCCGGACGATTGGCGACATCATCTCGACCGGGATGGTCGAAAGCCCCGCGGTTTCGGTGGATGACATTCTCGCGGAGATCGCCGCCGCGCGGGTCACCGAGCGCGGTTCCCGGGCCGACGACAAGTCGAGTGAAGCCGCGATGGAGGATCGGAAGAAGCAGGGGTACTTCTGACACGCCGCCACCTTCCGGACCCTCTCCCAGATCCGAGCCTTCCCCGCTGATTCCTGCCCTATCCCGTTCCCATGTCTCCCACCCACGCCCATCCCGTCGAGATCCTGCGCCTGAACACGTGCGGATCGGTGGACGACGGCAAGTCGACCTTGATCGGCCGCCTGCTCTACGACTCGAAATCGCTGATGGAGGATCAGATCGAGGCGCTCGAGCGGTCCGCGGACATCACGGGCGGCGGGCAGATCAATCTGGCGAACCTGACGGACGGGCTTCGCGCGGAGCGCGAGCAGGGGATCACGATCGACGTTGCTTACCGCTATTTCGCGACGCCGAGGCGGCGGTTCATCATCGCGGACACGCCGGGGCACATCCAGTACACGCGGAACATGGTGACCGGGGCCTCGACGGCGAACCTGTCGATTGTCCTCGTGGATGCGCGGAACGGTGTGACCGAGCAAAGCCGGCGTCACACCTGCATCGCGGCCGTTCTCGGAATCCCGCACCTCATCATCGCGGTCAACAAGATGGACCTGGTCGGGTGGGACGAAGAGCGGTTCCTTCAGATCCGCGAGGAGTTCGAGGGCTTCCTTCCGCGGTTGGACGGGATGCGGGACGTGAAGTTCATCCCGATCAGCGCGTTGAACGGCGACAACGTCGTGGACGCCTCGTCGAAGGCGCCCTGGTATCCGGGACCGACCCTGTTGGGGCACCTGGAGACGGTTCACATCGCGAGCGACTGGGACCTGGGCCGGTTTCGTTTCCCGGTTCAGTGGGTGAACCGCCCGAACAACCCGCGGGATCCGGCGCTTCACGATTTCCGGGGATTGAGCGGGCAGATCGCGGCCGGGATTGTGCGTCGGGGGCAGCAGGTTCTCGTCCTTCCGAGCGGGGTCCGAACGCGGGTGAAGGAGATCTGGACCTACGACGGACCGTTGGACGAGGCGTTCTGTCCCCAATCCGTCACGCTGGTGCTCGAGGACGATCTGGATGTGAGCCGAGGCGACATGCTGATCGGCCCGGATTTCCTGCCGGGCATGGGGAGCGAGCTTCGGGCGCGGGTCTGCTGGATGAATCCCAAACCGCTCCGACCCGGCCGGAAGTGCCATCTCAAACACACGACGAGCACGGTCCAGGCGATTGTTTCGGGGATCGAAAGCCGACTGGACATCCGGACTTTTGAATCCGAGCCCGAGCCCGCCGAACTCGCGATGAACGATCTCGGGGAGATCCGGATCAGGACGTCCAAGCCGCTGATCTATGACGGCTACGGGTCGAGCCGGCTGACGGGATCATTCATTTTGATCGAGCAAGGGACCAACATGACCGTGGCGGCCGGGATGCTTCAGGCGCCTTCGGAACTGGTGAAGCCGGATTACACGGATTTCGCGATTTGAGGGGAGATGGGACGGATGGGACGGATGGGACATATGCCTCCGGTCTCGGATTCTCTCCCATGTGTCCCATAGGTCCCATAGGTCCCATAGGTCCCATAGGTCCCATAGGTCCCATAGGTCCCATAGGTCCCATAGGTCCCATAGGTCCCATTGCTCAAGCGCTTCTTCTCCGCAGCTCTGCCCGGGCCTGGGCCATCCTTTCCCTCAGGCCGCCCTCCCGAAGAAAGTCGCGTTCGAGTGCCCTGATCTGCCGGTCGAGCAGGTAGTTGGCCTGGTGGATCAGGCAGATCACGATGTTGGCCACGACCGTGGCGGGACGGGTCTCGACATAGGTCCGGTACGTCTCGTAGGTGGTGCCGCTCCGGGCCGCGAGACTCCTCACAAAGAGAGCCTCGCGTGATCTTTTTTCCCAGGGAACACATCCTTGAGACCGAAGATGGTCCCGGTAGTCCTCGAGGAGTTCTTCGAGGCTGGCCCTGGCGACGTTGGTCAGCTTGATCTCGGTTTCCTTGGAGGTTCCGCTCGCCTTGCTGGCTTCGAGGATATTCTGCTTCCCGGACCGGGCCGCCTGGACCATCTGATCCCGGGTGCGGCTTCTTTGATCCACAAACCGGTCGCAGAAGCAGATCGTGGCGTCGTAGATGATACGCGATTTCTGAAAGGAGAGCAGATCCTCGTAGCCGCCGTGGGACGGCAGGAAACTGCTCGGATGGGACGGATGGGACGGATGGGCGTTGGCGGGGGGTGGAGGCATGGCTCGGGAAGCTTGGCATCCAGCCTGAACTGCCAACCAGATCCGGTTGGCCTGGATTGGTGGGCTCCCGAACTTTCTTTGCTCCAGGCTTGACGGATTGGCCGCCTTATCTGCGGAAGCCGAAAAAGTTGAAGGGCGCCTCGCCCCTGGCCTCCCGCAGAATCATGAGGGCGACCTCGCGGAAGTGGTAGTCGCCCCACATCGAGCTTTCGCCGTTCGGAACCTTCTGGCCCGCGGGGATGTGGTCCCAGCCGTTGGGCCGATGGTACACGGAATGCAGCAGCAGGCCCTGATGCCCGGGCCGGACGGAAAGGTACGGCTCCGACGCCAGGGTGCGGACGATCGCAAGGCCGGCCTGGCGGTAGCGCGGAGCCTGGGACTTCGCCTTCGAGGCATGGCCGCCGGACAAATGGCGCGCCAGGCGCAGGAACCCCTGGGCGGCGATGGCGGCGGCGGAACTGTCGACGGGTTCCCACGCATTGTAGGGATCGGAGGGTTTCGTGAGGTAGTCCCCCAGTCGATGAACGTTGGCGGCGCCCGTGTCCCACAGGGGAATGCCGTCCTCGCAGCAGTTCTCCAGATAGAATTCCGCCGTCGCGATGGCCGCGCGAAGGAACGTTGCGAGGCAGGCGTCACGGGGCGATCCCTTCGATTGCTTCCCGGGCCAGGGAAGGTGGCTCGCGGCATCATTGAGTTCGGAAGGGGGCAGGGCCGCGAGGAACTCCAGTTGCTCCGCGAAGCCGCACAAGGCCCAAGCCAGGCCCCGCGTCCAGGTCGTGAACGGGGAATAGCCCTGCTGGGAGTTGGGGCACCGGAAGACCCCGGACGCGGTGTTGAACACCGCTTCATGCGCGGTGCGGCCGGGGACGTCGTAGGCATCCCGGCCTTCGCCGAAGTAGACATTGTACCGGGCCGTGTTGAGCGCGTGCTCCAAGGCGCGCCGGAGGAGCGAGATGCGGCAGTCCTGTTCGCCCATCAGGACGTGGCCGAGCCGGTGGGCGACGACCAGGGCCCGCAGCGACCGGACGGTGTCGACGAACAGCGAATGGGGCCCGTTGAAGGAATGGATGAATCCGGTGCCGTCGGCGAGTCGCGTCCAGCGGGATGCCTGAACCGCTCCGCTGACCTTCAGGGCGAGCTGATGGAAGTCGCGTTCCGGGGCGTCGGCTTCGATCCGTCCTTCGTCGATCAGCCGGAGCAGGGTTCCGTACGTCGACACGTTGTTGAATCCGTGGTCATGGACGCCGGTGTGGGAGACGTGCGTCGCCATCCGCTCGAACGTGCCGCGGCGTCCAATGTCGAGAAACCTGCGGTCGCCCGTGGCGTCGAATTGGAGCAGGGCGGAGCCGAACTGAAACCCTTGGGTCCACTCAGTCCATCCGCGGGATGTGTAGCGACCCCGGACCGTGAACACGGGAGTCCCCTGGGCCGGCCGCCACGATTTCTCCAGTCGCAGGATCTTCTCCGCGGAAAGTTCGAACACCCGCTCGAGCGGTGAAACCAGGCGGGCCGGGGTGAGTGTTGGGTCGGGGAGAAGCGCCATGCGCCGAGGCTCGCCGCGCGGCCGGGTCGGCGTCAATCGGCCGGACGACTATCGAAATCGGCGGGGTACGGTTCCTGAACTGGATCGCGACCTTGGGACGGGTTCGGACCGCACGGATCATTCGGACCTGAGAACCGTCGCCGGATCAATCCGGGTTGCGCGGAGGGCGGGGACGAGGATGGCCAGACCGGCGACGAGGGCCATGGTGATTCCCACCGCGAGGTAGATCGGAGGTTCGGTGGCGGATACCTCGGGAACGAATGGAGCGAACGGGATCGCCATGGCGTAGCCGAGTCCGAGTCCGAGCAGGATGGCGGCGGCGGAGATCCAGGCGTTTTCGCGGACCAGGAGCCGGACGAGTTGGCGGGACGTGGCGCCGAGAGCGGTGCGGACTCCGAACTCCCGGGCGCGCAACCGGAATCCAAAGGCGAGCACGCCGTAGCTTCCGACGCCCGAGAGGAGAAGGGCGGTCGCGGCGAACACCAGGGCCATTGAGCCGACGACTTCAAGGCCGGCGACCTGGCGCGCGGTCCGCTGATCCAGGGTGCTGATGCTGTGCACCGGTTGTTCGGAGTCGATGTCGGCGACGGCCTCCCGGAGTGACGGAATGAGGGCGTTGGGATCGGATTGGGTTCGCACCAGGAGGTTCATCCATCCCCAGGCCTGCTGGTCCTGGAGCAGGTACCAGCCGGGGGACGGATCGCGATTGCCGACCCCTTCCATCGTGAGATCCGGAACCACTCCGACGACGGTCGCCCACTTCGAATCCTTGTCATCCCGTCGGATGCGCCGGCCGATCGGGTCGGCGCCAGGCCAGAACTTCCGGACGAAACTCTGGTTGACCACCGCGACCGTCAGACCGTCGGAGGTGTCCCCGGAATCGAAAACCCTGCCGGCGAGGGCGCCGCGGTTGACGACACCGAAATACCCGCGCGAGACGACTTCGAGCCACGCGCCCCGGCCCTGCCGGGCGGAGTCCGCGGTTCCGCTTGGGGATTCCAATTCGAACTCGCTGTAGACGGCGGGACTCACGAGGTCCCGACTGCTGATCGCGACGCCGGCGACACCGGGAAGGGCGCTGACCTTCTCTTCGAGTTGGGCGAAGAACGCGATCCGGCGCCCGGGTTCCGAGTAGGACGGTCCGAGCAATTCGACGCGGCCGATGAGCAGGGACGCCGGATCGTACCCGAGGGTGACGCGGCTGCTTCGGACGGCGCTGAGGGCCAGGATGGCAGCGGCGATGACCAGGGCGCTGGCCATCGTGATCTGTCCGGTCGCAAGCCAGCGTCCCAGCCGGCCCTGCCAGGCTTGTGTTCCGCCGTGGCTTCCGTCCTTGAGCACGTCGCAGGGATCGACCCGCGACGCCTTCAAGGCGGGCCATGTTCCGGCGGCGAGACCGGCCATGCACGCCGTCAGAATCGTGACTCCCAGGATGCGGCCGTTGAGGTCGAAGCGGATCCAGGACGAGAGGTCCACGCGGGGCGTCATCTGGGTTTGGAGCAGCCAAACGCCGATCCCCGCGAGGACCAGGCCGACCAGGGCTCCCGCCCCGGCGAGCAAAAGGCTTTCCGAGAGGAGGAGGCGGAAGATTCCCGTCCGCGGGGCGCCGAGGGCGGCTCGGATGGCCAGATCGCGGGAGCGACCCGAAGCCCGCGCAAGGAGGAGATTGGCGACATTGAGGCAGGCCAGGCCGAGGACAAAAACGGTCATCGCCTGCAGGGTCCCCAGCAGCGTGGTCGTTCCGGGGCCGGTGTGCGCGAACTGAAACGGCTGCACTTTCACGCGCGACAAGGCGCGGGACGGATCGGTGGTCCGGTCCGGGTGGGACTGGTCCAGCCGTTGCTGGATCACTCCCAACTCGGCCTCGGCTTGGGCCAGTCCCACACCGGGCCGAAGCCGGCCCATGACTTCGACCGTGCCGGACACCTTCCCTTCGAAGTTCCGCGGATCAAGTCGGAGGTTGGTCCAGCAGTCCTCCCGGCCTGGGAACTGAAAACCCGGGGGCATCACGCCCGCGATGGTGGCCGGTTCGCCGCTGATCCGAACGGGGCTACCGACGACCGTCCGGTCGCCGCCGAATTCCCGCTCCCAGAATCCATGGGATAGGATGACCCGAATCGGCTCACCGGGCTTGTCGTCCCCAGGTCGGAAGACGCTTCCCAGAAACGCCTCCGTACGGAGGATGGAAAAGAAATTCGCGGACACGGCGAGGCTCTCCATTCGGCGTGGAGGACGTCCCGCGCGGCTCAGGTTCTGGTTCCCTCCCTGAAGAGCCGCGAGTTCCTCGAACCCACTCTGCTGATCGCGGTGCGCGAGGAACTCGCCGACGCTGAAGGGTCGCCAACCGGCATCGCCGCCCGTGGTCTGTCGGGCGACATGGACCACGCGGTTCCCTTCAGGAAACGGCAGCGGTCGGAGGAGCACTCCGTCGATCAGGCTGTACTGGGTGGCGACCAGCCCAATGCCGAGCCCGAGGGTGAACACCGCGAGGATGGAATATCCCGGCGTCCTGGCCAGGAATCGAAGGGCGCGTCGGAATTCGTTCATGAATGAGATGAAGTGGGTTCGGCCTGCTTCCCGTGCGGGAATTTCACTCGGCGGGTCCCTTTAGCACAGGCCGTGCCATGGCTCGAATCGGGGATTTGGGAACCCCGTCGCGGCTCGGGGACCTTCTCGGGCGTCCCAGGTTGGAACAATCGGGTTCCGAAATTGGGACCGATCGTGTGGGCTCGGCCGACTCGATTCGGCCCGAAGAACGGGGCGACAGACGACGCGGGTAAAGAATGCTTCCGCGGGATAGGACGATCCGGCGTCGGACGGGCGTCAGGGAATGCGCGATGGGGCGAGGTTTCAGGTTAGTCCTAGGCACGCCAGGTCCGGCGGAGGAATTCGACGAAATTACCGGAGCGGATCTCGTCGAGGTCGGCGTTGGAATACCCGCGTTGGCCGAGCAGATCGAGGATGCGCGGGAGATCGGCGATCGAATCGAGGTCGCCCGGGGTCTGTTCGGTGCCGAAGGCGCCGTCGAGATCGGAGCCGATCCCGGCGTGGTGGGTGCTTCCCGCGACCTGGCAGAAATGATCGATGTGATCGACGACATGGTTGATCCGCACTCCGGTGGACTGGGGCGTGGACCGCTGACGGATCCAGCCGGGCACGATCATCCAGGCGTCGAGGGCGGCGCCGACGACGGCGCGGCGCTGGACAAGCGCCTGAATCATCTCGTCGGTCATCTGGCGGTTGTGCGGAACGATCGCCCGGCAGTTCTGATGGCTGGCCCAGACGGGGCCCTGGTAGAGGTCGAGGGCCTCCCAGAAGCAGTCGTCGCACAGATGGGTGACGTCGAGGATGTAGCCCAGGCGATCCATCTCGCGGAGGAGGTCCTTGCCGCGGGCGTTGAAGCCGCCGGTGGAATCGGTGCCGTTGGCGTAGACGCCGGGTCCGTAGTGGGCGGGACCGATGGCGCGAAGGCCGTCCTCCCAGGCGTGTTCGAGGTCGTGCAGGGTGCGGATGGAGTCGGCGCCTTCGAGCGAGAGGATGGTGCCGATGGCGTGGGAATCGGCGGGGCGCGCGAGGTGGGCTTCGAGCGTGGCGCGATCGTGGATCAGGGTCATCTCGCCGGCTTCCTCCATGGCCCGGTACCAGGCGCGCTGACCCTGGGTCATGGCCCAGGCCTGGGCCGGGGAAGCCCATCCCGCGACCGGACTGAAGGCGTTGTGTTCGATGCGCGCGATGAGCGTGGCGACGACGAGGCGGACCCCGCCGCGCCGCAGTTCGGGAAGGCAGACCGTTCCGCGACCCCGATCCGGCTTGTCGCGGAGATGGGATTCCCGGGCGCGAATCTCGGCGAGGGGTCGGGTGAGGTCCCGGTTCCACTCGATGGCGTTCATGGCCAGGTCGAGGTGCGCGTCGAAGAGAAGGGGAGCCGGAGTGGCGGGGGATGGGGAAACGGGTGGGGTCGGATTCACGGGATCATTCGTGGGTCGTATCAACGGGTCGCGGCTCGCGCTTGGATTCCATGAACCGCGGAGGATTCCACCACGAAGACACGAAGATCACGAAGAAGGAAGATGGATTGGATACCTTCACTTCGCTCGGACTTCGTGGCCTTCGTGCGCTTCGTGGTTAAATGCGGGTTCATGGGTAGGTGACGTGGCGATCGGAACTTTATGGCGCGCCTGATCCCGGCGGATTCAGGCGAGGCGGAGGAGTTGATCGGCGATGAGCACAAGGACGAGAGCCATTCCGGAGGCGAGCGTCACCATGAGGGTCCAGGTGCGCAAGGTCTCGGGGACACTCAGGCCGAAGTACTCCTTCACAAGCCAGAAACCGCCGTCGTTGACGTGGGAAAGGATGATGGAACCCGCCGCCATGGAAACCACGAGCAGTTCGCGGGAGACCTCGGGCCGGGCGTCGGCAATGGGCGCGAGAATGGCGGAAGCCATCGTGATGGCGACCGTGGCCGAGCCGACGGCGATGCGAAGCAGCACCGCGACGAGCCACCCGAGGACCAGCGGGGACAAGGCGAGTTCGCGGCCCCACGCGGCGATGGCGTCATCGACACCGGCGAGGTCGAGCACCTTCGAGAATCCACCTCCGGCGCCGACGATGAGGAAGATCCCGGCGACGGGTCCCAGGCAATCCTCGAGAAAGCGGAGCGTTTGGGCCGTCGAGAAACCGCGGCGGGATCCGAAGGTCACCAGCGCGACGAGCACGGCCGCGAGCATGGCGATCAGCGGGGATCCGGCGAAGGCGACCCACGGGCGCGCGGGGTGGTCCCGCGGAAGGCCGACATCCGCCGCCGTGGCGGCGACCATGAGCGCGACGGGAAGCAGGATCGTGCCGAGACTGACGGCGAACCCCGGCGGATGGGTCGGCGCCTGGGAAGGTTTGAACAGGGCGCCAAGACCCCCGGGGGCGAGCGTCAGGCGGCGGGCCAGCCCGCGGGCGAGAACCGGTCCCACGAACAGCGCCGTCGGAAACCCGACCAGGATGGACCAGAAAAGCGTCCGGCCCATGTCGGCGTTCAACCGGCCGACGGCGACGACTGGGCCGGGATGGGGCGGGACGAGCGTGTGGCACACCGCGAGGCCCGCGAGGAGTGGAAGCGCCAGGCGCAGGAACGGGATCTTCGTCGCGTTGCCGAGCGTGAAGACGACCGGAACCAGGAGCACGAGGCCGACGCCGAAGAACACCGGCATGCCGACGAGGAACGCGGCGATGAGCAGGGCGGTGTCGAGTCGGCGTTCCCCGAACGTGTCGACGAACGTGTTCGCGATGACGCCGGCGCCCCCGGATTCGGCGAGGAGCTTGCCGAGCATGGTGCCGAGCCCCACCACCACGGCGATGAGACCGAGTGTGGAGCCGACGCCGTCCTGGAAGGCCTTGGCGACCTCGAGCGGCGCCATTCCGGCGGCGAGACCGACCCCGAGGGATGCCAGGGCGAGGGCGAGGAAGGCGTGAAGCCTGAAGCCCGCGACGAGCGTGACCAGTCCCACCACGCCCGCGAGCGTGACCAGGAGCAGGCGGGTGTCGTGGGTCATGGCGTGGCTCAGACCCGGAGGCGGCGGGCGCGGGCGGTGATCGGCCAGCGTTCGGTCGCCTGGGTTCCGTCGATCACGCACGCGTCCGAATGAAGCGCCATCGTCGGGCAGACGTGCCAGGGGATCCCGTAGACCACCGATCCGACCGGGTGGCGGGATGCGTTCGGGGTTTCGACGACGAGATGCTCCTCGTTGTGGGCGACGGGTGTGGCGTCCGGCAGGTTGAGAAAAACGACCCGAGGATGCGGCATTTCGGAAGCGACGGCCTTGTGTCCCAGGTCGAGGCAGAGCCGGTTCGGGCCGGGCCGGCTGACGACGCGGGACAGCAGGATGGCCGCCGGCAGAAATTCGAGGTCCGGCAGGTTGGCTTGATACCCGGCGTCCCAGAGCACGCAGGTGCCTGGACTGCATTCGAGATCGCCGCGTCGGGCGTGGAACGGAAATGTCGGCGTTCCGCCGGCGACGATACGAGGAACGGCGATGCCCTGGGCGCGGAGGGCGTCCCGGAGCACGTCCACCGGGGCGAAGGCCTCGTGGCACGCCTCCCAACGGGTCTTCGCGTCCCTTTGGTGAAGGTGCCCGTCGTAGGCGTGCAATCCGCCGAAGGCGAGTCCGGGCGTTCCAGCGAGGGTCCGGGCCAGTTCCATGGCGGGCGGTCCAGGCGGAACGCCCGTCCGATGCTGGCCGATGTCGAGGTCGACGAGGAATTCCAGGGTCCTGCCCGCGGCCAGGACCACCAACGCCGCGAGCGCGGCGGCATCGTCGATGAGGGCGGTCCAGCGGACCCGCGGATAGGCCCGGTGCAGTTCGATCCAGCGTCGCGCGTCGGGGCCGACGGGTTGGTAGGCGAGCAAGACATCCTGGGCTCCGACCGAGGCGGCGAGGTCGGCTTCCGCGATCGTCGCGCATTTGAAGCGTGTGATGCCGAGGTCGATCTGCCGGCGGACGAGCGCCGCGGTCTTGTGGGTCTTGATATGCGGCCGAAGCCGGGACGGATCCCCGGCGATTGCGATCATCCGCCGCAGGTTCTCCTCGATTCGGGCGCGGACGAGAAGGACCGCCGGCGACGGGATTTCGCCCACGTTGGTGACGTGAAAGCCGGCGAGACCGTCGTCGCGGCCGGAGTCGGGACGCTGGGAAAGGTCCCCGAGGGCATCGACGGGCGCAGGGTGCGACGGCGTGGTCATGATGGAGTGCCGAACTGAGCGCGCGGGGAACGGCGGGAGTGGAAGTGGAAGTGGAAGTGGGAGCGCGGCGGGTAGGACGCGGATAGGGGGGGAGCTAAGCCAGTTCGAAAGTCCCTTCGATCTCGACGGCGATGTTGCCGGGGAGTGGTCCCATTCCGACCGCGCTGCGGCTGCCGACGCCGAGGTCGGCGCCCCAGATCTCGGCGAAGAGTTCGGAACAGCCATTGATGACCTTCGGGTGGTCGTAAAAGTCCGGGGCCGAGTTCACCATGCCGAGCAGTTTGATGACGCGCTTGACGCGGTCCAGGGAGCCGAGCTGATCGCGGAGTGTGGCGAGGATGGCGAGGCCGACCTGGCGCGCGGCGGCCTTGCCCTGATCGAGGTCGAGGTCCTTGCCGACGACGCCCGTGATGAGCGTCTTGTCGGTCCGAAGAGGACCGTGGCCGGAAACGAACGCGAGATTGCCCGTGATCACGAGAGGTTTGTAGACGGCGACGGGTCGGGGGGCTGGCGGGAGTTCGAGTCGCAATTCGGTCAGACGGGATTCGGCGGAGGGGGTCATAGTTCGTTGAGATTTCCGAATTTCGGACGCGCATTGGGACCATGAATCCGAGGGGCATCACACGGAGGCGCGGAGGCACGGAGGGGGAAGGAATCCGTCCTCGGATCTCCGTGTCTCAGTGCCTCCGTGAGAAAATCTTGGTTCATGAAGAGAGCGACACAGTGGGCGAAGGAGTAGAGTGGCGTGGGCGTGAATACCACCGCGTCGAGGGCGGAGTCGAGGCGGGGATTCGCTGGAATCCAGTGTTGCGGTGATGGGAAGTTTCTTGCGCCGGAATGGGCTTTATTCCAGCAGCATGAGACGCGCTAGGTCGCGAGATGGCAGGCGACGTGTCGGCCGGGGGCTGTTTCGCGAAGCGCGGGAACCTCGGTGCGGCAACGCGATTCGGCGACGGGGCAACGGGGGTGGAAAGGGCAGCCCGAAGGCGGGTTGAGCGGGGAGGGGATTTCACCGTCCAGAACGATTCGGTTGAGGCGGGTCTTGGGATCGAGCGTGGGCACGGCGGAGAGGAGGGCCCGGGTGTAGGGATGAGCCGGCGACGAAACGAGGGCGCGGGCCGGGCCGAGTTCGACGAGGCGCCCCAGATACAGAACAGCCACGCGCTGGCACAGGTGCTCCACGACGGCGAGGTCGTGGGAGATGAAAAGGTAGGCGAGACCGCGCTCGCGCTGGAGATCCTGAAGGAGGTTGATGACCTGCGCCTGGACCGACACGTCGAGGGCGCTGACGGGTTCGTCGGCGACGATGAGGCGGGGTTCGACCGCCAGGGCGCGGGCGATGCCGACGCGTTGGCGTTGTCCGCCGCTGAACTGATGGGGGTGGCGGATGTCGTGTTCCGGGTTCAGTCCGACGGCGTGGAGCAGTTCGCGGATCCGTTGGCGGCGGGCGTCCCGGCTGGCGGCGAGGCGATGGATGTCGAGGGCTTCGCCGATCGTCTCACCCACGGTGAAGCGCGGGTCGAGCGTGCCCGCCGGGTCCTGGAAGATCATCTGAACCTTGCGTCGGCGCGCCCTCAGCGCGGAGCCGCGCAACGCGGTGAGATCCTCGCCGTCGAGGAGGATGCGCCCCGAGGTGGGTTCGACGAGGCGGACGACGGCGCGTCCCAGCGTGGTCTTGCCGGATCCGCTTTCCCCGACCAACCCGACGGCTTCCCCGGCTTCGATCGCGAGGCTCAGGTCGTCGACGGCTTTGACGACTTCGCGGCTCCTGGAAAAGGGGCCGTGTTGAATCGGGAAATGGACCTGGAGCCTTTGGATCTCGAGAAGGGGAAGGGGCATGGGCGGCTTCAGGGGGGAGCGAAGGGGCATCGCACGAGGCGCGGGTGGGTGGACGAAGCGCGGTCCAGAGTGGGGTGGATGGCGCGGCACTCGGGACGTGCGATACCGCATCGGGGTTCGAAGCGGCAGCCGGCGGGCCAATGACCGGGGCTGGGCACGGTGCCGGGAATGCCCTGGAGGCGGGATTTGCCCTGGCCCAGTTCGGGAACCGACGCCACCAGGGCGCGCGTGTAGGGATGGCGGGGCGATTTCAGGACGGCTTCGGCCGGCCCGAATTCCACGATTTCGCCGGCGTACATCACGGCGAGATGATCGGCGAGATCGCCGACGATGCCGAGGTTGTGGGTGATGAGGAGGATCGCCATGCCCAACTCCGTCTGGAGTTGCCGGAGGAGATCGAGAACCTGCGCCTGAATGGTGACGTCGAGGGCCGTCGTGGGTTCGTCGGCGATGAGCAGATCGGGTCGGCACGCGAGCGCCATGGCGATCACGACGCGCTGCTGCATGCCGCCGGAAAGCTGGTGTGGGAAATCGCGGGCGCGGCTTTCCGGGGCCGGGATACCGACCAACTGGAGCAGTCGGACAACCTCGTGGTCGCTGGCTTGGTCGGGACGATGGAGTTGGAGAGCCTCGAGGATCTGGGTGCGGATTCGGAGGACGGGGTTGAGCGCGGCCGACGGATCCTGGAAGACGTAGCCCACGACTCCGCCGCGGACCGCCCGGAGGCGGGCGGGCGGCAGGCTCAGGACGTTTTCGCCGCGCAGCAGGATCTCGCCTCTGGCGTAGCGGGCGGGAGGTGTGGGCAGCAATTTGGCGACGCTCAGCGCCGTGACGCTCTTCCCGCATCCGCTTTCGCCCACGAGGCCCAGGGTCCGTCCCTTCTCGAGCGTCAGGGAGACCCCATCGACCACGCGGGTTTCCCCGAAGTCGACCTGGAGGTTTCGGATTTCGAGAAGCGGCATTCGATCGGGATCGGGACGTCGGCGAGGACCGTGACAAGCTCCCCGGGCACGTCGAGGGCGAAGTCTTGGAGAGGCCGCGTGGGACGGGGCGTGATCCGGCGGGGTGGGCACGCTAGCCTGGGGCATGGCTTTCGACTCTTTTGGCGATTGGGTGAATCACCTGGATCGGGCGGGAGAACTGAAACGGATCCGCGAACCTGTGGCGACGGAGCTGGAGATCACGGCCGTCGCGGATCGGGAGATGAAATCGGCGGGGGGCGGAAAGGCGCTGCTGATCGAGAAACCGACCGTGAACGGGGTCGTGAGTCCGTTTCCGGTGGCGATCAACACGATGGGTTCGTGGCGGCGGATGGCGATGAGCATGGGCGCCGAGACGGTGGAGGAAGTCGCCACCGAACTGGGTTCGCTGATGAAGGCCAAGCCGCCGACGTCGGTGCGCGAGGCCCTGAAACTGCTCGGCACGGCGGTCGAACTGCGCCATGCGCGGCCGAAGCGGGTGAAGGACGGCCCGTGCAAGGAGGTGATCCATCGGTTCGAAGCGCCGCCGACGCGGACCGAGCCGTGGCCGCCCGCGCGGGAGGAGGGGTACGAGCGTCCGCCGGAAAGCCATGCCTGCCCGTCGCTGCTCAACCTTCCAATCCTCAAGTGCTGGCCGCATGACGGCGGAAGGTTCCTGACGCTTCCATGCGTTGTGACCCAGGACCCGGACACCGGGGAGCGGAACATCGGGATGTACCGGGTTCAGATCTATGACGACCGCTCGACCGGCATGCACTGGCAGTTGCAGAAGGTCGGGGCGAGGCACGGCCGGAGGTATTACGAGTCCGGCACGCGAATGCCCGTCGCGGTTTTTCTCGGGGGCGATCCGATGTTCCCGTTCGCGGCGACCGCGCCGCTTCCCGACGGGCTGGATGAGTTCCTGCTGGCGGGGTACCTGCGGCGGAGATCGGTCGAACTGGTGAAGTGCGAGACGAACGACCTCGAGGTGCCGGCGAATTCGGATTTCGTGATCGAAGGGTACGTCGATCCGAAGGAGCCGCTGCGGGACGAGGGTCCGTTCGGGGATCACACGGGGTTCTACACCCTGCCGGAGCCCTACCCGGTGTTTCACGTGACGGCGGTGACCCATCGGAAGAACGCGGTGTATCCGGCCACCATCGTGGGGCAGCCGCCGATGGAGGATTTCTACATCGGCGGCGCGTCGGTGAAGCTCTTCCTGCCGGTGTTCCGGATGAATTTTCCGGAGATCGTCGACATCGCGCTTCCGGCGGAGGGGGTGTTCCACAATCTGGTGTTCGTGAGCATCCGGAAGACCTACCCAATGCAGGCGTACAAGATCATGCACGGCCTCTGGGGCATGGGTCAGATGATGTTCACCAAGTACCTGGTGGTGGTCGACGACGACGTCGATGTCCACAACACGAGCGAGGTTCTGTTCCGGCTGTGTTCGAACACGGACCCGCAGCGGGACTCGCTTTTCACTCGGGGACCGTCGGACGTGCTGGATCACGCGACCTCGGAGATCGCGGTGGGAACGAAGCTCGGGATCGACGCGACCCGGAAGCTGCCGGGGGAGGGCTTCAAGCGGCGCTGGCCGCCCCTGATCCGGATGGACCCGGCCGTGACCCGGCGTGTGGCGACGATGAAATAGGAGCTGGCTGAACAACCACGGAACACACGGAGCACACGGAGAATTCGAAGAGGAAGGGCATGAAACCGCCATCGGGGACTTCCCCGTTCTCGCCCTCGTCCTCGCACGTCCTTCTCCGTGTGCTCCGTGTGTTCCGTGGTTGTTGAGGAACGAGGCTGGAAACCGGGTTGACGGGGCAAAAGTCCGGGAGCTAGATCGCAGTAGGACTGCTCATGAGACTAAAAACCCGATCCCTTCGGGGATTCACGCTGATCGAACTCCTGGTGGTGATCGCGATCATCGCGATCCTGGCCAGCATGCTTCTTCCGGCGTTGGCGAAGGCCAAGTCCAAGGCGCACCAGACCAAGTGCCTGTCGAACATGCGCAACTGGAGTCTCGCGACGTCCATGTACCTCGGCGAATTCGACGACGCGCTGCCGTTGTTCGGGGATCTCTCGTCGGATTACACCCGGGAATTCTGGCACGCCAAGCTGGCGCCCTACGTGGTCAAGGCGACGACGCCCGGAGTGACCTTCAACGTGACGGACATCTACACCAACCAGGTCCGCGCCTGCCCGGGCGGCGGCACCGGCGCGATTCCGTTCGGAAAGAACAACGGAGGGTTGCCGGCGCGGACGTGGAACTGCTGGATCGGCGCGAATTTCGGGGCGTTTGGCGAACCGTTGAGCGGCCCTTTCTACTACGGCGATCGGGTGCGGCCGCTGAAGGTGTCCAGAATCCTCAAGCCGGCGGACGCCATGATGTACATGGACACCCTGACCCACTACGTCTACTCACCGGTCGATCCCGCCTACAGGTTCACGCTCGACCTGAACAAGGACGGCAGGAGGGATACGATGCCGCAGTATCCGGACGTCCCGTTCAATTACGCCCGGGCGACCGTTCACAACAACGGCGCGAACCTGACGATGCTGGACGGCCACGTCGAACGGGTCGGATTCCAGCAGCTTTGGGCCGTCGATTCGGGAGGCAAAGTGACCCACTCGTACTGGTACATGGAGGATTGAATAGGGCCATGAACCGTAGCCGCCGACGTCAGTTGGCGCTGATCTCCAGTCCGGATTCGGCGCGGACTGACGTCCGCGGCTACGGGGCGGTTCATGGCGAGGGGCAACGATCTCGATCCCACGAGTGGGGATTCCGGGATCCTTGGAAAGTGGAAACATGACGAAACGTTTGGGAATCGTCCTGGCGACCGTTGGCGCACTCCTCCTGGGATCGCCGGAGGTTTCGGGTGCCGACACCGCCGCGGCCGGTCGGCACGAGCAGTGCCTCCTTCATCTCAAGAAGGTCGCCGCGGGAATCTCGGCCGGTTCGCTCGCCGATCCGGGCACGCTGAAGGATTGGGAACGCGACCGTGTGTCGCTGCGGCTTCAGTTGCTCGACATGCTGGGCCTGAATCCTCCGCCGGAACGCACGCCGCTCCGGGCCGAGATCACGGGGTCGTTCGAGCGCGCCGCCTACCGGGTGGAGAACGTGGTCTTCCAGAGCCGGCCGGGACTCTATGTGACCGGCAATTTCTATCTGCCCAAGGGGGCCGCGACACCGATGCCGGCGGTGATCTATGTGTGCGGGCACGATCCCCATCCGAAGGGCGCCAAGGTCCGCTACCAGGATCGCGCGGCGTGGTTTGCCGAGCATGGATACGCGTGCCTCATCCTGGACACGCTCGAGTTCGGGGAGGTGCCCGGACTCCACCACGGGATTCACGATCTGAATCTCTGGAACTGGCTGTCGCGCGGCTACACGCCGGCGGGTGTCGAGGTGTGGAACACGATTCGCGCGGTGGACTACCTGGAGACCCGGAGTGAAGTCGACCGGAATAGGATCGGGCTTACGGGGATTTCGGGAGGGGGCGCGACCACCTGGTTCACCGCGGCTGTGGACGAACGGATCGCGGTGGCGGTGCCGGTTTGCGCGACCTACACCTTCGGGAGCCAGGCCGCCCATTGGGTGGCGGCGGGCCAGTGCGACTGCATCTACTTCAACAACACCTACCTGATTGATTTTCCCGTCGTCGCGGCGCTCATCGCGCCCCGGCCCCTCCTCATCTGCAGTGGACGGAAGGATGGCGATTTTCCGCCGGACGGATACCACGAGGTCTATCGTCGCGCGAAGCGGGTGTACGATCTGTACGGCGAGGCGGTGGATGCCTCGAAGAGGGGAACGGAACGGGAACGAATCCGGGAGGTCGACGACGACGTGGGGCACACCGACGCGCCCCTCTTCCGGCAGGCGGCGCGGCAGTGGATGAACCGGTGGCTTCGTGGCGATACGACTCCCGTCCCGATGGAACCGAATCCCGTCGAGCCCAGGGAAGAGCCCGCGACGCTGGCCTGCCTTCGGAGTCCTCCTCCCGGCGCGGCCAATTACCGGATTCACGATGAGTTCGTGCCGGTGGCGCCTGCTCCGGACGTGTCGCTCACGCCGGAAGAATGGCGGGTTCGGCGTGGAGACCTGCTTCGGCGCCTGGATGACATGGCCTTCCGATGGTTTCCGCGCGAGGCGATCCCCTTCCAGACCCGGGTGGGTCGCGACTCCGGGGGATGGGCGGCGCGCTACGCCGACTGCAAGGACGTCACCTTCGAGACCGAGCCCGGGGTCGCGATCCGTGCGCGGTTGTTCAAGCCCCGAGGGATTTCGGAGCGGACCCCGCTGCTGATCCTCGTGAAGCGTCCGGGAGACTCGATCTACGCGATGGATCTCGACGAACTCCTGCCCGTCCTGGGACGCCACACGGTGCTTGTTCTCTATCCGCGGCTGACGGAGCACCCGGTGGCCGCGGCGGAGTACGCCGAGATCGAGCGCACCTGCGCCTGGGTTGGGCGGACGGTCGCTTCCCTCCAGGTTTGGGAGATCCTGCGAGCGGTTGAATGGGCGCTCGCCGAGGAGAAGATCCCGTGCGGTTCGGTGACCCTGTATGGACGGGGAGGGATGGGAATCCTGTCGGTGTATGCCGGTCTCAGGGACTCGCGGATCGGACGGATCGTTCTCAAGGAACCGCCGGTCAGCCACCGGGACGGTCCCGCTCCCGCGCTGCTGAATGTGCTGCGGATCACGGATATTCCGGAGGTGCTCGGGGCCTTCGCACCCCGGCGACTGGTCGTGGTGGGAGCGATGCCGGCCGCGTTCGACGCGAGCCGGGCGATCTACGCGCTTCAAGGCGCGGCGGAAAAGATGGGCGCCGCCGGCAGTCTGCCGGAGGCGCTGGAGATCTGGCGGGACTGACTTCTGACTTCCGATCGCGACGGAACCTCGGGTCGCGTGTCGGCGTGGACCGACTACGCGTTGGCGGCCGGATGGCGCCAGGGTTGGCGGTAGGGGCGGCGGAGCAGTCGAGTCGCCTCGGGATCCCCCGTGACTTCCTTCTTCGCGGGATCGTAGGAGACGGTTCGCCCCAGTTGCATCGCCAGGTTGGCGAGAATGCAACTGGCCGTGGAGATGTGGCCCTGTTCGATGTCGGCCACCGGACGGCCGCGGTTTTCGATGGCGGCCAGGAAGTCGAGCATATGCCGCCGGGTGGCCGGCGCGGCATTGAGTTCGATGGACTTTTCGGTGACGTCCTCGGGGTATTTCTCGCGCTCGTAGAAACAGTCGAAATGAATCGGCTGGATGGATTTGTCGAAGGGGATGAAGTCCGCGCGCATCGTGCTCGCCTTGAGCACGCCCTTTTCGCCGTGGATGAAGAGCGCCCACGGATAGTCGGGATCGTTGGGGGAACCCCAGGTCCGGTGTTCCCACGACGCGGTGAGGCCGTCGTACTCGAAGATCGCGGACTGGGTGTCGGAGATGTTGGATTTCCCGTCCTTCTGAACGTAGATGCCGCCGCTGGAACTGATTTTCCTGGGCCAGCCGATTCCGAGCATCCAGCGGGCGGTGTCGAGCATGTGGACGCACATGTCGCCGACGATCCCATTCCCGTACTCCATGAACGTGCGCCACCAGCGGAGGTGGGGCAGTCCGTCGTAGGGCCGGAGCGGAGCCGGGCCGGTCCAAAGTTCGTAATCGAGGTGATCCGGAACGGGCTCGAGCGGCGGGTTGCCGTTCGCGCGCATGTGGAAGTAACAGCACATGTCGACGTGCGCGATCTTTCCGAGAAGTCCGGCGTCGACGACCTGTTTCTTGGCATCAATGAGGTGCGGGGTGCTCTTGCGCTGGGTCCCGATCTGGACGACGCGCTTGTGCTGGCGGGCGGCGGCGAGGATGGCTTCGCCTTCGAGCACATCGACGCTGATGGGTTTCTGGAGGTAGACATCCGCGCCGGCCTTGATGGCGTCGATGGCCTGGAGGGCATGCCAGTGGTCGGGCGAGCCGATGAGGACGATGTCGAGTTGCTGCTCGCGAAGCATGTCGCGGTAATCGCGGTAGGTGCGTGGGGCCTTGCGTGACTTCTGGCGTTGGGCCGCGATTTCGACGGCGCCCGCCAGCATCTGGGTGTCGGGGTCGCAGATCGAAACGATTTCGACCGGGGCGACCTGGACCAGGCGCCACAGATCGCTCTTTCCATACCAGCCGGCGCCGATGAGACCGACGCGGCGGGTCTTGCCGAGGACGACGTCGGCACCGTGGGCGCCGAGGGTGGAAAGCGCGAGCGCGGCCGAGGCGGTCTTGAGGAAGCCGCGTCGGTTGATGAAGAACGGCGCCGGTCGGGAGGGTGTCGGGGACGAGGTTGACGTTTTCATGGGTTTTCGGATGCCGATTGCGGACCCAGGTATTGATTCTGATTCCGTTTCGGCCTTGGACTATGGGACGGAGGGGAGTGTGGACAAAAACCGGCCCGATGTCGCGTCCGACGTGGTGGGCCGGCGAGAATCACGGTGGCGCGTCCAGGGCGGCGACGGCGCGGTGGAGGTCGTCGTCGGGGGTGTAGAAGTGGGGGGAAAACCGCAGATAATGGCGGCGTTGCCGGTCGGTGCGGAGCGAAAGGTCGATGCGCGCCTCGGTCAGACGGGCGTGGAGCGCGGGGAGGTCGGTGTCGGCGCGGTGGACGGCCACGATGCCGCTCTGATGCGTCGGGGGAGCGTCGGCGCCGAGGACGGTCCATCCACGTTCCTGGAGGGCCGGCACAAGCCAGGCGCGCTTTCGGAGCAGTTCGCTCGCGATGGCATCGGGGCCGACTTCGAGGATCAGATCGAGGGCGGCCTTGAAACCAACCAACCCGAGGACGCCGTGGGTGCCGACCTCGTAGCGCTGAGCGCCTGAGCGGAAGGTGATTTCCTCGCGCGCGATGAAGTCGGGGCAGCGGACGTTGTTCCATCCGTGAACGACGGGGCGCAGCGCTTCGTGCCACGATTTTCGAACGTAAAGGAACCCGGCGCCGCACGGTCCGAGCATCCACTTGTGGCTGTCGGCGGCGATGAAGTCGGCGTGTTCGGCGGACGTGGGGAAGGCGCCGACCGTCTGGATGCCGTCGATGCAGAGGGCGATTCGGCGGCTTCGGAGGGCGGCGCCGAGGGCGGGGAGATCGAGGCGCCAGCCCGAGATGAAATGGCAGGAGGCGACCGCGACGAGCCGGGTGTTTTCGTCGACTTGGCCGAGGATGTCGCGGGTGTGGAGTCGGCCGAGTTCGCGTGTGGGGATGAGGCGGACCTCGACGCCGCGTTGGGCGAGGGCCAGCCAAGGGTAGACGTTCGAGGGATAATCGTCGAAGTAGATCGCGACATTGTCGCCCTTTCGGAAAGGGAAGCCCGCGGCGACATACGAGAGGGCGAGCGACGTCGGGCCGACGAGGGCGATCTCCTCGGGTTGCGCGCCGAGAAGGCGGGCGACGCGGCTTCGGATCTCCGGGTAGAGACTGCCGCGGGCGGGGAGTTCCTGGTCGTTGACGGAGGCCTGGAGGGCGTAGCCCGTGACGGCTTCGGCGACCCGTCGGGGAAGCGGGCAGACCGCCGCGTGCGCGAGGAAGGCGCGGTCCCGGCACACGGGGAACTCGTGGCGGCGGAGATCGGCGTTTTCGAGGAGTTCGTGGATCTTCATCGACCGTCTCAGACTTCGTTCAGAATCTGGCCGTAGAAGCCGAGCCAGAAGGAGACGATCTGGTAGGCGACGATGAGGAGGATTCCGCCGTAGACGACGCCGATCAGGATTCCGGCGGCGACCCGCATGAGGCGCAAGCCTTCCTCCTGGTAGTGCGAGACGAGGCGGGGGAGGGCGTCGTCGACCTGTCCGGACATTTCGGCGGTGGCGTAGATGTGGGAGAAATGGGGCGGGAACCGGGAACTTTGAAGGAGCAGTTCCGAGGCGGGGACGCCGTCGGCGATGCGGGGTCCCCAGCGCGCGAGTTCGCGGTGGAGCGCGGGGGATCCGCTGGCGGCGCCGGCGAGGGGCCATGCGCGCGCGGCGTTGACGCCCGCGTTGAGCAGGGCGTCGAGCGCCAGACTGAGGCGGGACAGGGCGAGGGCTCTTCGCGCGCGGCCAAGAACCGGGATCAGGGCCGTGACGCCTTCGAAGGCGGAACGGGCCACGCCGGTTTGGGAACGCTGCAGGAGGAAGATGAACCCGAACGTGGCCAGGTAGACCGGCACGAAGAACAGGATCTTCTGACGGAGAAAACCGGCGCCGTCACCGTCACGGACAAGAGCGACGAGGTACTGGACGGGCAGGATGAGGAACGCGACGTGAAAAACGAGGATCGGGTAGGCGAGACCCATGAGGATCTGGCGCGCGAGCGCGGCGCGGGCCGCGTAGGATTGGGCGAGCGCGAGGCAGGTTCGGTCGATCCGGCCGGTCTGTTCGCCGGCCTCGATCAGTGAAAGGTCGAACGGCGGAACGAAGGAACCCAGGGAACGAAAGGCCTCGCTCGCGGTGGACCCGGCTTCGAGGCGATCGGCCCCCCGGGTGGCGCGACGGCGAAGGCCCGGCGACGGTGGGCTCTTTGAGAGGATGCGGAGCGTCTGGACGAGACCCAGGCCGGCGGCGACGGACGTGCCGATCTGGTGGTAGAAATCCGATCGCGCCGAGAGTTGAGCCGGGGTAACGAGGATCGCCATGGCCGGCCTGAACTGAACTGAGCTGATCTGAGCTGAGCTGGAGAACGACGCCGCGGCCGCGGTTCGTCGGACTGCCTAGTGCCTAGAGGTGCGGTTCGATCGTGTCGCGAATGGCGCGCTTGCTTTTCGCGCCGCGCATCTGGTCGACGATCTGTCCGTTCTTGAACAGGAGGAGCGTGGGGATCGCCGTGATGCCGTACTGCGACGCGAGCGCGGCTTCGCTGTCGACGTCGACCTTGGCGATCTTGATCTGGCCGTCCAGTTCGCCGGCGAGTTCCTCGAGAACCGGGGCGATCATTTTGCACGGCCCGCACCATTCGGCCCAAAAATCGACGAGAACCGGTACCGTGGCCTTGAGAACGTCGGCTTCAAAGGTGGTGCCGGTCAGGGATTTGATGAGGTGGGACGCCATAGTGCTCGTTGGGTGCGAAGGGAACGATTCGGATTTGGGATTCGGGGAGCGGTGATTTGGGGAACGAAGGTCGCGCGGGTTTTAGACGACGTGGACCGGAGTCCGAATGAGCTCGCGGCTTGCGGTTTGGTTTTCGCGGTTCGCTGGGAGGAGGCGATCCCCCCGGGTCGGTCATTCGATGGTGATTCCGAGGGCGATCACGACGACATGGATCAGGAACGCGAGGCCACAAACCGCCGCGGCGATGGCGAGGCCCTTGTCGAGGCCGCTGATTCCGGCGCCCATCGAGGACTGGGCGACCATGGGTCGCGGCATGGGCGCGGCGGGAGCGCTCGCGCTGGCCGGAGCGGCGGCGGCGGGTCGGGAAAGACCGGCGGTTGGAGCTCCCGCCGGCGGCGCTGGAGCTTTGGGAGCCGCGGCGGCCGCGGAGGGTCCCGCCGGTGCCGCGGCCGGAGCCGGAAGGCGCACCGTGGGCGCCGCCGTGGGCTTGGGTGGCAGGGCGATCCGGACCGTTTCCTTTTTCGGTTGGACCTTGGATGCCTCGCCCGGCGTGGGCGGTACTGGAGAGCTGGGAGGCGTTTCCGACATATGCGTTGGCGGAAGCTAGGTAGCCGGTAAGAAAGGTGTCAAACCTTTTGGCCGGGTCCCCGAAACACCCGCTCCCAGCCGACCAAGGTATCGGATGCCGGGGAGCCGACCGGATCGTCGGCGGGACAACGGAGCCGAACACCCGCCGCTTCCGGCGGATCAGTACGAATCGTCGTAGGACCGGCGTTCGCCACGGTCTCCGCGGTTGCCACGATCTCCGCGGTGACCGCCACCACCGCCACCCCCCTGCCGGGGAGGGCGATCCTCTTTGGGGCGCGCCACATTGACCGTCAGGTTGCGCCCCTGGAATTCCTGATTGTGAAACTGCTCGACGGCACGGTTCGCTTCCTCCGGGCTTCCCATTTCGACGAATGCGAAACCGCGGGACTTGCCCGTGAATTTGTCGAAGACGACATCCACGGCGCGGACGTCTCCGGCCTTGGAGAAATGTTCGGTCAGATCCGTTTCGGCGGTGTTGTAGGAGAGATTGCCCACAAACAATCTGGCGGCATTCATGATCAGCGTGTCCTTGCCTCGAAAAATCAGTGGAAGGGGAGCTGCGCCCGCAGCGTCACGAAGGTTGGCCGAGAAGTCTCCTCAACCCACAGCCTGTCTACCGACACCGTTCACCGTTAATTCTTGGCTCCGACGGGCCGCAAGCTGGCAGCAGGCATTTCCCGCGTCAATCCCGCACCCGGTCCCCAAAACCCCGCGTAAGAAACCACGAAGCGCACGAAGAGCACGAAGAGCACGAAGGGAGAGGCGGAAGCGAGTCCCTGATCGGGATTGACCTATAGCGGATTGCCGAGGCCGGAACGAATCATGCTTACTTCGTGTCCTTCGTGCCTTCGTGGTGGGATCGCTTTCTCCCAGGCGCCCCTATCCGGAGATCAGGGCGGTCCCCAATTGGGCGCATCGGGGTTTGGGGCGCCGCCTGATTCCCAGGACGTCTGGGCATCGTACGCGACCTCGCACACTTACGCGACCTCGCACCCGCACTCGTACTCGTACTCGACGGCTTCCTCGTTCGGATCTCTCTGCTCTCGGTGGTGCACCTCTCCTCCATGGGATCCGTCGGTGTTTCCTTTGGGGGTTTCTTTAACCACATGGGACACATGGGACACATGGGACACATGGGACACATGGGAATGCTTAGAAATGCCCGTCCTCCCCCTCGTCCTCCCTGTCGTCTGGATCCGGGGGCGCGAAGGGATTGGTCCGGGCCTTCTCGAACCAGTCTTTGGCGCCAAACACTCTCCATCGCGGTTTCTCGGGCGATCGTTTGTCGAAGCCGGCGGCGACGAGGCCGTACCGCGCGTAGACGATCCCCTTCAGCGGACCGGGTGCCAGGAGCAGCTCGGCGCGGAACTCGGTGCTTTTCCCGTTGAGCGCGGCGTCCGTGATCTGGGTAAGGTCGCGGGACGTCACGATCTTTCCGGAACCTTCGATGTCCCGGAGGGTGGGCATCAGGCGAAGCCAGCCCGGCGCGTCCGGCTGGCTTCGGAGGATTGCGAGGACCGGGCGGGTGTCCCGCATCTCCAAATGGAACCGGCCGTCGAGGCGCCAGGACTTGTTCGTCAGGTCGAGGCGTCCGTCGGGAACGGCGATGGTCGCGTGCCAGCCCTCCTGCGTGTCCCTGGGGATGGCGGGAACGTGGAGATTGGTCAGAACGAGTTCCGTGTCCCGGACGTGGAGCACGCCGGGGCCGCCCGCGCCGTCCACGAGCCGGGCTCCGAGGCGAAGGGAGCCCTCGTAGTCTTCGTCCCGGATGCGCGCGGAGACGGTGTCGCCAGCGAGGCGCACTTCGCCCTGGATCGGACCGCCGGCGTGGGTGCGAAGATCGGCGTCCAATCGGATGTCGCCTCCGGTCAGGCTGACCCCCGAGCCGGCCGGGAGAAAATCGCCGAGCCAGGAAGCCTCGGACGCCGCGGACGCCTCGGAGGGCGCGGTGGGGCCGATGTCCCCGGCGAGGCGAAGTTCGGCGGAGATGAATTCGAACAGGCGATCCCCGGGAACGTCGTCGACCCCGAACGTCAGCGGGCCCAAGTCGCCCGAAAGGTTGAGGGCGAGTCCGGAGGCGATTCCGGCGCCGTTGTGGGAGACGGTGGCTTCCGGAAACTCGAGGTGCCGGGCGCGGATGTGGAACGGGCCCGCCACCTGCATGTCCAGGGCGGCTTCGAGCGTGCCTGGACCTTCGAGGCGCGTGCCGTGGATCCAGATCCGTTCGATCTCGCTGAAGTCGATCTTGTCGATACGGATCCACCAGGAGGGCCGGCCCCGGCTCCTGCGCGGCGCGGTGCGGCGGGGAAGGGTTTCGATTCCAGGAATCGGTGGCGCGACGGCGAGTCCGGCGGCGTTGGTTGCGCCGCTTTCGGAGGGTCGCCGCAACTGGAACTCGATTCCTCGGCCGTGGAAGGTCCCCACGGAGATCTCCCTGCGGAACAGGAGCAGGGGCAGGAGGCGCACATGAAAACGCGCTTCGCGGAGGTTGCCGAAATACTGGCTGTCGGTTCCCTGGCCGACGAACTGGACGCCCTCGACGTGGAAAGATCCGGGGATCCACGACGACGCGGACCGCCAGGTGATGAAGAACCGATCCGGATGGCGGTTGACGGCCCCGCGGACCGCGTCGGAACGCAAGGCCCAGAACACGATCAGGACATAGGCGAGCCAGGCTCCGATCGTGCCGACGAGAATCCAAAGCATCATGCGAGCGCGCGGGTTCCGGACGGGACCCCTTGGGCTGGGAGTGGAGATGGGAGTTCGAGGCCCCGTGGCGGGCAAGGTGTCGGGGGATGGAGGCATAACGCGTCCGGGGGCACAAGATGGAGGAGGGGCGATGGCTTGCAACCAGGTGAGGTGACTTGGGTCCCTCGGCGTGGCAGGGTTCGCGCCATGCCCCGTTATTCGATCGCCCAATTGGATGCGCTTCCCGCGGTCGGTTGTCCCTGCGGACAGGCCCGACGCGCGTTCGGCGGGAAACCCGGCGCGCAGGCGTCGGTTCATCTCGTGGACATCAAGGCGGATTCCGAAACGCACCATCACCAGCGGACCACCGAGATCTACGTCGTGTTGGAGGGGGAGGGGGTTTTGGAACTGGACGGCGAGCGGGTCCCGGTCCGGCCGCTGACCGCGATCTACATCGAGCCGGGTTGCCGTCATCGCGCCGTGGGACGGCTCCGTCTTTTGAACATCCCGATTCCGCCCTTTGATCCGGCGGACGAATTCGTCGACGAGGAGGAGGAGAAGCGATGAAAACAGCGACGCGCCGGTCCTTCCTCAAATCCGGCTTGGGAGTGGCGGGAGCGATGGCGACCTCGGGCGCCGGGCATCGCCTGTGGGCGCAGATCCCGGGGGTACGCCCCGAAACCGATCCGGACGTCGCCGTGCTGAATCCAAGGGGCCGGGTGCCGTTGAGCTTCATCATCGACGACTCCACCTGCCTGGTGAACTTGAACAAGTTCGCGATGCCGCAGTTCGACGCCGCGTTCCAGGGAGCGAACGCGGTCTACCGTCGGAACTGGAAGGAATGGTCGGACGAGATTCCGGACGCGTTCGTGCGGAAGTTCGGCGAGTGGTGCGCGTCCCGGGGTGTGAAGGGGAAATACAGCATCGTGCCGTATCCGGCGTGCGTCGGACGGCTGGATCGCGAGCTCCCCGGCTGGTCGGCCAAGGAATTGGCCGCGAGCCTCGATCTCGTCCGGACCGTGATGATGCCCAACTGGGACATTCATCCGGAGATGGTGACCCACACGCGGGTGATCGACACCCGGACCGGTCATCCCTACCCGGATCGAAGTCTGAAGTTCATGGAGAATTGGGACTGGACGACGGGACGGTCCGCGGACGAGATCGGCGATTACCTGGCCTACGCGCTGAGGATACTCCGCGAAGTCGGGCTGCCCTGCGAAGGGGTGACGACGCCGGGTGGATTCGGGAGCCGGGCCCTCCCCCAGCTGGCGCAGGCGTCGATGCAATCGCTCCGGGACGTCTTCAAGGTGGAGGTGCCCCACTACTTCAGGCACTTGTACGATCGGGGCACGGAAAGCGTCGCGCCCCGGGTGGAGTACGCGGGTGGCCTCGAAGGCGATGATCCGCGATGCGTCGTGAGCATCGTGGCGTGCACGGGGGATTGGACCGGAGGCTGGGACAACACCGAGCCGGAGGGCGCGGACCGTTTCATCACCGCTGATGGGACATCGGGTCGGCTGGTGGACGTGATCGAACGCGGCGAACCCGCCTGCCTTCTGGCCCACTGGACCGGGATCTGGTTCAACGGCGAAGAGCGCGGCTTCAGGATCTTCCAGGAAGTGGTGGACCGGCTCCACCGGCGCTTCGATAACGTGCTCTGGATGAAGCTGGCGGAGATCGCCCGGTATTGGGCGGCCCGTGAACTGACCCGGATTCGCCGGGAGGGTGGGACGGTTCGATTCCAAGCCCCGTTCGGAGCCCCGGATTTCACCGCGGCCACCCCGTCGCCGGCCGGAATCGAGCCGAAGATCTCGGTGGGAGGAGCGCCGGTCGGGATGCGGGAGGTGAGCCGCCGACTGGACCTGCGTTCGGGAACCTGGGTCCGGGAGGGAGATCGGGTCGTCGTGTGCTTCGACCTGCCCAAAGGGGAGTCCACCCTGGTGGTTGGGGGTGGTTGAAGCGGCCTCGTCCTCCGGATGCCACTGGCAAAACCGCGAGGGTCCGTGTAGGAGAAGACGTCATGAAGGGAGGAGTAGACCGATGCTTGCGCGTTGCCGTCCCCGGCAACAAATTCCCGGCGTGAATTTCTTGGAGTTGAATCCGTCGAGGAGGAGTCGGGCATGCGCGGTGATGATGGCTGTCTGGGGAAGCCTCTGGGGGATGGGGGGCGCGGCGCTGGGCGGCGAGGCCGAAGTGGGGATGGTGCGGGATGGCGGCACGATGCGCCTGATGCTGAAGGGTGACGACGGTCAGGAGTACTCGGTGGAGGCCGTCGAATCGTTCCTCAACGAGGGACAAGAATGGCAGCCCATCGCCACGGTCGCGCCCGCGAACGGGCCCGTGCTCCTGTTCGATCCTACGTGCACCACCCGACCCCAGAATTTCTACCGGATGCGACTCCTTCAGGGCGTCGTTCCCGTCGAGGTGTCGAACTTTCGGTTGCTCGACGGCCAGGGCGAGGCGCGGGAGTTGTTCTACCAAAGCGATGCCCGCGCGGTCGTGCTCGTGTTCGCGGGACCCGATCTCGCGGGCCTCCGGGAACAGGTGGTCGGCTTGAACGCATGGAAGGCGATGCCGGGAGTCCGGGTTTG
Source organism: Limisphaerales bacterium (assembly GCA_050250555.1). Classification (GTDB taxonomy): domain Bacteria; phylum Verrucomicrobiota; class Verrucomicrobiia; order Limisphaerales; family CAIMTB01; genus CAIMTB01. Next base: position 32,644 of record JBFWOK010000044.1, read on the forward strand.
GGTGCTGGCGGTCGGCGGAGTCGCGGACCGCGAAAGGCTGGCGGCCGAGGCGGCGGGGCTCGGTCTCGGGGTGGACATTCTGGAGGATGAAGGCGGGGCGGTGACGCGCGCTTGCGGGGTGACGTCGGTGCCGGAGGCGATGGTCCTGAATCCCGCCCGCTGGTCGGTGGTCTACCGTGGCCGCCTCGGGGATTCGGTGCCCAACGGCGAGTCGCCGGCGCGCCAGGCGCTGACGGAGGATGCGTTGAACCGGTTTCTCGACGGGCAGCGGGTTCTCGTCCGCGACACGGTTTCGGACGGTTCCCCCCTGGCGAATAATCCCGGGCACGGGACGCGGACCTACGCGAAGGACATCGCGCCGCTCCTCCAGAAGTCGTGTGTCCCCTGCCACAGCCCGGGCAACATCGCTCCCTGGGCGATGACCAACCACACGATCGTCCGGGATTACGCGCCGTTGATGAAGGACGAGATCCTGACCCGGCGGATGCCGCCGTGGCATGCGGATCGCCGGCCGCAGGCCTATCACAACGACGAAATGCTGAAGGGCGAGGAATTGGCGATGCTCGTCGACTGGATCGATCGGGGCGCGCCGAAGGGCGACGGCGGGGATCCGCTGGCCGAGCAGGCGCCGCCGGCCGCGGTGAAATGGCCGCTGGGAACGCCGGATCAGGTCGTGAAGGTCGAACCCCAGACGATTCCCGCGTCGGGGACGGTGGACTACCGCTACCTGGTGGTCGCCAATCCGTTCGGCCGGGATGTCTGGTTGCGCGCGGCGGTGGTGAGCCCGGGGAACGCCCGGGTCGTCCACCACGTGCTGGTGTTCAACGCGTCGAGCTTCAACGACGTCCTTCAAATCCGGGCCGGGCTGGGAGGCTATTTCGCGGCGTACGTGCCGGGGATGGAGCAGGTCGAGTACCCGGGCGGCACTGGAAAATTCCTCAAGCAGAACGCGTTCATGGTCTTCCAGATGCACTACACGGCGACGGGGCAGCCGGAGACCGACCAGACCGAGGTGGGCCTGTACCTGGCCGAGGGCACTCCGACCCGGGAACTGCGGACCGCGGCCGCCTACACGACGTCGTTCACCATCCCGCCGCGAGTCGACAATCACCCGGCGCAGGCGGAGTTCGTGATGCCGCGCGACGGGGTTGTCTACGAGTTCAGCCCTCACATGCACTACCGCGGACGCTGGTTCCGGTTCGAGGCGGTCTATCCGGATTCCAGCCGTGAAGTATTGCTGAATGTGCCGTTCTACCGGTTCGACTGGCAGACGCTTTATCGGCTGGAGGAACCCAAGCGGTTGCCGGTGGGAACCCGGATCGTCATGACGGGCGCCTGGGACAATTCCGCGAAGAATCCCTACAACCCCGATCCCTCGGCGTCGGTGAAGTTCGGGGAACAGAGCTGGGAGGAGATGTTCATCGGTTACTTCAACTGGGCCGACGCTCCCTGACGCTGTCGCGGATCAGCGGATGGGTTCGACCAGATAGAACGACGGATTGGGGGACGCGTCGGGCGATTCATCGACGAACCGCATCGATTCGCCCGTCGCCATGGACTCCTGGAGAACGGTGGCGGTCGGATCGGTCAGGGAATGGCGCCGCAGGATCCGGTACGTCAGTCCGGGAACCGTGGGGAACCGGATCTCCGGCAGGGCGCGATACCCGATGCGGAAGCCCGACGCCGCGTCGAGCGGGTCCGAACCGGCGAGGAATTCCTGCCGGTTGTCCGAGCCGTCCCGGTCGGGGTCGCTGGATGGGTGGGCTCGCGGGTCGTACCGGAAATCGGGTCCGAAGTACTGCTCCCGCCAAGCCGCCGGGATGCCATCGTCCTGAAAGACGAAGACCCGCCGGAACGTGCCCGACACGGTTTCACTGACGGGGAACCCGTTGAAATAGGCGACCACTCGGACCGTGGCGTTCGACGCGAGGGTGATCGGCCCCGAGTACGCCGTCGAAGCCTCGGTGGGCTCGGTTCCGTCCAGGGAGTATCGGAGGACGACCTGGGGAAGGCGGGTCGCCACCGACACCGAAACGCTGTTCGTGAAATCACCGCCCGGGGGAATGATGGAGACGCCGGGGTCCGCCTGGTATTGAGCCGAGAGCGTTTCGCTCGCCGGAAAGCCGTTGAGAAAAAGCCGGGCCTTGACCGTGGTGGTCTTGGTGATCGTGAGGGGACCCGAATAAGTCGCGCTGTCGAGCGTTGGTTCCGATCCGTCGGTGGTGTAGCGGATGATGGCGCCAGGCGCCACGGAACTCAGAGTGACTTCGACTTGGTTCGTGAAGGATCCGGCATTCGGAGAAAACACGATCTCCGGCGCATCGCTTTCGCGGACGATGAGTAGTTGTCGCCCGGGGATTTGAAGAAGCTCCTGAATGGTTCCCGATGGCCAATTGACCACGACGCGATGAACGTCGTCCGCGTCTCCCAGGCCGAAATGGGCGATAAATTCCTGGGAACCTTGGGAATCTTCGCCGCCGATTTGGCGCATCTGGGTGGTGCGGATGCCGCGCAGCGTGGCTTCGACTCGGATCACGGCGCCGATCCCATCGCGCTGGGAAGGCCCGCCAACGAGCCGGATTCGAAGCCAGGAATTCGAGGAGGACTGGTTTCGGAACAAAGTGGGCGGGGCCTGGCTTTCCCAGTTGGTCAGAAGGACATCCAGATCACCGTCCAAGTCGTAATCCGCCAAAGCAATTCCATTGGCTCCGGCTTCATGGTTTGCGAGGGGATCTGCGTGAACCAGGGAGAATCCTCCGCTGCCGCTTCCGCGGTACAACAAAGGACGGCCGAATCGACGAGCGATGAGCAGGTCCTGAAACCCGTCATTGTCCAGGTCAGCGCAAACGACTCCGGAACTTGTTTGGCCTTCCCCGGTCAACGCCAAGCCAGGGAGTCGCAGAAATCTTCCGTTCCCCTCGTTGCGAAATAGCGCGGCAGGCTGGCCGTTGATGACGATCAAATCGAGATCCCCGTCATTATCCCAGTCCGCCCAGGCCGCGGAGGAGGCACCACTCGTATCGGATTCCGGCGCTGCCGCCGAGTCTGTCACCCGCCGAAATCCGCCGTCTCTGGTGTTGTGAAACAGCGAACTGCGCCCCCAGATATTCGCCACGAAAAGGTCCATGTAACCGTCGCCGTCGTAGTCCCCGGCCGCTGCGCCGGACGAGAAAAGTGTCTCTTGGACCAATTCGCCATCCGTTTCCCGCTCGAAGTAACCCGGGGACGTTCCTCGAAGAAAGAGATTTGGTTCAGCACGGTTGCCGCCACCATTGGCGACGAAGAGGTCCGGCTTCCCATCGCGGTCGAAATCCGAGACGACCATTGCCTGGCCAAACGCCTGACCCGTTGCGCCCGCGACGTCAGCGATTTCCTCGAACCTGCCGTCCGCGAGATTGAGGTAGAGGTGATCGGCTTGCGCGGCAGTCGTTGCGACGAATAGGTCGAGGTCCCCGTCGTTGTCGGCATCAAACCAAACGGCGCCTGCTCGCGACAGGGTTGGATCCGCGGCAAGGGAATTTGAATCGTCCGCGAATCCTGCGGCTTGATTTCGAAACAGGATCGGTCCGTTTCCGGTCAGTGTTGCCAGGAAAAGGTCGGGACGATCATCGCGGTCGTAGTCCCCCCAAGAGGCTGAGTAGACTTGATCGCGAATGGCACTTATCGGACTCGCCTCGGGCTGGAACGAGGTGAAGTCCCTCTGCGCGAGATTGAGTCCGGGGTGGGTGTGGAGGAAGTCAATCGACTCGCCATCGAGGGCGACTTCGTAGATCTGGACGTCATCGATTCGGCCGTTGAATCGGCGCGCAGGGGGCGGGGGATCCGCGCCGCCAATCATGAAATCCGCCGGCGATGGAACGACACTCCCGCCTTGGGCTGTCGCCAATGCCGCACCACCGTCCAGGTGGAAGCGTATTTCACCCGTCCCTGTAACCACCAGGACACCGTGGTGCCATTGGCCGTCGTTCACGGTTGCCGAAGTGTAGAACTTCGCGTCGAGACCCCCGTATCCGGCCACCGTGCCGCCTCCCCCGTTGAGAAGAACGTAGTAGCCATTCTCAATCCAAGGACGGTGCTTGCTGAAAATCATGGCCTCCGGCGTGGTGTCACCCGGGGGCGTCTTGAACCAGACCGAGATGGAGAAGGCCGTGTTGGTGAGCGGAAGAACGTCGCCGAAGTTCACGGTGCCGGACTGCTCGGCGTTCAGGGCGAGGCACGCGCCGGCGATCCCGTCGGCGTTGAATGAGGCGCCCTGCGACAACTGGCCAATGAACGTTCCCCGTGTGTCGGCGGTGGTCGTTCCAACGCCTTCGTCGAAGCGGAAGTGGGCGAGGGGAGGCTGCGAGGTGATTCCTTGGGCTTGGGCTCGCCCCCAAGGCATCGCCGACCCGACAACGATCAGAACGAGGGCGAAAGTGCGGAAATCCCAAGCGGAGGGTGACGGCTTCATATCGCGGGCGCCAATGGCTCGGGAATCAACTATGCGGGGCCAACGTTGGCAAGGGGCAAGGGGCCAATCTCACGGAATGGACGGTTTATCGGCGGGGGTGCGCCGAGGATTCGGCTGGGAGAATCCCTGCAACCCCTTTGTGGGGCGGCCCGTGGGCCAAAGGTCACGGGCACCCTTGGCCCGCCATCGCCTCCGGAACGGGCATCGCTTGGGCCGCCCCAACGGGGCTTGTGAAACATACCGGACCGCGTTCTATCGACAGGCCGGTCCTACGGACCTTGGCTTGGTGATGGACCCGTATACGGCCGTGGTTCGGGTTCCGGTCGGTCCCGCGGATGTTGGTTCGGCGGCCGGTTGGTCCCACGGGTATTGGTTCGGGACGAAGGTGGAAGGAACCCAGGGTCACCCTGGATTCGGTCGGTGGAAATCGTCGGAAAGCCCCGTCCGGGGCGACCGGTCTATAGCCACGATCGGCCCCCAGGAATCCCAAGCTCCGTAGGAGTGGCCCGCGCGGCGGCGAGCACGGGGACCCACGATGCGGTTCCGAGGTCGGACGGGCATCGCTTGGGCCGCCCCGCTGGGGCTTGGGATACATTTCGGATCGCGTTCTATCGACAGGCCGGTCCTACGGACCTTGGGTTGGCGAGGAATTTCGGCGGGTTCGTCAAGGGAGCGTTGAGAATATTTGCATTTTGGGGACTTTGGCCTTGGAACGATGTTGGAGAAACCCCTGTGCGAACGATGCTCCTTCCGAATGGCCAACACCTACACCCAGATCTACATCCAGGTTGTGTTTGCTGTGCAAGGCCGAGAAGCGGCCTTGCCGGAATCGCGTCGAGATGAACTGCACGGCTACATGACCGGCGTTGTGAAGCGGCATGGCCAGAAAATGCTGGCGATCAACTCGATGCCCGACCATGTCCACCTGTTCGTCGGACTGAAGCCTGATTGTGCCCTTTCCAGTCTGGTTCGTGATGTGAAGGCAGCTTCGGCCAAATGGACCCGAGAGAAAGGTTGGGTCGCCGGTCGATTCTCATGGCAGGAGGGCTTTGGGGCGTTCTCGTATTCGCATTCCCAGATTGGGAGTGTCATTCGGTACATCGAGCGGCAGCAGATCCATCACGCGAAACGATCGTTCGCGGAGGAGTACCGACAAATCCTCGAACGCTTCGCAGTCCGCTATGACCTCCGTTATGTCTTTGCACCGCCTGAATGATGGAATGGGACAAAGGGCTCCGACTTCCCAAAGGATTGGTGGGAATGAACCCAGGGTCACCCTGGATTCGGTCGGTGGAAATCGTCGGAAAGCCCCGTCCGGGGCGACCGGTCTATAGCAACGATCGGACCCCAGGAATCCCAAGCTCCGTAGGAGCGGCCCGCGCGGCGGCGGGCGCGGGGACCCACGATGCGGCATCGAGGTCGGACGGGCATCGCTTGGGCCGCCCCGCTGGGGCTTGGGATACATTCCGGACCCCGGTCTATAGACAGGCCGGTCCTCCGGACCTTGGTTCGGTGATTGGCCGGTCTTTCGGCCGTGGTTCGGGTACCGGTTGGTCCCACGGGTATTGGTTCGGGACGAAGGTGGAAGGAACCCAGGGTCACCTTGGATTCGGTCGTTGGGAATCGTCGGAAAGCCCCGTCCGGGGCGACCGGAACGCGAGCGATTCCACGGTCTCAACGATGGTTTCGGCGGTCAGACCGGCCTGGCGGCGCAGGTACTCCTGGGAACCCACGACCGATGTCAGCGTCTCGGGGACGGCCAAGCTGCGAAAGCGGACGCCATCGGGTGCCAGTTCGCGGAGCAGCGAACCGAACCCTCCGGCCAGGACGTGTTCCTCCAGGGTGACGATCGCCGCATGCGCCCAGAGGGAGGCAAAGGTCGTCGTATCCGCGGGTTTGAGGCAGGCGCACGAATAGACAGGGATTTGGCAGCCCCGCGCGGCCAACGTGTCCGCCGCCTTCAGGGCGACGGCGAGAACGGATCCGGTGGCGGCCAGGGCGACCGGTGACCCGGGAGCCGCGTGGCGGACGGTCAGGGGATTCATGATCCCTTCTGAGAGGTCGTGGAGGGTTTTCTCGCCGGCCTTCCCAAGACGGAGGTAGGACGGTCCGGGGTTCTGGGCGAGCCACCGGACCGATTGGCGGGTCTCGCCGGGATCCGCCGGGCTCAGGAGGGTGAGGTGGGGCATCGGGCGCAGCGCGGCTATGTCGTGGATACCGTGATGCGAGAATCCGAGGTTTCCGTAGGCGAGGCCGGCGCCGACGGCGACCACCGTGACGGGGAGGCGGTGGTAGCAGACGTCGTTCCGGATCTGTTCGAGGCAACGGAGGGTTGGGAAGTTCGCGATCGAATAGGTGAAGACGTGCCACCCTTCGGAGGCGAGGCCCGCCGCCAGGGACGTCATGTTCTGTTCGGCGACACCCGCGTTGAGGAAACGGTCGGGAAACTCCTCGGCGAACGGTTCGACCACGGAATAGCCCAGGTCACCGACCACCAGGAAAATCCTGGGATGGATCCTGGCCTGGCGGATGAGTTCCTGGATGAAGGCGGTCCGCATGTCGGCTGGGTTCGAGTTCCTCAATCCGGGCAACCGAGCTGACGCAGCGCTTCGGCGAGTTGGTCCGGGTTGGGGGATTTGTAGTGCCAGGCGAGCTGGTCCTGCATGAAATCGACGCCCCTGCCCTTGGTGGTGTGGGCGATCAGGCAGGAGGGGTGGCCGGGTTCCCAAGGCACGGAGTCGAGGGCTTGTCGGAGGGCGGCGTGATCATGGCCGTCGACTTCTCGCACGGCCCAGCGGAACGCGCGGAACTTGTCCGCGAGCGGGTGGAGATCGGCGACCTCGGAGACCGAGCCGAGGCTTTGAATTTTGTTGTAATCGACGACGGCGATGAGGTTGTCGAGGCGGTGCTGAGGGGCGAGCAGGATGGCTTCCCAGTTGGATCCCTCGTCGAGTTCGCCGTCGCTGAGGATTGTGAAGACGCGCCAGGTCCGGCGATCGCGGCGGGCGGCGAGGGCTTTGCCGAGTCCGAAGGGCAGTCCGTGGCCGAGGGAACCGGTGCTGAAATCGATGCCTGGGACCTTGTGACTGACGTGGGCCATGAGGCGTGAGCCGTCCTGGCCGTAAGTTTCGAGTTCGGCGACCGGGAAGAATCCGCGCTCGGCGAGGGTGGCGTAGAGGACTGCGGTCGCGTGCCCCTTGCTGAGGACGAGGCGGTCGCGGTCCGCCCATCCAGGTTCGGTTGACCGGACCCGAAGTATCCCGCAGTGGAGAACTGCGAGTAGGTCGGCCATTGAGAAGCAGCCACCAACGTGGGAGGCGTTGGCCCGATGGACCATTTGGGCTGTGAGAACCCGGATGCGGCGTGCGAGAGCTATGCTTTCAGAGTTCAATCTGGCAATTGCCTCGGATGCAGTCTTGCTCGTCATGCGGGTTCTTCGCCTCAAAGAGTTTCGAGCTCGGTTCCAAGCGCA